>CABQAK010000009.1 GCA_902462065.1 uncultured Collinsella sp.
GGCCCTCGCGGCCTAGTCGCTATTTAGGGCGTCCAAGATTTGGGGCGCAGTTCACTGTGCCGGGGAGGGCTTTGCGTGACTGCGGGGTAGCACCTCGGACCTATTCCTCAAAACTGAAAATTTTTCGATTTTGAGGAATAGGCTTGGCGAGCATTTGCGGGGACTGTGGCATCGGGCGTGCTTGACTTAAGCTCCTGCTCTATCCCAGCTCTTGCATGCGGCGGTAGATTTCGCAGATACCCTTGATGGTGAGCTGTCCGTCGACCACGTCGAAGGCATCGGTCGAATCGGCGACGATGCTGGCGAGGCCGCCCGTGGCGATAACGGTGGCATCCTCGCGGCCCAGCTCGCGCTTCATGCGCGCGACCAGGCCCTCAGCCATGGCGGCGGCGCCCGTTACGGCGCCCACCTTGATGCACTCCTCGGTATCGCGGCCGATGGCATGCTCGGGCGCCTCGAGCGGCACACTGGCGAGCTTGGCGGCACGGGCGGCAAGCGCGTCCATGGAGATGCGGATACCCGGCGCGATCGCTCCGCCAATGTAATAACCGTCCTCATCGATGACGTCGATATTGGTCGCGGTGCCAAAGTCCACCACGATTGCCGGCGCGCCGTAGAAGGTCTCGGCCGCAACGGCGTTAGCGACGCGATCGGCGCCTACGGCCTGGGGACGCGCCGCGCGCAGCTTGGTCACCGCGGCCGTCTGCGGCCCGATAACGATGGCGTCCGCGGCAATGCGGTCGGCCACAGTGTGCCACTCGCGCGAGAGCTGCGGCACCACGCCGGCGAAGGCGATCGCGTCGACCGCGTCGAGCGAGAGGCCGTACATCTTAAAGAAGCCCATCAGGCGCACATGGATCTCGTCGGCGGTATAGGAGCGGTCGGTGGGCATGCGCCACGACTGCACCAGCTCGTCTCCGTCAAACAGGCCCATGGCCGTCTGCGTGTTTCCCATATCGATAGCGAGCAGCATGTCTACTCCCGGTGTTGGCATAAAAGGACGCGCACCATTGTATACGCGCCGTCGACGGCGCTCGGCCGCGATTCGTTTACAGTGATAGGGGCTGAGGGGTTTTAAATATGAAGGAATTATGCTCTACGAGATTTTCCTTGCCGTTTACCGAACTCCCGCGTAATATTCTTTTTTGCGCACATGAGGCGCCCAGACATTGCGGGGTGGAGCAGTCTGGTAGCTCGCCGGGCTCATAACCCGGAGGTCGTAGGTTCAAATCCTGCCCCCGCGACCAAGAACTTGCAGCTCGTCGGCCTAGCCGGCGAGCTTTTTTGTTATTTCGGGACCGTGTTTTCGGTCCAATTCTCGGCCTCTCAAACAAAATCTCGATCTGTAACATCTAGACCCGATTTGGGCGGCTAGGTGTTACAGACCGAGATATACCGGTGGGTTGGGTCGTGCTTGTCTAAATCTGTAACACGAGGGACGGATTTTGCCGAGTTGTTGTTATAGATTGAGATTTTCTAGCAGGCGGGTTTGGTTTGTCTCGATCTGTAACAGTAAGACCCGGTTTTGCCGCGTAACTGTTACAGATTGAGATAAACCGACGGGCCGCCCCGCCCATCCCCATCCACCTGCCGCTACCTGCTGTCCGCCGATTTTCGTTGTGCCGCTGTGCCCCCATGCCATATCCTCTAGACAACTACGCGGCATCATCGCCGCCGCGCCTACAAGAGAGGAATGTCCATGACCGCACCTGCACCCAAGCTGCTTCAGCCCATTACGGTTGGCCCCCTTGAGCTCAAAAACCGCATTATGTTCCCGCCGCTGACCACCGGCTACGAGGAGCGTGACGGCTCCATTGGCGAGCGCAGTCTGGCTTTTTACGAGCGCCTGGCTCGTGGCGGCGTGAGCTACATCGTCATCGGCGACGTCGCTCCCGTCATGACCGCAAGCCCCACGCCCAAGCTGGCGACCGACGCCCAGATCCCCACGTTTAAGGCGCTGGCCGATGCCGTCCACAAGCACGGCGCCAAGGTCGCGCTGCAGCTGTTCCACCCCGAGTACGATGTGCCCGGTGTCGGCCGCATGGTCATGGGATCCATGGCCGCCGCCAAGGCCGCGCAGGAGGCCAAGGCCGCCGGCGACGAGGAGACCTTTGCCGCCAAGATGGCCGAGTCCAACGAGATCCGCAACCAGGCCTACGCCAAGCTGCATCACGACATGCAGCACTTTGTGAACGAGGCGAGCGTAGAGCAGCTCACCCAGATCAAGGAGGCCATCGCTGCCTCGGCCGCTCGCGCGCAGCAGGCCGGCATCGACGCCATCGAGGTCCACGGCGACCGCTTGGTGGGTTCGCTGTGCTCGGCCATCCTCAACCGGCGCACCGACGAGTACGGCGGCTCGTTCGAGAACCGCGTTCGCTACGCGCTGGAGGTCGTCGCTGCCATTAAGGAAGCCGCGCCGCAGCTGATGGTGGAGTACAAGCTCCCCGTGATCATGGAGAACCCCGACGGTACGCCGCGCGGCAAGGGCGGCCTGCAGCCCGACGAGGCCTGCGAGTTCGCCAAGCTGCTCGAGGGTGCGGGCATCGACATGATCCAGGTCGCACAGGCCAACCACACCGGCAACATGGGCGATACCATTCCGCCCATGGGCGCCATGCCCTACAACTGGACGCTGCCGGTGGCCGAGCGCGTCAAGGCCCTGGTCTCCGTGCCGGTGGCAACCGTCGGCCGTGTTGTCTCGGTCGAGGCCGGCGAGAAGATTCTGGAAGACGGCGCCGCCGACATCATCGCCTACGGCCGCTCGCTCATGTGCGACCCCGACATTGCACTGAAGGCCGCCACGGGTGAGCCCATCCGCGAGTGCCTCAACTGCAACAAGGGTTGCGTCGATGCGATTCAAAACCGCAAGTACATTTCGTGCGTGCTCAATGCCGAGAACGGCGACGAGGCGACCATCGCCATCAAGCCGGGCGAGGGCGACAAGAAGATCGCCGTGGTGGGCGGCGGCATCGCCGGCCTGGAGGCCGCGCGCGTGGCGGCCAAGCGCGGCTACGACGTGACCGTCTACGAGGCGAGCGATCATCTGGGCGGCCAGATTGTGCTGGCGGCCGCGCCTCCGCGCAAGGACGAGATCATGCGCTCGGTCGAGTACTACGAGAAGATTCTGCCTGGCCTGGGCGTGAAGGTTGAGCTCAGCCACGTCGCTAGCCCCGCGGACCTCAACGCCGCCGACGCCGCGATTGTGGCTGTGGGCGCGCACGACGTGGTCATCCCCGTTCCGGGCGCCGACTCGGAGAAGGTCGTCTCGAGCTGGGACGTGCTGGCCGGCAAGGTGGAGCTTACGGGCCGCGCCGCCGTCATTGGCGGTGGCCTGGTGGGCACCGAGACCGCCGAGTACCTGCTGCAGCACGGCTGCGAGGTGGCGATCGTGGAGATGCTCGACAAGATTGCCGCGGGCGAGTCCGAGACCATTCTGCCGCTGATCATGAGCGACTTTGCAGAGCATAACGTTGAGCAGCACGTGAAGACCCGCCTGACCGCCATTACCGACGAGGGCGTGGAGGCCATTCGCACCACCGAGGACGGCGCCGAGGAGCCGGTGAAGATCGCCTGCGATTACGTGGTGATGGCCGTGGGCTCCAAGGCCAACGCGTTTGACCTGGATGGCGTGACGGTGCCCGTGACCTACGTGGGAGACTGCTCGGGCGAGCACACCGCCGACATCGCGAGCGCCATTCGCACGGCATATCACGCGGCCAACGAGCTGTAGTTGAACATCGCGGCCAGGCGGGGCGGTAGCACGGATCCGTCTCGCCCGGCTGTGTCCCGTCGGGTGTCAACCGGTGCGGGGCCTGCAAGCGCAGCAGGTCCCGCCCTTTTTGTTTTGCTCCGGTGGATAGCAATGCGAGGTAATCATGAGGAGTGAGGACGTCTACTGCCTTGCGGATCACTCAAAATTATTGGGGGAGGGGTTAATAACCATATCCTCTATACCAAAGGACATAAAGAGATGCCAATTTTGTTGACAAGCGAATGACGATTAGCTGCGAGTCAGCTACCAGCGTAAATAATCGATAAAGAAATGTCGTAATTTGGTGCCAAATGCCCAGATAACGCCGCGTCTACTTTAATTAACTGCTTTGAGCAAACAGTAAAATGCTACTATCTAACTTGCACGTAAGAAAGCAGATTAACGGTTAAGGCTAAGAAGTGGCAGGTATGTCGGAAGCAACTAGGACTCGCACGCATGCGCCCGAGGTTAGGCAGCGCGCCGTCGAGATCCTTCAAGAGGGGGTCGGCCATCGCGCCCTCGCCGCGGAGCTTGGCATTCCCCAGGCCACGGCTCGTCAGTGGGCCCGCGCGTATGCCGTGGGCGGTGCCGACGCCGTTCTCAATGCCGGTTCGCATCATCACACCTATTCGTACGACGTAAAGCTCGCTGTGGTTAAGGACCGTCTGGAAAACGGCTTGACGGTTCGCGAGGCCATGATCAAGCACAAGATTCCCAGCGAGTCTTCGGTCAAGGCTTGGTGCCGTCAGTACCGCGAGAGCGGTGAGTCCGCACTGGTCGATAAGCCGCGCGTTAAAAAGGCGGAATAGCAAACGGGATGGTGCGCCCACAGGGGCGCATTTTTCTTGCCGCGCCAACTTTTTGGACCGGCGCGAGCCTGTCGGGACATCCTCCAAAGTGGTCAATAAACTGCGCGCAGTGGCCCGCGCGCCTGTCGCTGCGATAGGGGGAGCGTCGCCTCTCTGCTCCAAAGCGGACGTGCCCTTGCCCCGTACGCCTAAAACTCCCCAGTTGACCGAAAACCCGCCGCCGCTACTCCTCAATTGAGCTATAACGTTAAACAATTGCAGCGTTTTTGCATGGGGGAGTGATGGTATGACGCTACTGTATTTCCTTACCCTGTTTCCGCTGGTACCGGCGCTGGGCATGCTGCTCGCGCGCGGTGACCGCGCCCGCGATGCGGTGGGGCTTGTAGGCTCCGGCATTATTATGGCGGTGACAGTTGTAGTCGCCGTCTTGTTTTTTGGCACGGGTCCGCAGAGCTTTGAGGTTGCCCCCGGCACCTCGCATGTGCTCTCGATCATCAGCTCCGCCATCGATGTCATCCTGTGCGCCGTCATCCTGTACAACGCGTATAAATATAGGAACGCGCTCACCACAGTGCTCGGCATAGTCCAGCTGGTGGGCTCGCTCGCCTTTGCAGCCATGACGCTGCCCGCGGCCGAAGCCGTCACGGCGACGCCGCTCTACCTGGACTACATGAGCGTGATCATGGTCCTCGCCGTTGGCATTGTCGGCAGCCTAATCTGCGTGTATGCCCTGGGCTACATGAAGGACTTCCAGGCTCATGACGAGCACGAGGCCGCGCTGCGCGGGCAGACCGCGCCCGACCGTCGCCCGCAGTTCCTGGCGCTTATGTTCCTGTTCCTCTCGGCCATGTTCGTCATCGTGACGAGCGATAACCTTGAGTGGCTGTTCTGCGGCTGGGAAATCACCACCGTGTGCTCGTTCCTCATGATTAGCTACACGCGCACGCCCGAGGCCATCAAGAACGCCTTCACCCAGATCATCCTTAACATGCTGGGCGGCATCGCGTTTTTGGCCGGACTCATGTTCCTGCACGTTAACGGTATGCCGTTGACCATCTCGGGCATGATCGAGCTTTCCGGCGCCGGAACCGTGCAATCCGCGCTACTGGTGATGCCGGTCATCCTGCTGTCGCTCGCCGCACTCACCAAGGCCGCACAGATGCCGTTCCACACTTGGCTGTTGGGCGCCATGGTTGCCCCCACGCCCACGAGCGCCCTGCTGCACTCGTCAACCATGGTCAAAGCTGGCGTGTTCTTAATGGTCAAGCTGAGCCCGCTCTATGCCATCTATCCCGTGACCGGCTTTATGGTTACGAGTGTGGGTGCCATCACGTTTTTGCTCGCTGCCCTCATGGCCATCTCGCAGAGCAATGCCAAGCGCGTGCTCGCGTTCTCCACCATTTCCAACCTGGGCCTCATCAGTGCCTGCTTGGGTGTCGGCGCGCCCGAGGCCGTCTGGGCGGCCATCTTCCTGATCCTGTTCCACACGGTGGCAAAGTCGTTGCTGTTCCTGTGCGTGGGCACGGCCGAGCATCATATCGGCAGCCGCAATATCGAGGACATGGACGGTATGTTCAGCCGCATGCCGCACCTGACGCGCCTGATGATGCTGGGCATCATGGGCATGTTTGTGGCGCCGTTTGGCATGCTCGTGTCCAAGTGGGGTGCCCTGGTGGCGTTTGCGCAGACTGGCAACGTGCTCATGATCATGGTGCTGGCCTTTGGCTCGGCCGCGACGTTTTACTTCTGGGGCAAGTGGCTTGCCAAACTTTCGGGCGTCGACCCCACGGCTCAAAACGTTGAGGTCAATGTCCATAAGACCGAATGGATGGCGCTCAACACCATCGCCGCGCTGCTGATTCTGTGCTGCGTGGCGTTCCCAGTTATCTCGAGCGGTCTGGTGTCGCCTTACTTGGCCATGGTGTTTGGCCGCGTGCCGTACGTTATCGGCAAGGACGCCATGTATCTGATGGTGGTTATCGTGGCGTTTATCGCCGTGGTGCTGCTGACTTCATTCCGCGTGAGCAACAAACCGCACGTCAACGTGTACCTTTCGGGCGTGGGAACCGACAAATATCGCCATTTCCGCGGCTCGATGGGACACGAGGTGAAGGCCGAAAAGCGCAATTGGTACTCGGAGGACGCCCTTGGCGAGAAGCGTATTGGTCCCGCGGGTAGCGTCGTGTGCTGCAGCATTATCTTGTTTGCGCTGCTGTGTTGCGCGTGGATTGGGCCCGAGAGACTTGCCATGAGCGCGCCCTCGGTGTTGCGCGGCAAGTATTTTGAAGGTTCGGGCGTCGTGGGCATCTTTATTGGTACCGTGGCGTTTGCCTTGCTGGCGCCGCTTGTGGGTGGCCTGATCGACGGCGTTGACCGCAAACTTTCGGCCCGTATGCAGGGCCGCGTGGGCCCGCGTCTGCTGCAGCCCTTCTACGACGTTGCCAAGCTGCTGCGCAAGGCTCCCGCCAGCGTAAACACCATGGACGATACCTACATGGCGTGCGCGCTCATCTTTACCGTCGTGGGCGGCGGCATCTTTGTGTCGGGCTCCAACACGCTGTTGTGCGCCTTTATGGTTACGCTCGCCGCGATCTTTGTGGTGTTGGCGTCCGCCTCGACGCAAAGCCCGTTTGCCCAGGTCGGCGCCGACCGCGAGCTGCTGCAGGTTATGAGCTACGAGCCCGCCGTTCTGCTGATGAGCGTGGGCCTGTACCTTGCCACCGACAGCTTCGATTCCATCGCCGTGACGGGGCAGTCGGCCCCCATCATCGTGTACAGCGCGCCCATTTTCCTCGCGCTGCTCGCGGTGCTTACCATCAAGCTGCGCAAGTCACCGTTCGATCTTTCGTACTCGCATCACGCGCATCAGGAGATCGTCCAGGGCGTCGCCACCGAGATGAGCGGCGGCACGCTGGCCAAGATGACCCTTATGCACTGGTGCGAGACCGTGCTGTTTTTGATGTGGGTGGGCATGTTCTTTGTTTGGGACAACCCGGTGAGCTGGGTGGTCGCCCTGGTCGTGATGGCCGCGACGTACTTTGTCGAAGTGCTGATCGACAACACCTTCGCACGCAGCACCTGGCGCAGCTGCTTTAAGCTCGGCTGGGGCGTGGCACTGGTGTTTGGCCTGCTCAACCTTATGCCCATCCTCGTCGACGTGTTTATTTAGGAGGCGGCATCCATGGATCATAAAATGTCGCGCTCGCCGTGGGTTATTCATTACGACGGCTCGAGCTGCAACGGATGCGATATCGAGGTGTTGGCCTCGCTCACGCCGCTGTTCGATGCGGAGCGCTTTGGCGTGGTCAACACCGGCAACCCCAAGCATGCGGATATCTTTTTGGTAACGGGGTCGGTCAACGCTCAGAACCTGCCCGTCGTGCGCCAGATCTACAACCAGATGCTCGAGCCCAAGTGCGTGGTGGCCTGCGGTATCTGCGCGTGTTCGGGCGGTGTGTTCCGCGATGCCTATAACGTGATCGGCGGCGTGGACCGCGCGATTCCCGTGGACGTGTACGCGCCCGGGTGCGCCATTCGCCCCGAGACGGTGATCGATGCCATCGTGGAGGCGTGCGGCATTCTGGACCAGAAGGAGGCCGTGATGCGCGCCGGCGGCGATCCGCTCACCGTGGGCGGCGCCGCTACCTGGGACGGTGGCGTTGAGCTGGGCGAGGACGGGTTTGTGGCAGCGGGGGCCGGGGCTGATGGCGCCGGCGATACGCCCGCTAGGGCGCCCGCCGCGCCCGTCGCTGGCGACGCACCTGCTGGGACGCCCGTCGCTGTAAAGGAGGCCGAGTAATGCAAAAGGCAATCTATACCACCGTCGGGATCGACGAGCTCCTGCCGCATGTCCAGGCGCTCAAGGGCGTCGGCGCGCGCTTTGTGCAAATGCACGCCGAGCGCAACGTCGACGACGGCTCGTATCGCTTGGTCTATACGTTTATCAACGTTCGGGCTGCTCAGGAGCAGATCGCGCAGGACGGCAGCTATGCGATCGAGAACCTGGTGGTTGAGGGAATTGATCAGTATCAGGAGATTCCGTCCATCAGCTCGTATTATCCGGCGGTATTCCCGTTTGAGAACGAGGCGCATGACCTGTTTGGTCTTGCCATCACCGACATGCAGATCGACTTTAAGGGCTTTTTCTACCAGGTTTCGACTGCCGAGCCCATGAGCGTTATCACGCCTGAGGTGAAGGCCGCGCGCGAGAAGGCCATGAAGGTCCGTGCCGCCGCCGAGGCCAAGGCGCGCAAGGCCGCGGCCGAAAAGGCCGCCGCTGCGGCTGCTGCAGGGGAGGGCGCTGCGGGCGCTGCCGTCGCTCAGCCCGCTGCGGCTGCCGGCTCCGATGCCCAGCATGACGATGCCGCTGCCAAGGCCGCGCTCAAGGCTGCCGAGATGGAGGCAAAGCTCGCCGCCATGGATCCCGAGAAAGCGGCCAAGGTCCGTGCGGCGCTTGCCGCCAAGGCCGCCCGCGACAAGCAGAAAAAGGAGGTGTAAGGTCCATGGCACATCGCTCCGTAATTCCGTTTGGCCCGCAGCACCCGGTGCTGCCCGAGCCGCTTCATCTAGACCTGGTAATCGAGGACGACCGCGTCATCGAGGCAATTCCGCAGATCGGTTTTGTGCACCGCGGACTCGAGAAGCTCACCGAAAAGCGTGACATGCACCAGTTTGGCTACATCGCCGAGCGCATCTGCGGCATTTGCGCCGTGGGCCACAGCTGCGGCTATGCCAGCGCCTGCGAGCGCATGCTCGACATCGAGGTACCAGGCCGCGTGCAGTATATCCGTACCATTTTGCACGAGCTTTCGCGCATCCACTCGCATCTGCTGTGGCTGGGCCTGCTCGCCGACGCCTTTGGTTTTGAGGCGCTGTTCTATCGGTCGTGGACCCTGCGCGAGCAGATACTCAAGATTTTTGAGAGCACTTGCGGCGGGCGCGTGATTCTGTCGATTAACGAGATCGGCGGCCTTAAGCACGATATCGAGGACTCCGAGCTGGCGGGCATTGTCCAGACGCTCGATGCCATGCGTCCTGACTACGAGGCCCTGGTGCATACGTTTTTGGACGACAACAGCTGCGGCGAGCGCCTGCATGGCGTGGGCGTGATTAGCAAGAAAGACGCGCTGGAGCTTTCGATGGTCGGTCCGTTTGGGCGCGCATCGGGCGTGGATTACGACGTGCGCATGTTTGACGACGGTGCCTATGCGGACTTGGCTGCGTTTGGGCCGATTGTTGCCACCGATGGCGACTGTTATGCCCGCTGCCAGGTGCGTTGTGCCGAGGTTACGCAGGCCATGGACATTATCAAGGAGCTTGTCGGCAAGATTCCGCACGACGGTATCGGCGGGCGTACCAAGCTCACGCCGGCCGACGGCGCGCGCGGCGAGGTTGTGATTGAACAGCCGCGCGGCGAGGCATATTACTATGTGCGCGGTAACGGCACCAAGAACCTGGACCGTTTCCGCGTGCGCACGCCGACGTCGCAGAACCTGGCGGGTCTGACGCATGCGCTGCAGGGCGTGCTCCTTGCCAACGTGCCCATGATTATCCTGACCATCGACCCCTGCATTAGCTGCACGGAAAGGTAGGCGCGGCATGAGTTTGCTGACATTTGCCAAGATGGCCTTGGGTTCTATGGTCAAGCAGCCGGTAACGGTGTGCTATCCGCAGGAGAAGCTCGCGGCACCCGAGCGCTTGCGCGGGCATATCGTCAATGACATGGATGTGTGTATCTGCTGCGGCATGTGTGCGCGTCGCTGTCCGGCGGGCGCGCTCGCGGTCGATCGCAAGGGTGGAACGTGGTCGATCGACCCGTATGCCTGCGTGGTGTGCGGTGAGTGCATCGAGAGCTGCCCCAAGCACTGCCTGACTATGGACACCGCCCGCACCCCAGTCGCAGCGGACAAGACTCCCACAGTAGAAACCAAACCGGAATAGCGCCGGAATAGAGCTGGAATAGGGGCCGGTGGGGCAAAAATGCCCCACCGGCCCCGCGCTTAAACGCGCGGCTGGGCCGCCGCAAACAAAACTATGCCGGTTTACGGGGCTGGATGGCGAACCTCCGACCATACGGAAAAACACAAAAACAAAACCGCAGGTAGATAGCCTGCCGTTTTTCAAAAAAAGGCTGTATGGATGAGGACTCCGACTTTAGCCCCGTAATCCGGCATAGTTTTGAAATAGCACCATATCCGTAGCAGCCCTTGATCTCCCGTGGACAGAGGGAAACGGATCATTTTTGCCTCACGAGGGCTGCCGCGTGACCCGTCTGCCACGAAATGGGCCTATCTACTACGTTTAGGCGGCAGTCCTCGACCACGTCAAGTAATGCGAAATGAAAACCGCAGGTAGAACGCTTGCGGTTTTTCATGAAAAGCGGCTATGGTCGGGGTATCGAGTCAAACGTAGTAGATGGCCCGATTTCGTGGCGAGCGTTACCAACTGATCCCCCGGGGACGGAGGAAAACGGATCATTTTGACCTGTTGGCTCCGAGTCGCACCCGTTTTCCTGCGAAAACTTTCGTGTCTCAACTTCGGTGAGACATTTGTCTCACGCCCAAAATCAAATCTGGAACGTGTGTCACCTGCCCTAATTGTGTCTCATTTCGTAACTTTAGGCTGATGCAAGGTTTGAGACAGTGAGAAGGGAGACGCGATGAGTAAGTACACGAGGGGTCTCTTGGCGGTGATACTGGCAGTAGTGCTAGTGTTGCCGGCTGCAGCATTCGCCATGCTGCCCGAGGCCAACGCCAGGTCCAGCACAGGAATGGACGGACCGATAATGACCGGAAAGGTCGTCGACCCCGACACCAGCGGTCGCTGGGAAATCTGGGCGGCAGGCCACGGTGGCAATAAGGTAACGACCCAAAACATCGGTCGAATCTGGACCGATAAGACGGTCAAGGCAACCGGGGAAAACGAAGAGTCGGACTTTTTGACCACGCTTTCGGCGATGTCCTCGACGTCTAATTCAACCGTGACAGTCACCACGCCGCTCGACATCGTGATGGTGCTGGATGCCTCTGGCTCGATGGATCATGAGATGGGCGGTGGAGATCCCACCAAGCGCATCGATGCGCTGGAGAGCGCTGCCAGCAGCTTCATCGACGCCATTGCCAAACAAAACGAGGGCATCGAGGGCGTGGATAGGCAGCATAAGGTTGCTATCGTTAAGTTTGCGGGCAAGACGTCCAACAATATCGGCAACGATACGTATCGTGACGGAGGACACACCTACAATTACACGCAGGTAATGAAAGGCCTGACCGATTGCTCCGGTGGCAACGTGAAAGCTCTTAAGCATAGGATTGCCCAGATTGCACCCGCTGGTGCAACGCGCGCCGACAATGGCCTGCAGCTGGCAGAGGGCATCACTTCTGGTCGCGCGGACGCCAAGAAGATTGTTGTGTTCTTTACCGACGGCACGCCAACGAAAGTTGACATGTTTGACTCTGACGTTGCCAACGATGCTGTGACGTCTGCCAAGAAGATGAAGGACAGCAAGGCAACCATCTATACCATTGGCATCTTTAGCGGGGCGAATCCTGCTGACGACCCCTCGAAAAAGTCGACGAGCGACGTAAACAAGTTCATGCATGCCGTGTCGAGCAACTACCCCAATGCCACGGCATGGGATACTCATGGTGCACGCGCGGAAAACTCCGACTACTACAAGTCGGCAACCAACGCCGAAGAGCTCAAGAAGGTCTTCGACGACATCTCGCAGGCCATCACATCGGAGCCGCCTTATCCGACCGAAATCCATAAGGGCTACGACGAGACCAAGTCCGGCTACATCACGTTTACCGACGAGCTGGGCGACTTTATGCAGGTCGATGGATTTACCGAAGTCGTCATTAACGGCACGCCGTTTACCGAGGCGAGCAAGACGGTCAACAAAGAGACCAATACCGACACCTACGAGTTCACCGGCAAGGCGAAAGACCTGCTCATCACTGTGCAGCGTGCTGGCGATGACAATCCCCAGAAGGGCGATATCGTAACGGTTAATATTCCTGCGTCGTTGATTCCGCTGAGTCACTTTAAGACCGTAGACGGCAAGCTTTCGGTCGACAACGTTAAGCCCATTCAGGTGAAGTATGCCTCGAGCGTGAAAAGCGCCGCACTTGACAACCTGTTTACGCCCGAGAAGGTCACGGGGCTCAAGGACTACATCGAGCACAATACGACTGTCGTTGACGGCACCAAGACCGTGAGCTTCTACGCGAACAAGTGGAGCGGTAGTGCGTTGGGTGATACGGTTGCGACCTTTGAGCCGGCCGACACCAACCGCTACTACTACTTCCAGAAGCAGACTCCCATTTACGCGGATAAGGACTGCACGCAGCCTGCAAAGAATTCGCTGACAGATACTGGCACCTATTATTACAAGGATGAGTTTGAGGAGCAGGGCTCGAACAACGAGGCCAAGCCCACCACCGCCGTCATCGAGTTCATCGGTGGCGACGCTGCCAAGTTTGACGGCGCTATAGTTGCCGACAAGGACGGAAACCTGTCGTTTAGCGTGGGAACCGCGCGCCTGGCCTTTATCGATGAGCTCCACACCACCAAGAAGAGCGTGGGCGGCAACAACACTGGTACCGCGACCGACGTTCTCAACCCCAAGTGGAATAACGTGTCCGCCAAGGCGACCGCGACGCATGTCAATTCCTACCTGGGCAACAACGGCAAGATCAGCTTTGCGTATGACATGACGCCGGCAATGGTGAACACCAAGGCCAGCTTTGGTCTGACCAAGGTGCTCGAGGGTCGCGACCGGACGAATGCTGACGCGTTTGAGTTTGGCCTGACGTCCGAGAACGGCGCCCCGATGCCTACGACTACGACTGCGATCGTGCGCAAGGCCGACCTGGACGCCCAGGGCAAGGCTGCCATCGACTTCGGTACGATCGAATACACCGAACCTGGCACGTACGTCTACAAGGTCAGTGAAAAGCATGCCGGGACCACGATTGACGGCATCGCCTACAGCGGTAACGTCGCGGAGATCACCGTGACGGTAACGCCCGACAAGAAGGGCGAGCTGAGCGCTGGCGTGAAGGTGACCTCGGGCGAGACCGAGTTCAAGAACGTTTACGCCACGAATCCTGTTGAGTCCAGCGTCACCGACCAGATTACCGTGACCAAGTCTCTGACCGGGCGTGACCTTACGGCCGACGAGTTCAGCTTTGAGCTGCTCGAAATCATTGACAAGGAAGTTAAGCCTGTCGAGACCGTTAAGAACGCCGCCGACGGCAAGGTGACGTTCAGTGCCATCAAGTACACCGAGATCGGCCAGCGCACCTACAAGCTGCATGAGGTTAAGGGCAACGCCGGCGGTATTGACTACGATGACGCGGTCTACACCATCGTGACGACCATCGCCGATAACGGCAAGGGCCAGCTGGTTGCCACGCACGAGCTGAAGGACGCCAAGGACGTCAAGAGCATCGAGTTCAAGAACGCCTACACCACGAATGCTACCGAGGCATCGCTTGCGGGTATCAAGAATCTGCAGGTTGACGACGCTCTGACCCCGGCTGATATCACCGGTAAGTTCACCTTTACCGTGACCGGTGAAGAGGGCGCGCCTATGCCTGCGAGCACGAGCGTGCACAACGACGTTGACGGCAAGGTCGACTTTGGCAAGATCGCCTTTACGCTCGACGACCTTAACAAGGCTCTGGGCGAGAAGCCCGAGAAGCGCGAGCACACCTTTACCTACACCGTGACCGAGTCCGGCGAAGTGGCTGGCGTGACCAACGACGCCAAGCTGTCGCGCAAGGTTTCCTTCACCGTGACTGATGACGGCAAGGGCAATCTGAGCGTATCCCGCAAGCCGGACGGCGATGTGGCATTTACGTTCACCAATACCTATAACGTGACGCCTGTCGAGACGAGCGTTACCGACCAGATCACCGCGAACAAGGTCCTGACTGGCCGCAATCTCATGGACAGCGAGTTCTCCTTCGAGCTCGTCGAGGGCGACAAGGTCGTCGCCACCGGCAAGAACGACGCCGAGGGCAACATCACGATGAACGCCGTGAAGTACACCGAGGCCGGCAAGCATACCTACACGCTGCGCGAGGTCAACGGCGGAACCACCAGCAAGGGCATCACGTACGGCGACGCCAAGTACACCATCGAGACCACCATTACCGACAAGGGCGATGGCACGCTCAAGGCTGAGCATGTCCTGAAGGACGCCACGGCTGCGACCTTCAAGAACACCTACAGCGTGACCCCGCTCGACGCAGAGCTCGACTTTGATCTGAGCAAGGCTATCGACGGTCGCGACTGGACGGACTCCGACGAGTTCAGCTTTACCATCACCGCCGCCGAGGGCACCCCGCTGCCCGATCCTGCAACCGTGACCGTGAACAAGCACGATGCGAAGGATGGCATCGCTGCCGTCAAGTTCGGAAAGATCCGCTACACGGCTGCCGGAACCTACACGTACGAGATCCGCGAGAACGCGGGTAACGCGGCCGGCATGGCGTATGACGGGCATGTCGCGACCGCCGAAGTGACCGTGACTGAGGACGGCGAGGGCAAGCTGACCGCCAATGTCACCAAGAAGGAAAACGGACGCTTCACCAACACGTACCGCACTGAGCTTAACTACACCGCGGCCGGCGGCCTCAAGCTCAGCAAGAGCCTCTCCGGACGTCCTATGACCGAGGGTCAGTTCACGTTTACCGTGACGCCTGCCGACGAGGCCTCGGCCAACGCGCTTGGCCTGCTGCCCGGAGCCAACAACTTCAAGTCCCCTGCGACGGCAGAGGCAACGGTCGGCCTGATCGACATCCTGGCTGGCCATGAGGTCAAGTTTACGCAGGCTGACGCCGGCAAGACCTTTACGTACACCGTAGCCGAGAAGAATGACGGCAAGCCCGGTTACACCTACGACGACGCCGTGCGTACCGTGACGATCGCCGTCGCCGATGACGGTGCCGGTACGCTTACCGCCACGACGACCGTCTCCGGCGGTTCAGAGGGCACGCATGAGACGGTCCACAAGAGTGGCGAGAACAAGGTCGAGAAGGCCCTGGTGCCGTTCCACAACAGTTACAGCGCTACGACCAACACGCCTGACGGCACCGCCGCTCAGGTCGTTGCCACCAAGACCCTGACCGGCCGCCCGATGGCCGACGGCGAGTTCTGGTTCGGCATCGCCTATCAGGGTGAGCTTGTGGCATACGAAAACCTCAAGCCCAATATCGGCGGGCACGTGAGCTTTGATACGCTGCACTACGACACTAAGATGCTTGCTAATCTTGAGGCTGCTGGGCTTGCTTATCGTACCGATAAGGACGGCAAGCTTGCCTGGACCATTAACTACACGGCCTACGAAGATTTATTCGGGCTGCCGAATGGCGTTTCCGCTACAACGTGGAGCTTTGGCTTTAAGGTTATCGTCGTCGACAACGGTGACGGTACCCTGACGGCGACGGTCGACTACGGCGGCGTCGAGCCCTTGTTCGAGAACGTCTACGGCGCCGAAGCCGTCGATGCCGCGCTCACCGGCACTAAGAAGCTCCAAGCTGCCGAGGGCCTGACCCCGGCTGACATCACGGGCAAGTTCACCTTTACCGTGACCGCCGACGAGGCCGGCGCCCCGATGCCCGGGCGCACGACCGCAACCAACGACGCGGCTGGCAACGTGGACTTTGGCAAGATCCACTTTACGCTCGAGGACCTCAACCGCGCTCTGGGCGTGACGGACGATGCGACCGATAAGGCCGAGGCAGACGAAGCTGACGAAGCCGAGGCCGACGAGGCAGAGGCCGACGAGGCAGAGGCTGAAGAGGCAGAGGCTGAAGAGGCCGACACCGATGCCAACGCCGACGAGCCCAGCGACGAGCCCGAGCCCGCAGCCCCCACCGCTCCGCGCTCGCACACCTTTACTTACACGGTGACCGAGTCCGGTAGTGCCCCTGGCGTGACCAATGACACCAACGCCACGCGCAAGGTTTCCTACACCGTGTCTGACGACGGCGCCGGACATCTGAGCGTCAAGCGCGAAGGCGACGACGGTGCTGCCTTCACGTTTACCAACACCTACGGCGTGGCACCTACCGATTCGTCCGTGACCGATCAGGTCAAGACAGTCAAGCGCCTGACTGGACGCGACCTTGCAGCAGGCGAGTTCACGTTTGAGCTGCTCGAGGACGACGTGGTTGTCGCTAACGGCACCAACGACGCTAACGGCACCGTGACGCTGAGCCCGATTCGCTACGAGGCACCCGGCACGCACACGTACACGCTGCGCGAGGCTTGCCCCAACGCGCTCGGCCTGTACAAGGGCGTCACCTATGACGGCACGACCTACACCGTCGTGACCACCGTCTCCGACAACGGCGACGGCACGCTGACCGCGACGCACAAGCTCGAGGGAACCACCGAGTCGGCTGGCTTTACCAACAAGTATCACGCCATGCCTACGCAGGTTTCCATCGGCGCTATCAAGGTGCTCGAGGGACGCGAACTCAAGAAGGACGAGTTTAGCTTTAAGCTCGTTGGCGAGGACATCGAGTCCACCGTTACTAACGACGCTGACGGCAAGATCAACTTCGACAAGCTCGAGTACGACGAGCCCGGTACGTACGTCTACACCATCAGCGAGGTCAAGGGTGACGAGGCCGGTATGACCTACGACAAGTCCGTCTTTACCGCGACCGTTAACGTGGTCGACGACGGCGAGGGCAACCTCAAGGCGAACGTTGCCTTTACCAAGGGCGACAAGAGCGTCGAGGGTATCGTGTTCAACAACACGTACAAGAAGCCCGAGACGCCCGTGCCGACGCCCGACCCCGGCACGCCCAAGACCGTGACGAACATCGTCAAGACGGTCAAGGGTTTCCTGCCCACCACGGGTGACCAGCAGGCCGCCGCATTGCTCATGGCATTCGTCATTGCCATGGCCGGCGTCGGAGCCCTGGTCTGGGGTATCCGTAAGCGCTAGGCACGCTGGCAGCGCCCGGGGCCAAAAGGCCCCGGGCGGCCGGCGGGGAGCCAGAACATAGCCCCCACCCCCAGCCGCTACGGAGGTATCTCCCTCCTCCGTGGCGGCGCTTTTGTGCGTAGGCAAGAAGGGTTCGCCACGAAACCGGCCCATCTACTACGTTTAGTCCCTTACCCCCAACCATGCCAAAAAGCGCGAAAACAAAACCGCAGGTAGAATGCCTGCGGTTTTGTTCAAAACGAAGGTATGGTCAGGGGTATCGAGTCAAACGTAGTAGATGGGCCGATTTCGTGGCGCGCGGTTCCGGCTGATCCCTTGGGGACGGAGGAAGACGGATCATTTTGCTCCCGCGAGGCTTGCAGGGGCACTCGTGCAGGGCCGCCCGAACAAAACTATGTCGGTTTACTACGATGAATTCGACATTCCCGACCATGACTGCATTTTTCTAAATATTGCAAGCGTTCTACCTGCGGTTTTGCAAGCGCGCAATTTACCGTGGTCGAAGGCGGGCGATTCATCGTAGTAATCCGGCATGGTTTTGAAATGGCATTAAATCGATAACGGCCATTTTGCTATGCCGGGGCGGTCGGTCGTCGGGTAATTACCCTCGCAGGTAGGCGATGGCGATCTGCGTGCGGTTGCGCAGGCCCATTTTGGCAAGGATTGAGCTGATGTGGTTGCGCACGGTGCCTTCGCCCATGTAGGCGGTGGCGGCAATCTCCTTGTTGTCGAGGCCGCGGGCGATGAGCTCTGCGACTTAGAACTCGCGGTCGGTCAGGCTGGCAAAGGCGGCGGGCCGGCGAGGCGTGTCGGCCTCGGACCCCGCCCCATCAAAGTCGATATCCTCGATCGCCTTGCCCTCGAATACGCGTTTGCCGTCCATGACCTGCGCCAACGCTGGAGGAATGGCGGCGACATCGGTCTTGATCAGGTAACCGCGGGCGCCTAGCTTGAGCGCCGACACAATGTACTCGTCATCTGAGAATGTCG
Source organism: uncultured Collinsella sp. (assembly GCA_902462065.1). GTDB lineage: Bacteria > Actinomycetota > Coriobacteriia > Coriobacteriales > Coriobacteriaceae > Collinsella. The sequence continues at coordinate 18,518 of CABQAK010000009.1, forward strand.
TCAGAAACACCACGCGTGCCGCGGGGTAGTGCTCAAGGATTTCGCGCGCCGCCGAAAGGCCGTCGCGCCCTGGCATCTGAATGTCGAGCAGCGCGATATCGGGTGCGTGCTCGGCGTAGAGCGCCACCGCGTCGTCGCCGTCGGCACCGGTGCCCACCACCTCTATCTGCGGCTTAGCGCCCAGGATAATCTTGAGTGAATCGACCACCAAGCGGTCGTCGTCGACAACGATGAGCCTCATCGGCCCTCATCTCCTTGCTGTTTGGGAACGGTGGCAAACACGCGCCAGCCGGGGGAGCCGGCACGCGGGCCGGCGGTAAAGGCGCCACCAAGCGCCTCGATGCGCTCGCGCATGGAGGCGAGCCCCATGCCCTCTGCGGCGTCGCGGCCGCTTGCGTGGACCCCACCAGCGCCATCGTCGGTAACGACAAGCTGGTAAAACGACGGATGCTCCATGCATCGTACGGTGACGGTCTGGGCGCAAGCGTGGCGCATGGTATTGGAGAGCGCCTCGCGCAGGACCGCTGCAAAGCAGTTGGCGACATTTGCGGGCGCATGCTCGGCCAAAACTTCAAGCTCAATCTGCGGGCCGCCGTCCGAGCGCGCGCCTTCAACAATGCGTTCGAGCTGCACGGAAAGGTCGACGGCGTTGTCGTTGAGCGCGTGGACGCTGATGCGCACAAGCTGGAGCGCCTCGTCAACCGTGCGTTTAACGTCGGCGAAATCGGCGGCGACGCCAGGCTCGTCGGCGTGGACCACGCGTAGGGCTTCAGCCTGCAGCGAGGCGCGCGTGAGCTGGTGGCCCACATTGTCGTGAATCTCGCGCGCGATACGCGCGCGTTCGGCGAGCGTCGCGAGCTCGACTTCGTAGTCCTGGCGGTCGGCAAGGTCGCGGTTGCGCGCTTCGAGCGCGAGGGCTCGTTCTTGCAGCTCGTCGCGGGTACGGCGCATGCGCTGCTGCTCGCGCTCCAGCTGGGCGGTACGTAGCGATAGCAAGGTGGCGGCAACCGAGAGGATGGCGGTCAGCAGGAGCGTTCGGGTGGTGAGCGCGCCGCCGCGAAGGTCCGCGACAAGCGCGCAGACAAACACGGCGCCAATCGCCAGCGCGGGCCAGATGCGTTCACGGCGCACGCGTCGCGCGATGTCATAGAGGATGAGAGGCGCAAACGGCACAAACGGCGGCACGAAGACAGCCGCGATGATGTAAGCGTAACTTGCGGTCTCGCTTGCGCGGCGCGTGCGTTCCCCCTGTGCGACCTCGGCCAGAGAAGTGGCAATAACGCCAAGGCAAAACGCCGCGACCAGGTGAGCGTCCACAGCAAGGCCCGTGGCGGCCGCAATGCAGCACGCCAGCACGATCGATTTGTCGAAAAGCCTGTTCATACGGGTATTGTACGCGAAGCCGCGCGTGGTGGAGGGGCCACCCGGAGCAACCGTGACATTCCTCCCACGCGGCAAAGCGGGGGCACCGGCGGGCCGCGCGACCAAGCCCTACACTCGTGACAAAGCTCACTGGTGCGCGCCGGCGGCTCCTGCGATGATGAAATCGTATCGGGCCACGACCAACAGAAGGGCCGCCTCATGACAGACATCGTCCACGTCGAAAACCTCGTCAAGCGCTATGACGATCTTATCGCGCTCGACCACTTTAACCTGAGCATCGCCCCCGGCGAGATCTTTGGCCTGCTGGGTCCCAACGGCTCGGGCAAGACCACGTCCATCAACTGTATCCTGCAGCTGCTTGCCTACGACAAAGGCGCCATCGAGCTCTTTGGCGAGCCCATGACGCCCGCCCGCTACGACCTCAAGCGCCGCATCGGCGTGGTGCCGCAACAGGTGGCGGTGTTCGACGAGCTCACCGTGCGCGAGAACATCGACTATTTCTGCAGTCTCTACGTCAACGACCGCAAGCGCCGCCGCGCGCTGGTGGACGAGGCGATCGACTTTGTCGGCTTGGGCGACTTTACGAAGTTCCGCCCCGGCAAGCTCTCGGGCGGCCTGGCGCGTCGCCTCAACATCGCCTGCGGCATCGCGCACAAGCCCGAGCTCATCTTCTTTGACGAGCCCACGGTGGCGGTCGACCCGCAGAGTCGCAACGCCATCCTGGAGGGCATCTGCCGCCTGCGCGACGAGGGCGCCACGGTGGTGTATACCAGCCATTATATGGAGGAAGTCGAGCAGATCTGCAGCCGCATCATGATCATGGACGGCGGGCGCGTGCTGGCGCAGGGCACCAACGACGAACTCAAGCGCATGATTCAGATGGGCGAGAAGATCGTGATCGAGGTCGGCGAGGTGCCGAGCGCGGCGCTCGGTGCCGTCGCGAGCCTGCCGCATGTCCTGGACCTGTCGGCGACGGCGGGCCAGCTCACGTTTTCGTGCGAGGCGAGCCCGCATAACCTGACGGACATTCTCGATGCGCTGCGCTCTCATGACGTGGCGCTCGGCCGCATTTATTCCGAGCCGCCGACCCTCAACGACGTGTTCCTCGAGATCACCGGCCGCGAGCTGCGCGACTAGGGGGCGGCCATGTTCAACACTATTATCATCACGGTCAAGACACTGCTGCGTCGGCCGAGCACGTGGGTCTGGGGCGCTCTCTTTCCCATCGCGCTTTCCACGATGTTCATGTTTATGTTTGCGAACCTCAGCTCCGACGGCAAGGTCGACCCGGTACCGGTTGCCGTCGTCGCCGACGAAGCCTGGGACGCCTCGACCTTTAAGGACGTGGCAACGTCGCTTGCCAAGGAGGGCGACGATCAGCTGCTCGAGATCCACGAGCTCGACGACGCAGCCGATGCGAACCGTGCGCTTAAGGCCGGCGAGGTCGCGGGCATCTATGCGGTCGACGATGCGGGCACGCCCAAACTCACGTTGCTTTCGAGCTATGGCAGCTCGCGTGCGACGTCGGTGCTCACCGACCGCAGCATCCTTGAAACGGTGGCAAGCTCGTATACACAAAATGCCGAGCTCATGTCCCAGATTGCCCAGGACAACCCGGCGGCGCTCGCCGACCCGGAGGCGGTTGCGCGCGCTCTATCGCTCGAGGGCGGTACCCGCCGCGTAAGCCTGACACGCACCACGCCCGATGGCACGGTCGTCTACTATTACGCGCTTTTTGGCCTGGTCGCGATGATGTCTGCGGAGTTTGCCGCCTTGAGCGTCGTCGACCTGCAGCCCAATCTGTCGGGCCTTGGCGCACGTCGCTGTGTGGGCGGTCTTTCCAAGACGGCATCGCTGACCGGCATCTTTGTCGGCTCGTGGCTGGTCTCCTTTGCCTCGATGACGATCGCGATCGGCTACGTGCGCCTGGTCGTGGGCGTCGACTTTGGCGGGCGCGAGGGGCTGTGTCTGGTGGGTGGCGCCGCTTCCGCGCTTGCCGCCACGGGCTTGGGACTCTTTGTGGGCACGCTTCCCGTTAAGGGCGGCAAGGCGTCCAAGTCCGGCATCCTCACGGGCTTTGCTACCACGTGCGCCCTGTTCGCCGGCCTCTACGGCGAGCCGGCGATGGCGCTTGCCGACGACGTCGCCCGCGCCTGCCCGGCCGAGTGCTGGCTCAACCCCGTCAAGCTCATCTGCGACATGTTCAACCGCCTGTATTTCTTTGAGAACCTGGGCCCCTTTGTCGTTCGCGCCGGCGCGCTGGTCCTTATGGCGCTGCTGTTCGTTGCCGCCGCCACGCTGACCTTTGGAAGGAGCCGCTATGAGCACCTTTAAGACTGCGCTTCGCATGGCGCTGGCGCACCCGTTCTACCTGCTCATCTATACGGTGTTCATCTCGCTCATGGGCGTATTCATCGCGGCATCGGTGAGCTGGAACTCGTCGCAGCTCACCGAGTACGAGCCCTACGATGCCAACGTGATCGTGGTCGACCGCGACGACAGCGACCTTTCGCATGCGCTCACCAAGCACCTGGGGTCGCGCTTTGAGTTGGTCACGGGCGTCGGCGACGATACCTACGATCTTGCGGACGCGCTCTCCAAGAGCAACAGCGCCAAGGGTAGCGCCGACTGCGTGTTCTTTATCCCGGAGGGGTTTGAGAACGACCTGGTCGCGGCCGCCCGCGCGGGGGAGGCCCTGCCCAAGCTCGATGTGACCTACGGTGCCGGCACCATGGCGGCGGCGCTTTCGTCTGCTGAGGCCTCGCGCTGGATTTCGCTCGCGGGCGCTGCAGCGGCCCTAGAGCCCGCCGCCTCTAATGGTAGCGTCGCCAAGGCCGCCGAGCATGCCGCCGCCAAGCGCGCCGAGGTCCAGATTGAGCAGGTCAAGGTTGGTTCGACTGCCGCCGCCATGCTCAAGTCGTATTTCAACTTTGGCGCGTACGCGATTATCTCGTCGGTCATCGTATCGGTGGGGCTGGTGTTCTCGGGCATGAACGAGCCCGAGCGCGTGCGTCGTATGGATGCCGGCCCAATCTCCGAGCGCCGGCGTTCGCTCGCCGTGTTTGCGGCCGCCACTGTGATCACCGTCTGCATCTGGTTTGTGTCGAGCATGATGGGCGTCGTGGGCTTTGCCGGCGCGGTTGCCGAGGTCGGCGTGGGTCGTGTGTGCCTGGCGCTGGCGGCGACGTTTGCCCTGGCGTGCACGCCTCTGGCCGTTGGCTTTGCCCTTTCGAGCCTGGGTGCGCGTGAGGAGCTGCTCAACGGTGTGGGCAACCTGCTCGGCATGCTCATGACGTTTTTGGGCGGCGCCTGGATGCCGCTGTCGCTGATGGGCCCAGCCGTGCAGACCGCGGCGCATTTTGTGCCGACGTATTGGGTGAACGACGCGATTGGCAAGGCGCTCGCCGCGGACCTGACGTCCACCGTGCTGGGCGACATCGCTTGCGATCTGGGCGTCACAGTGCTCTTTGCCGCGGCCATCGCCGCCGTAGGCCTGGCTCTCGCACGCGCCAAATCCCGCGCCTAGTCTGAAATAAATCCTAGGCCTCGCCCCAAAATAGTTCGCCAAGGTTTACTATTACGTTCATAAAGTAGTACGAGGCTAACAATGGGGGATACCATGGCAACGCAGGAAGCCTATGTCCAGGTCAAGGATCTCAAAAAGCACTACGGCGACGGTGATGCGCGCCTGACGGTACTCGATGGCATCGACACGTCCATCAATCGCGGCGAGATCTGCGTCATGCTGGGGCCCTCGGGCTCGGGCAAGTCGACCTTTCTCAACCTGATCGGCGGCCTGGAGGATGCCGACGCTGGCTCTATTCTGGTGGATGGCTGCGACCTCACCACGCTCAACGCCGCCGACCTGGGCGAATACCGACGCCGTGAGCTGGGCTTTGTCTTCCAGTTCTACAACCTGGTGCCCGATCTCACCATCAAGGAAAACATCGAGGTCACGGCGCACCTGTCCAAAAACCCGCTCAATGTCGAAGACCTGCTGCGTTCGCTGGGCCTCTACGAGCACCGCAACAAGTTCCCGCGCCAGGTCTCGGGCGGCCAACAGCAGCGCTGTGCCATCGGCCGCGCACTCGTCAAAAACCCGGGCTTGCTGCTGTGCGACGAGCCCACGGGCGCGCTTGACTACAAGACGTCCAAGGAAATCTTGCAGCTCATGGAGGATGTCAACCGCACCTACGGCTGCACCATCATCATCGTCACCCACAATGCCGCCATCGCGCGCATGGCCAATCGCGTGCTGCGCCTGCGCGACGGGCGCATCGTCGAGGATGAGCTCAACGAGTCGCCCGTCGCGGCCGCCGAGCTCGATTGGTAGGCGGCGCCATGACACCTCTCACAAAACGTCTCCCGCGTGAGCTGCGCCGCAATATCGGCAAGTATCTGGGCATCTTTTTGCTTATGTGCGGAAGCATCGCTCTCACCTCGGGCTTTTTGCTCGCGGCGCATTCCATCGGTTGCCTTATCGACGACATGCGCGATGCGTACACGATTGAGGACGGCCGCGTGACCACCTCCTTCGAGGCCACCAAAGACCAGCTCAAGGCGGCCGAGGATGCAGCCGGCGACGTCGGCGGCGTTACGCTCTACAAGAATTTCTCCATCGACGCCATCATCAAAAAGACCGCCGGCGACGATGGCACCAAGCGCACGCTGCGCACCTATGCGCACCGCAACAAGGTCGATATCGCGTCCTACTGTGAGGGCAAGGAACCCAAGGCGGATGACGAGGTGGCCATCGACCGTGTCTTTGCCACCAATAACGACCTGTCCGTGGGCGATAAAGTCGAGCTCGAGGGCCGCACCTATACCATCTGCGGCATCATGACCCAGCCCGATAGTCAGGCGCTGTTCCTCAACAACTCGGACTTTACGGTGAACACCATCACCTATGGCGTGGCCGAGGTCACCGACGCCGGCTTTGCCGCGCTCGAGGACGCCGGCGGCGCGCCCGCCTACACCTACTCCTTTACCTTTAACGACCGCGATCTCTCCACCGCGGACCGCACCGATGCCGAGCAGGATATGGTAGAGACGCTCACCGATGCCGATGCGCGTGTGGATGACCTCATCGACGCCGATTCCAACCAGGGCATTGGCTACGCGCGCGACGACGTAGACGGCGACTCCATGATGTGGATGACGCTGCTCGACATTATCATCGTGATCATGGCGTTCGTCTTTGTGGTCCTTACCGACGCCACCATCGAGGAGGAGAGCGCCATTATCGGCACGCTGCTCGCCAGCGGCTATCGTCGTCGCGAGATTGTGCTTCACTACCTTGCGCTTCCCGCCATCGTGGGCGTGGTCGCGGCGCTTTTGGGCACTGCGCTCGGCGTTGTGTTCTTTACCGAGCCCATGCGCAGCCTCTATTACGGTTCGTACAGCCTGCCGCCCTTCCAGGTGTACTGGAGCTGGGAGATCTTTGTGAAGTGCGCCGTGGTCCCCGCCGCTGCGCTCATCCTCATCACGCTGGTGGGCCTGCTTCGCAAAATGGGCAAGACGCCGTTGCAATTCCTTCGTCACGAGGCGAGCGGCAAGTCTGGCACCAAGCGTGGTATGCAACTGCCGGAGCGCATGGGCTTTGTTTCCCGCTTCCGCCTGCGTATCTTCCTGCGCAATCTGGGCAACTTCGCCACGCTCTTCGTGGGCATTGCGTTTGCGTCGCTGCTGCTGCTCTTTGGCCTGGCGATTCTGCCCACGATGACGCACTATGCGGACAATCTCGAGACGAGTCTGGTCGCCGAGCACCAGTACACGCTCAAGGCGCCGCTGGAGCTCGAGGGTACCGCCGATGAGCGCGAGCAGTGGTCGGCGCTCGAGCGCCTGCAGTCGGTGGACGGCGCACTCCTCACTGCCGCCCAGGATGCGGATGACGAACTTGACGACGCGGCCAATGCGGCGCAGACGGCAGCCGATGCCGCGACCAGCGCTCCGTCTGCCGAGAGCCTGGCCGCGGCGCAGGACGCGCTCGCCAAGGTCCAGGACAAGAAAGATGCGCTTTACGCGCGCCTTGACGATCTTGCCGATGCCCTCGGCTGCAACCGCGACGAGGCTATCGACCTGATTGACAAGGCCTCCAAGATCGACACTGACAACGATGATATCCACCCGGTCAATACGACCGACAACGGCGCGGGCGCAATCGCACAGGCCGAGAAATACGCTGTTTACCAGCTGCAATACGACCGCGGCGATGGTAATGGGCAGGAGACGATTTCCGTCTACGGCATCTCGCCCAACTCGCGCTATTGGAAAGACCTCAACGTCGGCGATGGGCGCGTTGTCTTTGGTGGCGGCCTGCTCGACAAGTTTGGCTGGAGCGAGGGGCAGAAGGTCGCGCTCGGCGACAAGTACGAGGGCAAGGACTATTCGCTGGAGTACACGGGCAAGGACGCCACCTGGGGTTCCAAGTCGGACATGAATATCTATATGAGCATCGACGACTTTAACGAGCTGTTCGACAACGACGCCGCCTACTTTAACGGCTATGTGAGCGACGAGAAGCTCGACCTCGATGCGCGCTACTTTGCCGGCGACACCACGCCCGACGACATGCGCGCCGTGGGTGACCAGTTTATCGGCATGATGAGCAAGATGATCGGCATGATGGTCGGGCTCGCGGTGTTTATCTTCCTGCTGTTTATGTATCTGCTGACCAAGGCCGTTATCGACCATAGCGCCCGGTCGATTAGCTACATGAAGGTCTTTGGCTATCGCGATGGCGAGATCTCGCATCTGTACATCCGCTCGATCACGCTGTGCGTGGCGGCGTCGCTCGTGCTGAGCCTGCCGGTCATTATTGGCTCGCTCACGGCCATCTTCCGCTCGATGCTGCTCGCCTACAACGGCAATATAGAGATCTACGTGCCCGCCTGGTCCATGGCGGCATGTGTCGGCATCGGCTTTGCGACCTACTTGGTCGTGGCGCTCCTGCACACGCGCTCCATCAGGCGCGTCAGCCTGGCCGAGGCGCTCAAGGTCCAGGAATAGGAGGGCTCATGGCCAGATCGGCAGAAGAGCTCAAGCAGCTTTCCGTCAAAGAGTTCACCGAGGCGGCGAAGATCTACGAGTCCGGCCATGCCGGGATCTACGAGATGTGCAAGGACGACTATCCGCAGATGCTTGAGGAGCTCGCGCTCGAGCCGTTCGAGGATGTGCTCGACGTGGGCTGCGGAACCGGAGCAGTCCTGGAGCTGCTGCACGGGGAATACCCGGGCAAGCACCTGACGGGGCTCGACCTCACGCCCAAAATGATCGAGGCGGCATGCGCCAAGCAGCTCGGGAACGTCCGCTTCGTCGTCGGGGACGCCGAAGCCCTGCCCTTCGAGCCACAAAGCTTCGACGCCGTGCTCTGCTCCAACAGTTTCCATCACTATCCGCACCCCGAGAGGTTCTTCGCCGAGGCGGCCCGAGTCCTGCGCCCCGGCGGGCGCCTGATTCTCCGCGACTACACGTCGAGCGACTTCGTGGTATGGCTCATGAACACCTTTGAGCTGCCGTTGGCGCGCCTCGCGGGTCACGGCGATGTCCGGATCTGCAAGGTGTCCGAGCTTCGCGCGCTCGCCGAGAGGGCCGGATTCCTCCTGCTCAAGCTCGAGGCGCAGAAAGGCTTCCGCGCCCACCTGGTTGCGCGCAAGCCCTCCTAGACCGACCACACATCACACACATTTGGGACGAAATCCCCCGCGACGCCTTTCCTACCAAAGAGTGGTCATTGGGGACAGTCTTAAATCACTAGTCATCGGGGACAGTCCTTGCCGATTCGCCGGTTCGCCGGCCGGGCTGGCAAGGACTGTCCCCAAGTGCCGGCAGGAAAGGAGCGTCCCCAACTGCCGGCAGGAAAGGAACGTCCCCAAGTGCCGGGTGGCGAAAGAGTGCCCCTGGCGACTGGTCATTTAAGACTGTCCCCAACGACTAGGTTTCGCGCTTGACTTCGACCCTACTTCAATGGGTACCATCCCAAATGTCTGTAACGCCATATAGACCGAGGGGATAGATCTATGACCGCAACTGCACCCGCCGCACCGGCAAAGGTGTACTTCACCAACCTGCGCACGCATGCTCGCGAGAGCCAGCTCGACAAGCTCAAGCGCCTCATCCGTCACGCCGGAATTGAGCAGATCGACTTTGAGAACAAGTTCGTCGCTATCAAGATTCACTTTGGCGAGCTGGGCAACCTGAGCTTTTTGCGCCCCAACTACGCCCGCGCCGTCGCGGATGTCGTGAAGGAGCTGGGCGGCAAGCCCTTCCTCACCGACTGCAACACGCTCTACGTCGGTAGCCGCAAAAATGCGCTCGAGCACATCGACACCGCTTACCAGAACGGCTTTACCCCGTACGCTACGGGTTGCCAGATTATTATCGCCGACGGCCTCAAGGGCACCGACGAGGCGCTCGTCCCGGTCGAGGGCGGCGAGTACGTGCACGAGGCCAAGATCGGCCAGGCGCTCATGGACGCCGACATTGTGATCAGTCTCACCCACTTTAAGGGTCATGAGCAGGCCGGATTTGGCGGCGCCATGAAGAACCTGGGCATGGGAGGCGGTAGCCGTGCTGGCAAGATGGAGCAGCACGCCGCCGGCAAGCCGAATGTCGATACCACCAACTGCGTGGGCTGCCACGCCTGCGAAAAGATCTGCGCGCACAACGCCGTCTCGTTTGACGACACCCGCGAGCGCGAGCTTGCCAACGGTAGTACTCGCACGGTACACGTGGCCGCCATCGACCACAATCGCTGCGTGGGGTGTGGGCGCTGCATTGCGGCGTGCAACCAGGACTGCATCAAGCCCGGCTATGACGCTGCGGCCGATGTGCTCAACTACAAGATCGCCGAGTACACGAAGGCTGTCGTCGACGGCCGCCCGAGTTTCCACATCTCGCTCGCTATGGACATTAGTCCCAACTGCGATTGCCATCCCGAAAACGACACGCCCATCGTCAACGACATCGGCATGTTCGCGAGCTTCGACCCGGTCGCCATCGACCAGGCCTGCGCCGATGCTGTCATGGCATCCGAGCCGCTGCCCAACACCGAGCTCACCGATAGCGCGGCCAAGATGGAGCACAACCACGAGCATCTGGAGGGCGAGCAGGCTAAGGACCCCTTCTGCATCACGCATCCCGACACCGACTGGCGCGTGTGCATCGCGCATGCCGAGAAGATCGGCCTGGGCACGAGCGAGTATGAGCTCATCGAGGTCAAGTAGCACCTAGCTATTAGACAAAACAAGCGCCTTTGTAGCACAGCTGTTAGTAAAAGCCGCCCGTGAGCACAGTGCCCACGGGCGGCTTTTTGGAAGTGCTAGGGGGTCAGATAGACCACTAAACCGTACTATTTGCCTAAAAATACTCGTCGAGGAAGTCGTCGACCGTATTCCAGTAGAGCTCGGGGTCGACCTGCGCGCTCTTGGCGTGGGTGGCGCCATGGATGGTGAGCTTTTGCTTGACCTTGCTGGCGCACGCGTCGTAGTTTTGGTCGAGCATGCTGTACGGTACAAAGGTGTCCCGGTCGCCGTGGATAAACAGCATGGGAACCGTCGCATGTTTGAGTTGCTCCACACTGCTCGCCTTATGAAAGTCGTAGCCCGCGCGCACGTTGCACACCAAGTTTGCTACATCGAGCAAGGGAAAGCTGGGCAGGCCGAACACATCCTTGAGCTGCAGAGAAAACTCGTCCCAAACACTCGTATAACCGCAGTCCTCGATAATGCATTTCACGTTTGCGGGCAGAGATTCCCCCGCGACGTTCATGGCGGTTGCCGCACCCATCGACTCGCCAAAGACCAGGATGCGCGCCTTGGGGTCGGCGGCAACGATCCGCCCAATCCATGCGACGATGTCGAGGCGCTCGGGCCAGCCCATGCCGATATAGTCGCCGCCGGAGCGCTCGTGGGCGCGGGCGGCGGGTGCGAGTACGTTCATGCCGCGGTCGTGGAATCGCTTGACGTATCGGGCCATACCGATAGGCTCGTTGGTATATCCATGCAGGCAAACGGCGTAATCGTGGGTGTTCTCCGAGGCGGCAAAATACCAAGCGGCAAGTTCGGTTCCGTCATCTGCGGTGAGGCTGCTGCTCTCGCGATTCTCTTTAAACCACGCCCGCGCCTCGGTTTCCTCGGCATCCGGCTGCTCGCCTTCTTTGTCGTTCTTGCTATCCTGCATCATCTTCATGGTGTAGGGCGCTTGGGGATTCAGGGCAAAGTCAAACAGAAAGTTGCCGGCAAATCCGAGCAGCGCAACGACAACCACCAGTGCAACGATGCCGGCTATCTTGAGCTTTCGATGGGAACGTGCGTTTTGAGCCATGCGGTATTCTCCTATAAGATGTTAATACATCAACATTTAATGCAAGCGCATTATGGACGTTCGCCGTTGATGCGTCAACAGGCAAAGAATGGGTAAACAAAGGGTCACGTATGGTGCAAATTTCGCACGTACCTAGACGCTTTGATATAGTGTTGAGAACTCTTTACGTTGGAGGATGTAACCGGCATGTCCGATTCGAGCGACAGTTCTAAGCCGCGACCCAAGACCGCGGCCGTTCCACACTACACGGTGGGCGAGGAGATCATGAACTCCGTCACCCATGGTGTCGGCTGCCTGCTGGGTATCGCGGGTCTGGTGCTCCTGATCGTATTCGCCGCCCTGCGCGGCGGAGGCCCGGCCCACATGGCCGCGGCGATTGTCTATGGCGTCAGCATTATTCTCGAATACCTAGCCTCCACGCTCTACCATGCGATTCAGCCCGCGGGCGCCAAACGCGTGTTCCGCATTATCGACCACAGCTGCATTTACCTGCTCATTGCGGGCAGCTATACGCCGTTTTGCCTCATCACGCTCGCAAACGACGGCGGCGCTGTGCTGTTCTTTGCCGTATGGGCCATCGCCATCATCGGCATCGCCCTCGAGTGCTTCCTACGCGAGCGTCAACCGCACTGGGTAAGCGGTCTGGTCTACCTGCTGATGGGCTGGCTCGTCGTCTTTAAGCTGCCCGAGCTCGTGTCGCTGCTCAACCCCGTGGCACTTGCCCTGCTCGCCGTCGGCGGCGTGTGCTACACCGCGGGCGTGCCGTTCTATATCGCCAAAAACATGCGCTACCTGCACAGCGTGTTTCACCTGTGGGTACTCGCCGGCAGCATCTTCCAGTTCATGGCGGTGATCCTCTTCGTAATCTAGCGACCACGCCTGCGCGCCCGCGTCCTTGTTTGGGCGCCGGTGCAATTGCCGTATCCGCCGTCAACGTTTTAATCCGACGTCCCGAATCTTGGAGGTTCGAGAAACTCCCGATGGACATAACCATCTCCCTTATCACCACCCTCGTTTTGACCCTCATCAACGGCTACTTCTCTATGTCCGAGATGGCGCTCACCACGGCCAAGCGCGCCGTGCTGGAGCACGAGGCCGAGGAAGGCGACAAGCGCGCCGAGCGTGCCATTAAGCTGGCTGCCGACTCCGACCAGCTGCTCGCCACCATCCAGGTTGCCATCACGCTCGTGGGCTTCGCCTCGTCCGCCGTCGCCTCGACGAGTCTGTCCGACCCGCTCGCCACGTGGCTCATGAGCTTTGGCATCGCGCCGCTCTCCGCCATCGCACGCGGCCTGGCGCCGGTCATCATCACCGTTGCGGTCGCCTTCGTATCCATCGTGATCGGCGAGCTCGTCCCCAAGCGCATCGGCCTGGCCAATGCCGAGGGCGTGTCCAAGCAGGTCGTGGGACCGCTTTCCGTGTTCCAGAAGATCGCCCGTCCGCTCGTGTGGCTGACTGGCGCTTGCTCCGATGGCCTGGCCCGCATCCTGCGCATTAAGAGTGCCGACGACCGCCAGAACGTCTCGGAAGAAGAGATCAAGTACATGGTCTCGGAGCAGGACGACCTGCTCGACGAGGAAAAGCGCATGATCCACGAGATCTTCGACCTGGGCGACACCGTTGCCCGCGAGGTCATGGTGCCGCGCGTGGACACCACCATGTGTGAGGACGACGAGACGGTCGCCGACGTGCTGTCCACCATGCGCCAGACCGGCTTCAGCCGCATCCCCGTCTATCATGAGGACCCCGACAACGTCGCCGGCATCGCGCACATCAAGGACCTGATCCAACCCGCGCTCGACGGCAAGGGCGACCAGCCCATTGCCGATTATCTGCGCGACGCCACCTTTGTGCCCGACACCAAGGACATCCTGCCGCTGCTGTCCGAGATGCAGACTTCGCACGACCAGATCGTGGTAGTCGTGGACGAGTACGGCGGCACGGCCGGCATCATCACCATCGAGGACATCGTCGAGGAGATCGTCGGCGAGATCGAGGACGAGTTCGACCCCGACAACAAGTATCTCACGCGCCTTTCGCGCCGCGAGTGGCTCGTTGATGGGCGTTTTTCGTGCGATGACGCGATTGAGCTTGGTTGGCCGCTCGAGGAAAGCGATGATTATGAGACCATCGCCGGCTGGATCTTGGAGCTTTGCGACTCGGTGCCCGACATCGGAGAGGTGTTTGAGGTCGCGGGGTACAAGTTTAAAGTGCAGTCGATGCGTGGCCAGCGCATCTCGCTCATTCGCGTGATCGCTCCGGCCGAAACCGATAAGAAGGATTCCGAGTCTTCGGTAGACGAGCCGACGACGTCGGGTGCGGGTTCCGTGAATCCGCACGACGGCGACGAGTAGGACAAGGAAGAGTAGGGGAGAGTTATGGCAGGCCTGTTCAACATCCTTAAGGTCACCGTCAGCGAGGACAAGATCTGCGCGCATGTGCTGGTGAACCCCGGCATGCCGCTCATGACCTCGGAGGATATCGAGGCCACGGCGCGCGTGTATTACCTGGTGCCGGCGATTGCCAAGCACCTGTGCCTGGGTGATTCCGGTCGCGAGTTCCAGGACTGCATGGGCCAGACCGAGCTCTGCCATCTGCTTGAGCATGTGACGGTCGAGCTCATGAACGAGACCGGGCTTGCCGGCAGCATCTCGTGCGGCCGCACGCGCGTAAGCGAGCACGACGAGCGCGTTTTTGAGGTTGAGCTTTCGTGCCCCGACGACGCGCTGGCCATCGGCGCGCTGTCTTCGGCCACCTTTATGATGGACTGGGCGTACCTGCACGCCGACCAGCCTGTCCCCGACGTGGAAGGCACGGTCGCGGGCCTGCGCAACCTGGTACTGGGCATGCGCGCCGAGGCCGAGGGCAAGGATCCTCACGAGGCCGTCGCCGCTGCGAACGGCGAAGATGCTGCCGAGGACGAGGGCGCTGACGAGGGCGATGTGCCGGCCGACGCCGAGTCCGTTGCCGATACGACCGCCGAGCCCCAGGGCGTCCCCAACTTTGACGACGAGCCCCAGGTTGCGATTGATACCGAGGGCGCGGTTGCCGAGAACCACGAGGCCTCCGCTGCCGTCTTTGGCGGTGCGGCGACGGTTCCGGCAGGACCTGCGCATGAGGGCGGTCTGCCGCTCGTGGACGGCGCCGGCGAGGACCCGGGTGCCACGGTGACTATGCCGGCTATGCCCCAAGAGTAGGCCTACGCGTTTATCACCATCACGTACCTGCGCCTTTGCCGTACGCAGATGAGCGGAGCGGCAAGTGATGCGCTGCGGGTATAATGGACAGCATTCAAACGGTGGGCACCGACGTGCCCGCAGGAGAGGAATGATCATGGGTAAGACTTTCAGCTTTGTCTCCGGCGCACTTTTTGGTGCCGCTGCCGGCGCTATTGTCGGCGTTGCTCTGGCCCCGCGTTCGGGCGCCGAGACCCGCGCCATGGCTGCCGATATCGCCAACGACGCCTGGGACAATATGCGCGACACCTACGAGCACAGCGCCGAGGAGGCCCGTGCTGCGGTGAATGACTTTGGCCCGATGGTCGACGCCAAGACCGACGACCTGCGCGCCAAGGTCGACCTTGCCCGCGAGCGCATGGACCAGCTGCGCGAGCAGCTCAACGACGCCATTTCGGGCGGCAACGTGACGCCTGCCGCCGACGTCGTGGTCGAGAACGCCGTCGAGGCTGATACCGAGGCTGCGGAGCCCTCGACCGAGGCATAATGCGCGCCGGGGATTTTGTCGGCGCCAAGATCTATCGCAAGCCTACCGAGGACAAGCGCACCAAAAAGGACGGCACACCGCGCAGCCCTAAAAAGCTCGGAAAGATTCACTTTCCGGTCTTTACCCCGGGCGGTACGCGCGTGGTCGGCTTTATGGTCCGCCAGTCCGATATCGCGGGCATGATCGAGCGTCCCGACCGATTCGTAGCGCTCGACGCCATTGGTGTCTACGAGGGCGCCATTGCGGTCGATGACGTCAAGGACACGTACGATTCCGCCGCCGCTAAGCGCCTCGACATCAACTTGGACGATTGCATCATCTGGGTCGGTATGGACGTGCGCACGGAATCGGGCGACGTCGTGGGCTATTGCTCGGACGTTGAGTTCAAGCCACGCTCGGGCATCGTGCAGGCATTCTATGTGACCGCCGGTGCTGCTTCGAGTGTTTTGGTTGGTGACACGCAGGTGCCGCCGACGATGCTGCGCGGCTACGAGAACGGTGCGATGGTCGTCTCGGACGAGGTCAAGTCGCTCGGGTATTCGGGCGGTGCGGCCGCCAAGGCCGCCGAGGCCAGCGTCGTGGTGGGCGACAAGGTCAAAAAGGGTGCCAAGGTACTCGACGACAAGGGATCGGTTGCCGTGGACAAGGGCAGTCGCGCACTGGGCAAGCAGCTCGGCAAGACGCGCGGCATGTTCAAGGCCTTTAAGGACGAATACCAAAAGGCGAGCGGAGGCTCGTCAAAAGCTACAAAATAGCGACGTACCAAATGATGGGAGGCAAGCCGGAGACCTGTTGCTCCGGCTTGCTGTGTTTATGGGGGAGGGCACATGCACCAAAACGGATCCAACTTAAACGGGCGTTCGGGTGCGCATCCGACAGCGCGCCGCGACCTGGGGCAGCTGCCCAGCGGTCAGCGCCGCCGTCACCGTAAGCCCGGCGCGATGTATCTCAACCATAGCCGCGGCTTTAGCGATCGCAGCGCGCGCATCGGCAACAGCCGCACACCCCGTCGTTCGTCTCGCCTGCCCTATGCGCTGATCGCCGTGGGTTGCGCGCTCGTGCTGTTTATCGCTGCCGTCGTGGGCTACGTCAACCGCAGCGTGGACGTGGAGCTCAACGGCCAGAAGACCGCGGTGCGCGTGGGCTCTACGCTGCAGAATCTCATCGACGAACAGGATTTGACTGACACCTACGACGCAGGCGACCTGCTAGCCGTCGATGACAGCGTGCTCAAGCGCCATGGGGGCGAAAAGCTGTCGGTGAAGGTCGACGGCAGGCGCGTGAAGCAGGGCAAATGGGATAGCCGCGAACTTGAGGGCGGCGAGAAGGTGACGGTCAAGGATGGCCGTAACACTTACGAGAAGCACGAGGTTCAGGCTACGGTTATCGAGCCCAAGCTCAAGGTCGAGGGCACGGGCGCTATCGAGTATGTGCAGACATGGGGTGTCCAGGGCCGATCCGAGGTGTGGGTTGGTGAGCGGTCAGGCAAGACGCAAGACCGCGGCGAGGTTGTGCCCGCCACCGATTGCGTTGTTGCGTGCGCCAGCGTGGCGCCCAAGGGCAACAAAAAGTACGTGGCGCTGACGTTTGACGAGGGTCCGAGCGGCGCCACCAAACAGATCTTGCAGGTGCTCAAGGAAAAGGGCGTCACCGCGACGTTCTTCCTTTCGGGCGATGCGGCCGAGGCCTCGCCTGCCACGGCCAAGGCGATTGTCGACGCCGGGTGCGAGATCGGATCCAACAGCTACAGCGACGATTCGCTCAAGGGTCAGGACCGTGAGGCGGTGCGCGAACAGA
Source organism: uncultured Collinsella sp. (assembly GCA_902462065.1). GTDB lineage: Bacteria > Actinomycetota > Coriobacteriia > Coriobacteriales > Coriobacteriaceae > Collinsella. Next base: position 35,744 of record CABQAK010000009.1, read on the forward strand.
TCACGAAAGGCACCGATGCGATTAAGTCGGCGACCGGCGTGAAGACGATGCTGCTGCGTGCTCCCTACGCTGCCTTTGACGAGCAAAACTGGATTGATGCGATGGACCTGGTCTCCGCCGTGGTCTCGTGGAATATCGACTCGGGCGACTGGCTGCTAAACGGTGCCGACGAACAGGTCTCGACGGTGCTCGATTCGGTGACGCCGGGCAATATCGTGCTGCTCACCGATAGAGACGAATGCGCCGAGCAGACACTCGAGGCGCTGCCGCAGATTATCGACGGCCTCATTGCCGACGGCTACAAGATCGTGACGCTCAGCGACCTGGTCAAGACGGACACGTCGCTGAGCAAAAAGCTCACCTCGCTGACGAAGGTCACCATGCCCAAGGACGCCGTGTTCCCCCAACTTGCCGAGGACGACGACACCACAGAGTAGTCATTGGGTAGTCATTTAGGAACGTCCCCAATGACTATGTCACGGATGCGTCAGCGTTTGGTATGCCTGCAATGTGCAGCGCATAAATTCGATGCCGCAGGGCGATGCTGATGCTATAGTTACTGCGGTTAATGAGGGTCAAGAGAAAGGTTACAGGTGAAATCCAAACCTCGACCATACAGTCGATGACCCCATGCAGGTGCTTTTTGCGCATGCACGGGGTGTAAGCGTCGAGCGGCGTGCCGCCCGCGCATGCGTATACATATCCAGAAGCCCCCGGACGTCGCACATGCGGCCGCGTTCGGAGGAATAATGATGGGGAGCACCATTGAATTATCTGAGTGAGATGCTCAAATTGCCGGTCTTGGACGTCGATGGAGAAAAGCTCGGCGTGGTGAACGATTTTGGTATTGCTACCGGCGAAGTTTTTCCGCACGTGACGTCGCTCGCGTTCCGCGGTCCCGGCAAGACGCCGTTTATGATCAGCTGGCGCAAATGGGTCGACCGTATCGACGAGACGGGTGTACACCTTAAGACGTCGGCCACCGAAATCCGTTTTTCGTACCTGCAGCCGACCGAACTCTTGCTTGCCCGCGACGTGCTCAACAAGCAGATTGTCGACACGCAGGGCATGAAAGTCGTGCGCGTAAACGACATCAAGTTTTCCATGTCGGGCGAAAATCAGCTGCGCCTGCTGGGCGCCGAAGTGGGCGCCCGCGGTCTGCTACGCGCGATCAGCCCCGCACTCGAGCATATCGTCGAAGGCTTTATGAAGCACCTGGGCAAGCCGCTCAGTGAGGACATCATCGCTTGGTCCTACATGGACCTGCTCGATCGCTCGACCAAGAACATTCAACTCTCGGTGTCGCATAAGACGCTCGGCGAGCTGCACCCTGCCGACATCGCCGACATTATCGAGCAGCTCGACCCGCGCCTGCGTGCGCAGGTGTTTGCACAGCTCGATACTGCCCAGGCCGCCGAGGCCATCTCGGAGTTCGATGACGACGAGCTTATGACCGAGATGCTCGAGGGCCTGTCCGACACGGACGCATCGTCGATGCTGGCCATGATGGACCCGGACGACGCCGCCGACCTGATCGACGAGCTCGATTACGAGAAGGCCGAGAAGCTCCTGCGCCTGATGGGCGTCAAGGAGGAGAAGGCGATTCGTAACCTGCTGGGCTATGAGGACAACACCGCCGGCCGCATCATGACCTCGGAGTTTGTCTCGCTGCCCGCCACGGCGACGGTCGGCGATGCCATCGAGGCGATTCGCAAACTCGACGAGGACTTTGAGAGCGTCTACTACGTCTATACCGAGGATCCGAGCGGCATGCTCACCGGCGTGCTCTCGCTGCGCACGTTGATCGTGGCCGACCGCGATGCCACGCTGGGCCAGCTCGCCTATCGCGACCTGGTCTACGTGTCGCCCGACGAGGACCAGGAAGACGTGACGGACGAGATGACCAAGTACGACCTGGTTGCCATCCCTGTCTGCGACGAGAACCGTCATATCCTGGGCATCGTGACCTTCGACGACGCCATGGACGTTATCGCCGAGGAGCATCAGGAGGACCTGCAGATCGCCGGTGTCGGCTCGGGCGATAGCGCGTCGGACGACTCGACGAACGTGCTCAGCTGGTTTGTGCATCGCCAGTACTGGGTTGTCGTGTGGGGCATTGCCTCGTGCATCATGGCAACGGTGCTGGGGACGGCGCTCGGCTCCGCGCATCTGGTGGTGTTCCCCATGTGCGCCATGCCGCTCGTGCTGCTTGCTGCCTCGCGCATGGTGTCGTTCGTCAAGAACTACTTCTTGGAGTATGACGGTCACGACGACGAGCCCAAGCCGTATCTGGGGTTCTTCTTCCAGAGCACGGGCATGGGCCTGATTCTGTCACTCGTGACCTACCTGTGCGCCCAGCTGGTGCGCACCGCTGCGTTCCCCGATGCGCCCATGTTTGAGGAGCAACTCTTTACCGGGTGCTTTAATATCGCTGCCATCATTTGCCTGGTTGGCAACATGAGCGCCGTGATTTACCTGATGGTGCTGTTCTGGCGTGACGAGCATGACCTCAACACGTCGGGCACCGCCATGAACGTTATTGCCGTCATGATCTCGTGCGTAGCGTACTGCGCCGCTGCGGTGCTGCTCACCATGTCGGTCATGGGTTAGGTGGTCGCGTGCAAAATACCAAGCAAAAGTCGGGCACCAAGCAAAAGTTGACCATCGCGGCCATCTTTGGCGCTATGGGTCCCGGTCTGCTGGCGGCGCTTTCGGGCAATGACGCCGGCGGCATTGCAACGTATTCCAGCGCGGGCGCCAGCTATGGCTACAAGATGCTCTGGATGCTTCCCGTCATGACTGTGCTGCTTATCGTGACGCAGGAGACCGCGGCGCGCTGCGGATGCGTCACGGGTAAGGGCCTGGCCTCGCTCATCCGTGAGCGCTTTGGCGTGCGCAGGAGCGTGCTGGCCATGGCGGCGCTGTTGATTGCCAACACGGCGGTGACCATCTCGGAGTTCGCGGGTATCGCGAGTGGCCTTGCTCTGTTTGGCGTTCCGGCGAGCATCTCGGTGCCGCTCGTGGCGCTGCTGGTGTGGATGCTTACCATGTCGGGCAGTTTTCAGCGCATCGAGAAGATTTTGCTGCTGGTAAGCTGCGTGTTCGTGACCTACATCGTCGCCGCGTTTATGGCCGGCCCCAACTGGGGCGAGGTCGCGGTCGACTTGGTCGTCCCCAATATTCAGAACGATCCCAGCTACGTGTCGCTCGTGGTCGCAACAATCGGTACCACCATCGCACCGTGGATGATCTTCTTGGCGCAGAACAACGTGGTCGATAAGAACGCGGGCGAGGACGATATCGTGCTGCAGCGCATCGATACCGTGAGCGGCTCGCTTGCCGCCGATGTCATTGCCGGCTTTATTATCATCACGACCGGTACGGTGTTGTTCCCGGCGGGTATTCAGATAAGCGATGCTGCCGATGCTGCCCGCGCGCTGGAGCCTATTGCGGGTCAGTGGTCCACGGTACTGTTTGCCTCGGGCCTGGTCGCGGCGAGCTTCTTGGCCGCCTGCGTGCTGCCGGGCGTTACGTCGAGCGCTATCTGCGAGGCATTTGGCTGGGAGCGCGGTGCTGACCGCAGCTGGGACGAGGCCCCGGTCTATCGCGGCATCATTACGGCCATCATCGGTATCTCTGCCGTGCTGGTGCTTATGCCCGGCGTCGATCTGTTCCAGATTATGATGACCTCGCAGGTCATCAATGGCGTGCTACTGCCCGTGGTTCTGGTGTTCCAGGTGGTTATCGCCGCTGACCGTCACATTATGGGCACTAACCGCAACGGCCGCGTGTGGAACGTGCTCACTTGGGCGACTATCGGTGTGATTACGGTGCTCACGGTCGTCATGTTTGTTCTGCAGGCGATGGGTTACAGCGCTTAGCGCCTCTTTTGGACTCCAAACAGGCCGCCGCCATGGGCTGCGACCTGTTTTTTTGCCTGCTGTAGGGTGTTAGCTATATGGCAGTGGGCAAAAAATGCCAAATATGAGTACTGTTGCTAAGTGAATAGCATTTACATCCAAGAAGATAATGAACATAAACTATAGTATGTTCATTAAAATTGGTTCCAATACGCCTTAAACCAGTCAGGTTGGCTGCTTTAGGGGTTGTAGGAGACGCTCAGACGTCATTTTGGGTGGTTTTGCCTGTTACTAAAATGGTAACACTACTCATATTTGCCTTTTTTGTCCACAGACCTTTGAGGTTGCGGCGAAAAGGGCTTGTTTTGATTGTTTGGGGCAGGCGCGAGGCGCGGAAACGATGTCTGGAACGGCGGAGCGGCTTGGAATTCATCCGTAGAGGTCTTCATTGGCTGCGCCAGGAGTGTCCCTAACTGCCGGAGGGGGTGTCTGCCGTAGCAGACACCCCCTCCGGATGTGGGAAGTTTACGCTGCAGGTTACTTGTCGGTGCCCAGCTTGTGTGGCTTGAGAGCGAGCGCATTGACGAGTGCGTCGGTGGCAGACTTGACGGCTGCCGGCTGCGGATCGTTGACGTGATCCTCGGGGTGTACGGGCAGGTCCTTCTTGACGGCATCGTGGATCAAGTTGAGGTACTCAGTCACGCCAGTGGTCGATAGGTGCGTGCCATCGCCATCGAACAGGTCGTTGCGGTTGGCACTGTATCCGTACCAATCGATAACGCGCACGTTCTTGTAGCGCGTAGCGGCGTTGGCGATGGCCTGGTTGGTAGAGCCAACCCACGGCTGCGGGCTGCGCGTGTTCACAAACACCACAATACGCTTATCTCCTGCATCGGCCATGATGGCGTCGATCTGGTCGTCGGTTACCAAGCCGTTGGTGCCCAGCGCAAAGACCACGATCTTGCCGGCAAGGTTCTGCTGGAGATAGCCCTCAAATGTCGCGCGGCCCGCATCAAACTGGCGGCCCTTTTCGGCATCGATATGGCTGTGTGGGAACACGCCATCAAAGGAATCAACGGCACGCAGCGACACGGAGTCACCGATCATCAACAGGTCGTAGGAGCCATCGGGGAAGCCGTCGTTGTCCTTGTCGGTGTCGTCGGCCGCCTGCTGGTCGGTGGGCGCGGTGTTTTTGGCTTCCTTGTTCAGAACTTCGGCGCCCTCACCGCTCAGCGCAGACGTCTCGGGCACAAAGATCAGGCCGCCCAGTGCAACGACCAACACGACAGCGCAGGTTGCGCAGGCAGGGACGTGCGCGCGTGCCCAGTTAGCGGGCTTTGTGGTGCCATCGCGGAACTCGGCGACGGTGCGGCCGAAGGCGCCCTTCCTAAACGGCGTTTCGATAAAGCGATAGGAGCACTCGGCTACGGCGACCACCAGCAGCACCTGCAAAATGTACTGCCACCAGGGCGTATCGTTGATGTTGGCGACCGGGTTCATGAGCAACAGCAGCGGATAGTGCCACAGGTAGATGCTGTACGAGCGCTTGCCAATCCACACGAGCGGCTCGGCGGACAGCGCGCGGGCAACCATTCCCTGGGGCTGCACGCAGGCCGCGATGACCATGAGCGTGAGGATCGAGCACAGCAGTGTGCCTCCGCGATACTGGAAGGCGGTGTAGCCGTTGGTGAGCGCGACCATGGCGGCAAGGCCAACCAGACCCACGACGCCCAACACATCGATGGATGCGGGCGAGGACCAAAAGCGCACGAGGGCGCTCGGCTGTGCCGGGGCGGTCTCGGCTGCTTCGTCGGCCTTCTCGCCAGGCTTGCCCTCGGCGTTCTTGCCGTGCTTGGCGGCGCCAGCTAGGCGATTGAGCCCCAAACGACGAGCGAGACGCACCGGCGCCAGGTCGCGATCGGGGATAAAGGCCATCCAGGCACCCAGCAGCAGCGAGAACACGCGGGTGTCGGTGCCGTAGTACACGCGGCTGGGGTCGGCGGCAGGGTTGTAAAGCACCATCATGGCTAGGGCAGATACCGCGGCAAGGCCCAGAACCACGCGGCGCGTGTTGGGCTTGCTCACATGCATGGATACCATGGCAAACAGCAGTGGCGGCCAAATCAGGTAGAACTGTTCCTCGATGGCAAGCGACCAAAAGTGCGTGAGCGGCGAGGGGTCGCCCAGAGCATTGAAGTACGAGACGTTTTGGGCAATCTGCCACCAGTTGTTGAAGAACAACAGCGACGGCAGGATGTCGGGGCGCATCTTGGTGAGCATCACGTGGTTGAAGACGGTGCACAGCGCACAGGTCACCACCACGACGGTCACCACGGCGGGGACCAGGCGACGGATGCGGCGGATCCAGAAGCTCTTGAGGTCGATGCGGCCGGTCTTAGCGACTTCGTTGAGCAGCAAGCGCGTGATCAGATAGCCCGAAAGCACAAAGAAGATCGTGACGCCGAGCAGGCCGCCCTGAGCCCACGTGAGGTTAAGGTGATAGAGCACCACCGCGACGACGGCGAGCGTACGCAGGCCGTCGAGTGCAGGGATGTAGCGGGACTTGGGGCGAGCGGGCGTCTGCTCCGCGGCGGGAGTGTTGGCGCGGCCCGCGTTGTTGGCAGAAGCGCGATGGGGGCTCGCGGTGCGTCGCGGTTCGTCGGCACGGCGTTCGCCCTTCACGCGTTCGTGCGGCGCCGGCTCGTTGCCCGTGCGGCGTCGACCGCGCGAGCCCGATTGCGAGAGTTGTTCCATAAAACATCATCCAATGACGAGAATAATCATCACGCCTTCATTGTAGCTGCCTGCTCCTGTGAATGCTTGCTGCTGGCGCAAGCTCAAGCGCGCGTCCACATCAAAGTGAACTAAAGTTATAGGGGGTGCGAGAGTGCACGATCGACGGCCGACGGTGGGCATAAGGCCCGCAGATGAGGAGGTTTCCATGGCAGATCGCGGCATCGTTGCGGTGTTCGGCAGCATGAACATGGACCTTTCGGTGGCGTGCGAGCGCATACCGCGTGCGGGCGAGACCGTCGGCGGCAGCGGGTTTATCACCAACGCCGGAGGCAAGGGCGCCAATCAGGCCGTAGCTGCCGCGCGTATGGGCGCGTGCACGCACATGATCGGCGCGGTCGGTCGCGACGCGTTCGGCGCGTCGCTCGTGGCGGGGCTCCAAGACGCCGGCGTGGACTGTGACTTTGTAGTGCATCGCGATGACGTGGAGACGGGAACGGCGACCATCATTCGCTGCGAGAGCGACAACCGCATCATACTGTCACCGGGCGCCAACCATGCGCTTGCGGGCGCGGACGTTGCCTGCGCGTTGAGGTGTCTGGTGGCCCATGAGCTCGACGGCGACGCCAGCGAGATTGCCCCGGCTGCCGGAAGCGTCTTTATCGCCCAGGGCGAATGTGACCTTGCGGCGACGGCCGAGGCGCTTGTTTGCGCTCACGAGCTGGGGTTCTATACGGTCTTTAATCCAGCGCCCGCCTGCGAGCTGCCTGCGGAGGTCTGGCCTGCGGTCGACCTGGTCTGTCCCAACGAGACCGAGTGCCAGGTGCTGACGGGCATTCTGCCCACGGATGATGTGAGTTGCGTCGCCGCGCTCAATGCGCTGCTCGACAAGGGCGCCGGCGCCGCGGTCATCACGCTGGGCGGTGCCGGCTCGGTTACGCTCGGCGATGGCGGTGAGCTGCTGCGCATGCCGGCACTTTCGAGTGCGGTAGTCGATACCACGGCCGCCGGCGATACGTTTATCGGCGCGTTGGTGGCGGCTCGCCTAGAGGGCTTGCCGCTCTTTGAGTGCATGGCCGCGGGCGCTCGCGCCTCGGCAGTGACGGTGTCGCGCCTGGGCGCTCAGCAATCGATTCCCACGCGCGCCGAAGTTGAACATTGGTTTGGTTAAACGATAAAGACGGAGAAGCGGAGTAGAACAATGGCAATCAAGAAGCTGATCCTTGATCTGGATATGGGTGTGGACGATGCGATGGCGCTGGCCTATGCCATCGCGAGCCCCGAGGTGGAGCTCGTGGGCATCACCACGTGCTTTGGCAACGTGCGCGTCGAGCAATCGGCGCACAACTGCCTGGCGGTGCTCGATCTGCTGGGTCGCCCCGAGGTTCCGGTGTACCTGGGTGCCGACCGTCCTCTGCAGGCGACTGAGCCCTATACGCCGCCGGCGTCCACCGCGCTCATTCACGGCAAGAACGGCATCGGCGGCGCGAGCGTGCCCGCGTCGCCCTACGAGCCGGTGGGGGCGACCTCGGCCGACGGCAACGCTGCGGTCGATTATCTGATCGATGCCGCGCGCACCTATGGTCCCGATCTGGTCTACGTAGCGACTGGCCCGCTCTCCAACCTGGCGCTCGCCCTGGAGCGCGATGCGGCGGCGATGATGTCCATCGGCCGCGTGGTCGTGATGGGCGGCGCCCTTACCGTGCCCGGTAACGTGAGCGCGGGCGCCGAGGCCAATATGGCGAGCGACCCCGAGGCAGCCGACGTGGTGCTGCGCTCGGGCCGTAAGCTCACCATGGTGGGTCTGGACGTGACGCATCGCGTGGTGCTCACACGCCGCGACATTGCCGGCTGGACGGGCTCGGGCACCATGGCGGGCTGCGCATTTGCGAGCATGGTCGAGCACTACATTGGCTCGTACGAGATGAACGCACCCTACCTGGGCGGTTGTGCGCTGCACGATCCGCTGGCCGTTGCCGTGGCGATCGACCCCACGCTCGTAGGTGCGCTCGGCTGCAACCTGCGTGTTGATCTGCTGGGCGAGTATCGCGGCCGCACCATTTGCGACGAGCGCCGCCTGTCCGACTCCGACAAGAGCGCACTCGTGGCGCTGACCGTGGATGCTCCGCGCTTCCTGTCCGAGTTCAAGACGCGTATGGCCCGTGTCCTTGGCTAAGTTGTCTTTTTGGGACGGGGCTTTTTTTGACTGGTATGATTGGTGCGACCATTCGAACCAGCTAAAAGAGCCCCGTCCCAATTTGACTATCGAGAGGATCTGCCATGGAGCGCATCGCCAGCTTTTCCGTTGATCATCTGCTGCTTGAGCCCGGCGTGTATGTGAGCCGCATCGACCGCGATCCGGCGACCGGCGCCGCCGTCACCACCTTTGACCTGCGCCTGACCACACCCAATAAGGAGCCGGTCATGAACACGGCCGAGTGCCACACCATCGAGCACCTGGGCGCGACGTTCCTTCGCAATCATGCCGAGTGGTCGAGCCGCATTGTCTACTTTGGCCCCATGGGCTGCCGCACGGGCTTTTACCTCGTCGTGTTTGGCGAGGTGACGAGCGAGGAGGTCCTGCCGCTCGTGCGTGAGCTGTTCGAGTTTGTCGCCGACTTTGAGGGTGATGTCCCCGGTGCCGCTCCCGAGGAATGCGGTAACTACCTGGACCAGAACCTCCCCATGGCCAACTGGCTCGCGCGCCGCTACCTCGACCGCGACCTGGCCGATATCGACGAGAAGCATCTGCACTATCAGCAGGCGTAAGGGCTTTGTCGTCCAAAACGCGCGCATTGGGCGCCTTCGCTTATGCGGGGGCGCCTTTTTGTTGATTGGTCGGGGTGAGCGTTCAAAATCGCTCATGTTTGTTCTAGAATGTTCGTATAGTCACATTTACGAACAGGAGTGAGCATGCATATCTACTCTGTCAACGATCCCGAGTTCAAGTCCTATGGCAACGTTTGGGATAACGTTCCGTCCGAGCTCACGTCGCCCGTGCTCGAGGCGCTTTCTGCCACGCCCATTCCCGAGGGTAGCAAGTACGTAGCAAGTGCGCCGGAGCTCGAGGGCGTCAAAGATGCCGATAAACTGGGCTTTCTCATGTTTGGCGGCCGCCCCTTCCAACTGGGCTGGTGCAACGGCCACAACACGCAGCTCAACTGCCTGGAGTATCACCGCGCCAGCGAGTTTAACCTGGGCGCCCGCGATTTTATTCTGCTCGTGGCGCATCGCTGGGAGATTGAGGACGGCAAGCTCGACACCGCGTGCGTCAAGGCGTTCCGCGTGCCGGCTGGCACGCTTGTTGAGGTTTTCAACACCACGCTTCACTACACGCCGTGCATGGTCGACGAAGGCGGCTTCCAGGTGATGGTGGCGCTGCCCGCCGGCACCAATGGTCCGCGCCCCGAGGCCGCAGCCGACATGCCTGCCACCGGTGACAGCTACTGCTACTGGAAGGCCGACAAGTGGGTCCTCTGCCACGCCGACAGCCCCAAGGCAGCCGAGGGCGGCTACGTAGGTCTCATCGGCAAGAACCTCGACATCACCGTGGACTAGAATCTTCTGTCTCGATCTGTAACATCTAGCGGGCTAAATCGTCTCTACCTGTTACAGATTTAGACAAACCGTAGGGGACAGACCGAACAATCTCAATCTGTAACACCAGGCCCGGTTTTGACGGCCTAGCTGTTACAGATCGAGACAAACCGCCCCAAACCACCACAAAGGTGCCTGTCCCCATTGTGGTGGTGTAGGGCGGCGGTATCAAAAAGTGTCAGGCGGGGGCGGCTGCCGAGCACCCGCGCGCGAAAAGAAGTATCGGCCTGCGCCGTTGCCGTTGAGCGACGCGTTGTTTGCAGGGATACTGAGCCTATGACAACAGCGTGCGAAAGGATCGATGTATGGCTTTCCGTAAAGACTTCCTGTGGGGCGGCGCGACGGCTGCCAACCAGTGCGAGGGCGCCTACAACGTGGACGGCCGCGGCCTTGCCAACGTGGACGTGGCTCCGCACGGCCCCGAGCGCTATGCGGTGGTCTCCGGCCAGCGCAAGATGCTCGACTTCGAGGACGGCTATTACTATCCCGCGCAGACCGGCATCGATTTCTATCACCACTACAAAGAGGACATTGCTCTCTTTGCCGAGATGGGCTTTAAGACCTTCCGTATGAGCCTGGCTTGGACCCGCATCTTCCCCAACGGCGACGAGACCGAGCCCAATGAGGCTGGCCTGGCCTTCTACGAGGATGTATTCCGCGAGTGCCAAAAGCAGGGCATCGAGCCGCTCGTGACCATCACGCACTTCGACTGTCCGATTCACCTCATCAAGGAGTACGGCGGCTGGCGCAACCGCAAGCTCATCGACTTCTACAAGAACCTCGCGACCACGATCTTTACCCGCTACAAGGGTCTGGTGAAGTACTGGCTCACCTTTAACGAGATCAATATGATCTTGCACCTGCCGTTTATGGGTGCCGGTCTGGTCTTTGAGGAGGGCGAGAACAAGGAGGCTGTCGAGTACCTGGCCGCCCACAACGAGCTCGTCGCCAGCGCTTGGGCAACCAAGATCGCTCACGAGATCGACCCCGAGATCAAGATCGGCTGCATGCTTGCCGCAGGTAGCTACTATCCCTACAGCTGCCGTCCGGGCGATGTGCGCCAGGCGCAGATTGACAACCAGAGCAACTATTTCTTCGTCGACGTCCAGAGCCGTGGCTACTACCCGGCCTATGCCGTCAAGAAGCTCGAGCGCCTGGGCATCGATGTGGGCATGACGGACGAGGACCGCGAGATCCTGGCCGCTAACACCGTCGACTTCATCAGCTTTAGCTATTACAGCACCCGTTGCTCTGCCGGTGCCGATAACCCCGATGTCGAGCGCACCCAGGGCAATGCCTTCGCCGGCGCCAAGAACCCCTACCTGCAGGAGAGCCAGTGGGGCTGGGCCATCGATCCGCTGGGCTTCCGCATCACCCTTAACGACCTGTACGACCGTTATCAGAAGCCGCTGTTTGTGGTCGAGAACGGTCTGGGCGCCAAGGATGTTGTCGAGGAGGATGGTTCCATCAACGACGACTACCGTATCGACTACCTGCGCCAGCACATCCAGACCATGCGCGACGCGGTGACCGAGGACGGCGTTGACCTGTTGGGCTACACCACCTGGGGCCCGATTGACCTGGTGTCTGCCGGCACGGGCGAGATGTCCAAGCGCTACGGCTTTATCTATGTGGACCGCGACGACGCCGGCAACGGCACCCTCAAGCGCTCCAAGAAGAAGAGCTTCGACTGGTACAAGAAGGTTATTGCTTCTAATGGTGAGGACCTTTCCTAAGGAAGCTGAGACACTCGACTTCAGAGTCTCCTGACCAAGGCGCCCGGCGAGCAGTTAATGCTTGCCGGGCGCCTTGCCGTCTGCGGATTTTGGGACATGTGGCCCGCCTTTTCGACCCATCTGTCGGTACACTAAAAGCACTATGGGTACCCGCGAGCGACATATCGGCCACGCGGCCGCCCGATCCGCACCCGTGGCGGATCCCAGGGGCGGCAGGCTCTTCGCCATGCCGCGATTCCTTGTTGGCATAACACATCAGGTGTACCGTCACCGCGTCTTTGCTATCGCCGGCGCCATCACCGCGCTGTTCCTCATGCTTTTGGCAGTCTTGCCGGCGCTGTTCGCCTTCGATCCCAAACTTTCTAACGCCGTGCCCGCCTATAGCGAGGTGTCCGAAGAGGTCGTGGATGCGCTCGTTCATTCGAGCTCTCTGCCGCTGCTTGTCGCCGCAATTGTATTTTCGATCTGGGGCGTATCGGTCTATCTGCGCTGTTTGGACTATGTGTTGCGCCGCCGCCTTGTTGCCATCGCCACCATCTGCGCCCTGTGGATGATCGAAGTCATTCTCAAGTACAAGTCGTTCACGCCGGTCTATGCCACCGTGCTGTGGTACCTGTACTACGTGCCCATGACGCTCATTCCGCTGCTCTACCAGTTGTGTGGTCTGCGCCTTGCGGGCCTGGAGCAACACCGCCTGGGTCGCCGCTACCGTGCTGCGCTGTGGCTTGTGGCCATCCTGCTTATCGGATTTGTGCTCACCAACGATTTTCACCAGCAGGTCTTCCACTTTGACCGTACAAGCGACACCTGGAGCAACGATTACACGTACGGCTGGGGTTATTTCGCCGTCCTCGTGTGGACAGCCTTTGACTTCGTGGCCTTTTTTATTCTGGTTGGTCGGTCCTCGTCCTTTCGCATCCAACGTTTTTCAGGCACGGCGGCGCTCGTGCTGCTGGGTGGCGCTTTCTTTGCCATCTCATATGCTCTGCGTGTGCCCTGGGCATGGAGGCTCAACTTTTCGCTCGTCTATTGCGTCCTGTGCGTGGTGGCGATGGAAATCTGTCTCGATTGCGGTGTCATTCCGTCGTATCACGACATCGCCGGCATCTTCGACACCTTGCCGCTTGACCTCAAAGTTCTAACGCGCGACCTGCAGGAAGTCTATGCCACGCCAGTGTCAAAGCCAATGCCGGAGGGCGTGCGCGAGGAGTTGCGGGTCCAGGAGCACGGCCGCGCCCATGCCTTTGCCGTGGCGTCCGATCCCGATGTAATGTACCGTGCCTTCCCACTGCTGGGCGGATCGGCCCTGCTTGCCCAAGACGTGTCGGAGCTCAACGAGCTTAACCGTGAACTGGCACATCGTCGCATGGAGCTGCAGCGTCAAAACGAGCTGCTCGCCGCCGACTACGACCTCAAGACGCATTTGGCAGATCAAGAGGCCGAGACCTTGCTGGTCCAAGACGTGGACCAGGCGCTTGCCCGCGCGCTCGAAGGGATGTACGACCTGCTGGGCTCGCTGCCGCCGTTGACTGACGAAGCGTCTTCGCACGAGCGCTACCGCATGTTGCAACGCGCCAAGATGCTCGTCGCCTATTGCAAGCGCAAGGGGTCGCTCACGTTGGCACAGCACGGGGAGAGCGGTTTTGATCGCGATCGCATTCAGCTCATTGCCAACGAGCTCGCAAGCGACCTGCGCACCATCGATATCGATTGCGCCTCGATTATCGCCATACGGCGCCCGATGCACGCCAGTACGGTAAGCGCCCTGTACGACTGCGTGTATGACTTTGCGTTTTTTGCCTACACCACCGACCATCCGGCGCTTATGTATCACTTGGGCGACCATGACCGATGCAGTGTCGAGCTGCGCGCCACGCTTTTTTCCAACGATGATGCAGATCTTTCGCAGACGCCCGCTGCGCAAGAGCTCGAAAGCGCTCTGCAAGGGCGCAGCGTGGCATACCGCCTTGAGGGCGAGCCCGGCCAGCTGCGCATGATCGTCTTGATGCCGAGGGCGGGTGAGTGACGATGCAGATTTCGCTCATCCTTCCCCAAATCGTTGCGCTCGATGTTGTCTTTGCCCTGGCTGCGTGTCTGCAGACGATCCACGTCCCGCTCATTTCATCGCGCCGCTCGTCCTATAACCGTAAGGTGATTTGCGCCTACGAGGCGAGCCTCGTGGTTCACCTGGTGGTTTCGGCGCTTATCCTGTTCGCGTCGTCTGGCTCGTATCTGGTGGCGCCGCTTGACGTTTGCGCCAGGGCAATGGGCGGAGTGCTGTGGCTCAATGCCGCAATCTTTGCCTATGGCGTGGTGCTTATGGTGCGCTATCGTCGCCCCGTCATGCTGGTCGAGCTGCTGCTTGTTGTCGCCGTTACACCGCCGGTGGTTTTTGCCATGGGCTCGACGTGGACCGTTGTCCTTATCGCAGAGGGAGCGTTCTTCCTGTTCCGTTCCATCGCGGCGCTCTTGATGGACGTCCGTAACCGCCAGGAGGATATCACCGCGTTCTCGACGATCGAGACCATCAACGTGATTCCCGTGGGCATCCTGTATCTGGACCCGAGGGGCCGTCCGCTGCTCATGAACCGCTGCATGCGCAAAAACCTGGTGGAACTTCATATGCCCACCGATCTAGGTGACATGAGCGGCACATGGAACGACCTGCGCAAACTTAGCATGCAAATGCCCGAAAGCAGTAGGAACCGTGTGCGGATTAACTTGGACCGTTTTGGTGAGGCTCGCGCGGTGATCGAGATTTCTCCCGCCGAGATTCGCCTATTTGTGCACGACGAGGTTATGGTCTCGGGCCGTCTCTTTGAGCGCATTATCGGACTGGACGTGACGGAATACGCGCACGCCTACGACCGCTTGGCGCAAGCAAACCACCTACTTGAGCTTGCGGGCCAAGAGCTCCAGTCCCAGATTGAAGAAGTTAAAAAGGTTGCCGACAATGCGGCCTACCTACGTATGCGCGCCCGCGTTCACGATGTGATCGGGCAGCGCCTGTCCATTCTCCATCGCTATTTGGAGGAGGGGCGCCTGGACGACGAGTCGCTCGAGCAGATTGATCCGTTGCTGCGCTCAATTGCCGCCGATTTGCGCAGTGGCGGTGCCAGCGAGCCTGCAGAGCAGCTGGGTGATATCGTCCATGCTTTTGGCCTGGTGAGTGTGCAGATCGATGTTGAGGGTGCGCTGCCTGAGGACGCGCGTGTCGCCGCCGCATTTTTGCAGATTATTCGCGAGGCCTCGACCAATGCCACCAAGCATGCGCAGGCGCATCGGGTCCATGTGCGCCTGTGGCAGGAGGGGGCGGATGCTGACGGCATCGCGCACATGACGATTTCTAACGACGGGTCCCCGGCCCCCGTATCGTATCGCGAGGGAACGGGTATCCCAGGTATGAGGCATGTCGCGCAAGATCTGGGTGGCAGCCTAGAGGTCCATGCTGCCCAGCCCTTTACGCTTGCGGTGTCCATCCCGCTGAGCTCCAACGCCACGGTCCAAAGGAGAAGTTCATGATCCGCGTCCTTATAGTCGAAGACCAGGCCATCCTGCGCGAGAGCCTGGCGCGTTCCGTTGGCGACCAGCCCGATATGACCGTTGTTTCCGCCATTGCCGATGCTTCCGAGGCCTTGGGTGTCGCGCTCAAGGAGCGCCCGGACATGATACTGATGGACGTATGCACCGAGCATGATTCCAACGGCATCGTGGCGGCGGCGCGCATCAAAGAACAACTGCCCGAGTGCCGCGTCATTATCATGACCGGCATGCCCGAGATCACCTTTGTCGATCAGGCGCGCGAGGCGGGCGTCGACAGCTTTGTGTGCAAGAACGTCGGTATCGACGAGCTTTTCGCCGTGATGCGCTCCACGTTGGCGGGTTACTGCACGTTTCCCAAGCCGCCCGAGAGCATCTTCTCGGGCACGGCGGCCCTCGACGATGTCGAGCTGTCGATCTTGCGCCTTGCCTGCGAGGGTAAAAGCCGCCGCGAGATCGCGGCCGAGCTGTTTATGAGCGAGGGCACCATCAAACGCCGCATCTCGGAGATTCTCAATAAGACCGGCTACGACAACATCATGCGCTTGGCCGTGCGCGCAGTAACGGAGGGCAGCATCGTTCCCAACATGGAGCGCTAGCGCTCGTTACGCATCGGCATAAAGCGACGGGGCCGCAGGATCAACTCCTGCGGCCCCGTCTGGTGTGCGCGGATGTGTCCGCCAATCCGCGGCTATCGGTGTCTGCCGTTACGCGATGGTTGCGCTGTAGGAGGCGACGTCCTCGTAGGAATCGGTCAGGTAGGCGTCGATGCCGATGGTCGTGTTGACCAGGTCGTCAAGGCTGTCAAGCTCGCCGCTCGAGAACGTGAATTCCTCGGTGGCGCTGGTGCCGGGCATCAGGTTAGCCGAGAACCAGGGTTCCTTCATAGTGCCGTTGACGTTGGTCTTGCCGGAAGGAGCGTAGAAGGTCAGGTCCTTGTCGCTCTTGTTGGTGATGTTGACGACAAAGCCGATGTCGCCCCAGTCGTCCTTGAATTTCTCGGTGATGGTGATGGTGCACAGATCGTCATCGGCGACGGTGACGGCGGGGGAGATTTCGACACTCTGGACATCGTCGTCTTCGACGGCCTCATCGATCTCCTCTTCCTTCTCGGCGTTCTCGCGATCTTTCTTCACCGTACCGGACAGATCCTTGTCGGACTTGGTGAAGATGAGCTTGTCGCCGTCCACCTCAAGGACGAGCTTGTCGTCCTTGAGCTTCAGGTCGTGCGACTCATCTTCGGCGGTGATCGTTACGGTGGTGGCGTCCTTGGCTTCCCATTTCAGGTCGGCGACCTCAAGGAACATATCGAGGACGCCTGTGCCGTCCTCGTCGAGGATCAGGACGCAGTTGAGGCCCCACTCCTTGAGCATATCCATGTACTCATCGGTCAGCTCTTCGCCATCCAAGGTTCCACCCGAGTACTGCCAGCTGCCGACGAAGTTGGCCTTGGGGTCTTTGCCGCCGCCGCTGCAGCCCGTCAGGGCAAAGGCGAGCGCCAGGACGCATGTCAGAAATGCGAGCACGGACTTTTTGAACGTTGTCTTCATGGTGTCCTCCTTTATCGAACGAAACCCATAGAAACAAATGCGGGGGTGGCGGATCCCCCGCCAATTACCAGATAGAGGGGCTAGGGCCGGGGCGTTCCGCAGTTGCTGCAGAACTTGCCGCCGTTTTCGCTGCCGCAGTTGGGGCAGAACCACTTGGCCGGTGCCGGGGCGGGTGCGGGACTACCGCACTCGGAGCAGAACTTGCCGGTGTTGGTGGCGCCGCAGCTGCAAGTCCACGTGCC
Organism: uncultured Collinsella sp.; assembly: GCA_902462065.1. Lineage (GTDB taxonomy): Bacteria > Actinomycetota > Coriobacteriia > Coriobacteriales > Coriobacteriaceae > Collinsella. The sequence continues at coordinate 53,002 of CABQAK010000009.1, forward strand.
GGCCGCAGGTGCGGCGGTGGGAGCCGGTGCGGGGGCGGG
>CABQAK010000010.1 GCA_902462065.1 uncultured Collinsella sp.
GGCCCGTGGGTTATACCCTAAGAGCAAACCACCCTTTTTAAGGGTGGTTCTGATTTCACGTCACCTTGCCTCAAATGCGGCTCGCTCGCTGTCCGTTCTCTACCTGCGGCGTCGTCTTGCTCCGAATGCGGCCCGTTCGCTGTCGTTGTCGAAACATCGGCGATGCCGGACTAGTCATTGGGGACGTTCTTAAATGACTAGCCAGGAATGAACGTGGATAATCTCCCAGTTTTGGCCTGTGTGCGGGCTCAAAGTGGGAGATTATCCGCGCTCGCTTTAATTTGCCTGGGCTGCGATGCCTATCTAATCGGCTCGGCGTCTTCCCTGAGAATCGAAAGATACTCTTCATACCCGTACTGCCGGTATCTCTGTCTTGACTCGTCGAGAGGACGGAGGATACCCAATTCTTCAAATGATTTGACGAGCGAGCTCGCGGTACTCCTGCCGATATCGAGTTGGGCAGCGATGAATGCGGTGTCGACGATGGGGTGCTCTTCAAGAATGCCCAACAGCCTTTGCCCGTTTGCAGCAGTCCTTCCGAGATTTTCGGTAATGGTTGCTGTGGAACGGTTATGGAGGTCAACAAGGTTTTTTAAAGACCCTACCGAGTCCTTCGCACTCTCGAGAAGACTGTTGCAGAAAAACTCTATCCATTCCTCGTAAGTGCCTCTCTCCCTTACGGATGTGAGTTGCCGGTAGTACTCGCTTCGATTTTTCTTGAACTGGAACGATGGATAGAACAAGCAAGAATGAAGAACGCCATCATTGATGAGCATAAGTGTAATGAGAAGCCTGCCCAGGCGACCGTTTCCGTCTAGGAATGGATGGGCAGTTTCAAATTGGTAATGGACGAGCGCCGCCCGCACAATCGGATCCATTTCGACTTGAGGCTCATTGATAAAGCGTTCGAGGTCCTGGAGCGTGTTGCTCAAATCTTCAATGTTTGGAGGGACAAACGATGCGGTTGCAATGGTGCAGCCTGAGGGGCCAATCCAGTTTTGTGAGGAGCGCAGCTCGCCTGGATTCTTCTCCGTTCCGCGCACTCCGTCCAGCAGGACCGCATGAACTTGCCTAAGAAGTCTCGTGCACAAGGGCATCTTTTTGAGCAGTTCTACGCCGCGGTCGACAGCACGGACGTAATTCACGACGTCTGCGACATCTTTATGATGGAGTTGTGTTTGCGATGGACTAAGTAGGTCGTCAAACGTGCACTGGGTTCCCTCAATTTGCGAAGAAAGGAGTGCTTCTTTGCGCACGTACATTGTCAGATACATGTCGGCGTTGGGAACAAAGTAGAGCATGCCTTCAAGCTCTCCAAGCTTTCGTGAGCATGCGGAAAGCGTGCGATAGGTTTCCTCGGTGAGGTTTAGCTGCCTCAATGATTGCAAGGGCGTTGGAAAAAACGAATAGTAAGCCAATTTCCCCGATAGATTATTGCGGAGCGTTCCCTGGCCGTTCTCCTCGATTTGCATCGCGCCCTCCATATCTTTAGTGCCGGAAACTCGTTATTAGGCTAATCATATCAATTCTAATAACGAGTTTAAGGATTAAATAGTTATTAGAATTGATGTAAACAATCTAATGATGAGAAGTCGTTATTACTTGACCATGGAGCTCGGCTTGGTACGGGGAGGGGTTATCCAAAATGAGAGCGGATAATCTCCCGTTTTTGGCTCGGTGACGGCCTCAAAGTGGGAGATTATCCATGTTCGCTAGTTAAGCGTCCAAAAATCCACACTCGCCAAACCTACCAAAAAGGGATGGGTTTATTTTGGCACGTTTCGGTCGGTATCAGGAAGTGTCAGGGACGGGGCGGCGGCAGGACTCGAGAGCGAAAAGAAGTATCGGGTTTGGTGCGCCCGCTTCTGCCCGTCCCGTGCGCAGGCGATACTCGGCTTATCGACTCGCGATGCAAAGGAGATGCTCGTCCCACGAGCACTACCGGGAAGGGCTCGCGATTCGAGTCCCCACCTTAGCATTTGAACCATTTGGCACTATAATTACCGTAGGCATGCGCACAACGTTGCGCTTAATCAAGAGGAGAAAACGTATGGGTCTGTTTGACATGTTCAAGAAGAAGGCTGAGCCCGCGGCTGCCGCTGCTCCGGCCTCCATCTCTGCTTCTGCTGGCGCCGACGTGCTGTGCTCGCCCGTCAAGGGCAAGGTCATCAAGATGGCCGACGTGCCCGATCCCGTCTTTGGTGGCGAGGTTCTGGGCAAGGGCTGTGCCGTGTGGCCCGAGGACGATCTGGTCTACGCTCCCTGCGACGGTAAGGTGACCGTCACCATGGGTCACGCCGTGGGTCTGCAGTCCGATAGCGGCATCGAGGTTCTGGTGCACGTTGGCGTCGATACCGTCAACATGAACGGCGACGGCTTCGAGGGCTTCGTCAAGGCCGACGACGTTGTGAAGGCTGGCCAGCCCATACTCAAGATCGACCGCGCCAAGATCGCCGCTGCCGGTTACAAGGACTGCGTCGTGGTGGCCGTGTCCAACACCGCCGAGTTTGCCGATGTCGAACTCGCCGTTGAGGCCGACTCCGCTGTCGCCGCCGGTGACGCCATCGTTAAGGTCGTCCGCAAGTAAACTGCGGCATCCAAAGGATGTGCAAGGGTGGTCGGGTTTTCCGGCCACCTTTTTTATTGCACCGCGGGAAAGCGTTTTATTGCACGTTGGGCGGGCTTGCAAACCGTTCGGACGCTAAAACGAACCGACCGTGCCTTCGCGTTGCCGAGGGTGTTCATAAGTGGATAGTATGGGCTTACTTATTACAACGTGCGCCGCGTCTGGGAAGCGCAGCGCCGCTGATTGGGAGGAACAACATGAAAAAGAAGCTTCTGCTTGCGCCCCTCATGGCCGTCTTGGTTGCATGTGTGGTCGTGCTTTCCGGTTGCGGAGGCCCTTCGATCGAGAAACTCATCACCGAGGATCTTACGACTCAGTTTGACGAGGTCAAGAACGGTGGCGACGACTTTCTCTCTGGTCTGGAGGAAGCTTCGGGCGACGAGTTCGAGCAGCTGGGTATCGATCCCAAGGAGTATGCCAAGACCTATCTCGAAGGCTTTGACTACAAGATCGGCGACGTGACGGTCGACGAGGACAAGGGTGTCGCGACCGCCGAGGTCTCCATCACCTGCAAGTCTATGAACAAGATCGTCGAGGACTTCTCCACCCAGTATCAGGAGAAGGTCGCTGCGCTTGACACGGTTCCTTCCGATGACGAGTTGTACAAGATGGCCGGTCAGGTTATGGTCGATGTGACCAAGGCCACCGAGCCCAGGAAGACCACGGTTATCTTCAAGTACACCTGCAACGACGACGGCGAGTGGTCTGCCGACGACTCCGTCAACTCCGAGATGATGGATGCAATGCTGAGCTAGGGGAGTTACGCGGTTCTACGAACCGCGTAACCAGTTGACGCTGCAAGCCCGCCAGAGCGGCAATCTGCCTTTCAACTTCGGCGGCATGACCAAAAGGTCAATGCCGCCTTGTTTCAAGGCACCTTGCTCGCTCTGGCGGGCTTTCGCTGTCGTTGCCAAAACAACGTCGTTCCCTTGGCTGGCTTAAAGTGGCGCTTGTACCTGTGGCGTTGCCATCGCTGCCGAAGGCGGCAGCTGGGGACGTTCTTTTTCTGCCGGCAGTTGGGACACTCCTTGTGCCAGCGTTGCATCGAGTGCTTGGGAAACCGCGACCCGGTTTTTGACCGAATAGTGGGTCGCATTTTCCGGATGGGGTGGGTTGCGGAAAGTGCGACCCGGAATATTGCTCTGAAACGGGATGCGGTTTCCCTGATGAGTCTCAAACGGAAAGCGCATCCCATTCCGGAGCTCCAAAACGGGATGCGCTTTCCGCGCGGAAGAATTGTCGCAGCTGCGTTAAGCAGTGTCGCTCGTTACTCGCCCAGAATCAGCGCCGCGAGCTCTGCCTGGCTGTCCACCACGTAGTCGGCGCCGGCGGCCTCCAGCTCTGCGCGGCCGCGGAAGCCCCAGCTGACGCCTGCGCTCTTAAGGCCGGCGTTGTGGCCGGTCAGGATATCGACATTGGAATCGCCCACATAGAGCGTGGTTGCCGGATTGGCGCCCAGCTCCTCCATCACATGTAGCGTGACGGGTGCTTCGGGCTTGGGCGGAAACGCATCGACACGGCCCTGTACCAGCGCAAAGCGCTCGGAACCAAAATACTTCTCGATAAGCGGAGCCGCCGAGATGTGGTCCTTGTTGGTGAGCACGGCAAGCTGCACGCCCGCGGCACGCAGGCGGTCGAGCATCTCGATTGTGCCGGCATAGGGGGCGGTGTGGTCCTCCTTGTGCTCGCCGTAGTAAGCCCTAAACTCGGCAAGCGTTTGCTCAAACATACGGTTGTCGCCCGCATACTCGGCGGGCATAAAGCGTTCAACCAGCTTGAGCATGCCGTTTCCCACCTTGTAGCGGTACTCGTCTACGGCAAACGTGGGCCAGCCGTGCATCTCGCAGGTATGGTTGCCGGCGGCCGCCAGGTCCTCGAGCGTGTTGAGAATGGTGCCGTCTAGGTCAAAGATCACATGGGAAAAAGCTACTGCCATGAAAGCTCCCGTCATTGGGTTTCAAAACGCACCCCATGATACTGGGCATGCGTGCCGGGCATGTTTGGAATCTGAATATCTTTAATAGCCCTGAGCCTTTGCCGCTAGCAAATTCTCGGCAGCTGCTCTCCCACGAGCATGTCGAGGATGCGGGTCGAGCCCCAACCGGTGCGTACGCGCACGGCGGGGCGGGCGCCCTCGGCAAGTGGCAGCACGCGACCGATGACGGCGGCGTTCTCGCCGTAGCGGGCGGAACGCATGGCGGCTAGAGCCGCATCGGCCTGCTCGGCCGGCACCACGGCGACCATCTTGCCCTCGTTCGCCACCTGCAGCACATCGTAGCCGAGCATCTCGCAAGCCGCCTGCACATCAGGACGCACGGGCACGGCATCCTCGTCGACCTCCATGGCAACGCCGCTGGCTTGGGCAAACTCGTTGAGTGTGGACGCTAGGCCACCGCGCGTGGGGTCGCGAAAGCAACGCGTGCCGGGCGCTGCGGCCAGAACGTCGGCAATCAGGTGGTTGAGCGGCGCGGCATCGCTTTCGATCGTGCTCGAAAACGCCAGGCCCTCGCGTTGGCTCATGATGGCGATACCGTGGTCGCCCAGTGTGCCCGACACCAGAATGACGTCGCCGGGGCGGCAGTTGGCGCCGCTGAGCGCCACGCCCGTGGGAACCTCGCCCACGCCGGCGGTATTGATGTAGACGCCGTCGGCCCCGCCGCGCTCGACCACCTTGGTGTCGCCCGTGATTATGGACACGCCCGCCTCATGCGCCGTTTCGGCCATCGTCTGCACAATCTGGCGGAGCTTATCCATGGGATAGCCCTCTTCGAGGATAAAGCCGCACGATAGGTAGCGCACGTTGGCGCCCGAGGACGCTACATCGTTAACGGTTCCGCACACGGCTAGGCGGCCGATGTTGCCACCGGGGAAGAACTGAGGCGAGACTACAAAGCTATCGGTCGACATGGCGATGCGCCCGCTCGCGGGCAGTGCGGCGACGCCGGCGTCGTTGCCCTCGAGCAGCTCGGGCGACCCAAAGGCATCCAAAAAGACCTCGTCGATGATGCGTTTCATCATCTGGCCGCCAGAGCCGTGGCCCAGCAAGACAGCGCTATCGGAGATACTATGGGACATATCGAAAACTCCAATCATGGGAGGTGTCAGCGCGCGGGGGCGTCCGGGCTAGACTCGGTAACGGTAGTATGCTGCGCAGCTGCCCTCGGAGCTCACCATGCAGGGGCCGACGGGATGCTCGGGCGTACAAGCGTGGCCGAACAGGGGGCAGTCGCTCGGCGTAATGGCCCCGCGCAGCACGTCGCCGCAGCGGCACCCGCGCGGCTCGACTGTCGCCTCAACGGGCACATCAAAGCGAGCACGGGCATCAAAGCGCGAGAACTCGGGGCGGATGGAAAGGCCCGAGTTGGCAATCAGCCCCAATCCACGCCATGTGGTATCGCACGGCTCAAATACCTGCTCGACCAGCTGGCGCGCCACGGGATTGCCGTCGGCATTGACGCCACGACGGTAGGCGTTGTCGATTGCGGGCCGCCCCTCAACAACCATCTGGACCAGCATGCAGATACCCTGCAGGATATCGACCGGCTCAAATCCCGTTACCACGCCTGGAGTCTTAAACTCGTCGACCAAAAAGCTAAAGGGCGCCAAGCCTGTGATGGTGGCGACGTGGCCCGGCAGGATAAAGCCGTCGATGGCGGTCTCGGGGTCGTTGGCGATGGCGCGCAACGCCGGCGGCGTGGTCTTGTGGGCGCAATAGACCGAGAAGTTCAAAAGCCCGCGCGCCTCGGCCTCCAAGATGGCGGCGGCGATGGTGGGTGTCGTAGTCTCAAAGCCCACGCCCATAAAAATGACTGGACGATCGGGGTTTTGCTCGGCAATGTCGAGCGCGTCGAGCGGGGAGTAGACGATGCGGATGTCGCGCCCTGCCGCCTTTTGCGCGGCGAGTGAGGTGGACGATCCGGGCACGCGCATCATGTCGCCAAAGGTGGTGATGATGGCGCCGTCTATGTTGGCGAGCGCGATTGCGTGGTCGATGTCGCGGTTGGCGGTGACGCAGACGGGGCAGCCCGGTCCGCTCAGCAGCTTGAGCCCGGCCGGCATAATGGAGCGAAAGCCATAGCGGCCGATGCTCACGGTGTGCGTGCCGCAGACTTCCATAAGGTTGATGGCGCGGTCGCCGACAAGCTCATGAATGCGCTCGATGAGCTCGCGAGCCAGCTTGGAATCGCGAAATGCCGAAAAGTCGATACCGGAGCGCGCCGGCTGTCCGGCCGCCACTAGTATGCCTCGGCCGGGTTGCTGGCCAGTTGGTCTTCTTCGGCCAGTTCGGTCATGGCATTAACGAGCTCGAGCGTTTCTTGCGCTTCCTGCTCGTCGACGATCTGGATGCCAAAGCCGGCGTGTACGAGAATATAGTCGCCTACCTGCGCCGTCGGCACGAGTCTCAGCGACACGGGGCGCTCGATGCCCATCATGTCGACGGTGGCCTTGAGGTCGTCGTCGCGTTTGACTACTTTGCCGGGAACGGCAAGGCACATATTGTTCCCCTTTTATACGCTTTGCGCTGGATGGGCGCTTAATAATCCATCAGTTGATGGTAGCGCTCGCGGGGTTCGCGGGCAAACGCGTTACGCCTGTGAGACGGCTGGGCGCGGCGGCGTGCGAGGGCGAGCTACTGTGATGCAATCTGCGCGAGGCGAGCGCGTGCGACTGCCGCCTGACCGTAGGCGATGCAGCCGTCATTGACGGGTACGGTGTGGGGGACAAGGACAGTAGGGCCTGCGCTTTTGAGCTCGCGGGTGAGGAGCTGAAGCAGAAGTCGGTTCATGAACACGCCGCCCGAGAGCGCGACGGTGTCGATGCCCTCGTGCACGCAGATATCGCTGGCGATACGCGCCGAGGAGCGCGCGACGGCGACATGGAAGTCGAGTGCGAGCCTGTCGGCGGGCGCTCCGGCTTCAATTCCTCCCAAAAGTGCCTCAAAGAGTGCTTTCTGGTCCAGAACATAGGGGCCGTCCAGCCACGATGGGCCAGATGCGAAATAGCCGGCGTTGTCGTCGGGAAAATGGGCGATTTCGTTGTCGAGCGCGCGCCAGGCGGCAGCCTCAAGCTCGATGGCGGGTTCGCCCTCGTAGGTTGCCTTGTCGCAGATGCCCAGAATTGCTGCCGCGGCATCAAAGAGACGCCCCATGCTGCTGGTACGCGGGCTGTTGATGCCGCGCTCGATCATGGTGGCTGTCACGCTGCGCGTTTGCTCGCCGAGGCTGTCCAAAAGCCGAGCGGCACCTGGGTGCTCGAGCAGGCCGAGCTCACTGAGCAGGGCAAAGGCGTTGCGGCAGGCGTCGCGCACGGAGGCCGCCCCGCCGGGGAGCGCCCAGGTGCGCAAATGCGCGGCGCGCTCAAAGCCGCCAAGGCTGGCAACAAGAAACTCGCCGCCCCAAATGGTCCCATCGGTGCCGGCGCCGGTGCCGTCAAAGGCGATGCCAAGGACGCGCGCGTCGGTTGTAAGCTGGCCCGCGGCGATGGCTTCGGCCATTACGCTCGCGATATGCGCATGATGGTGCTGCACCTCGACGAGCGGCAGATTGCATTTTCGCGCCTGCTCGCGCGCCCACTGGCCCGATAGATAGCTGGGGTGTAAATCGCAGGCCAAGACGGCGGGCGCCAAATCAAAGAGATCTTCCAAGCGCGTGCGCGCAGCGTTCCAGGCATCGAAGGTCCCGCCGTTTTCAACATCGCCGATATGCTGCGACACAAAACAGGTTGTCTCGCCGTTCGTCCCTTCACGCGTGAGCGCAATCGTGGCCTTTTGTTGTGGCCCGCAGGCTAGCACGCAGGACGGAGCGCCGTCGAGCGCCGGCAACGGTAGCGGCTGGGGTGCATATCCGCGAGCGCGGCGAACGGGCATAATGGCGCCGTCGACCACGCGCACTACAGAGTCGTCGTAGCGCGAGAGGATCGCGCGGTCGTTACCGAGCAACGCGTCGGCGATGCCGGCGGCAACGAGGCGTTCCCAGGCAAGATCGTCATCGGTCTCGATGGGCTCTTCGCTCAGGTTGCCGCTGGTCATGACGAGCGCGTGCATACCGTGCGACGCGGCAGCTGCAAGCAGAAGATGCTGAAGCGGGGTGTAGGGGAGCATAACGCCAAGCTCGGGCAGGTCGTGCGCGACGGACGGTGCGAGTACGAGGGCGTCGGGAGAATCGCCGTTGCCCTCGCCAACAGTGCGCCGGCGCAGCAGCACAATGGGACGGATACTGCCGGCGAGAAGCTCGCGCTCAGCGTCGTCGATATGGCACAGGCGCCCGGCATCGGCAAGACTGCGCACCATGACGGCAAGCGGCTTATTGCTGCGACGCTTGCGACGGCGCAGCTCGGCCACCGCCTGCTCGTTGGAGGCGTCGCATGCCAAGTGGAATCCGCCCAGGCCCTTGATGGCGACGATACCGCCGCTGGCCAGCAGTTCGACACAGCGGTCAATAATGGCATCGCTGGTTTCGCGCGTGCTGCCGACGGCTGGCGTCGCCCCCGGGCCTTCGAGCTCCATGTCGCCTGCCGCCTCGCGCCAGGTAATATGTGGCCCGCAGTCAAAGCAGGCATCGGGCTGCGCATGAAAGCGCCGGTCAAGCGGGTCGCCATACTCTGCGGCGCACTCGGGGCACATGGGAAAGCAATCCATCGACGTGGCCGCTCGGTCATAAGGCAGCGACCGGATGATGGTAAAGCGCGGCCCGCAGTTGGTGCAGTTGATAAAGGGGTAGTGATAGCGTCGGTCGGCGGGGTCGAACAGTTCGCGCAGACAGTCGTCACAGGTGGCGATATCGGGGGAGATGAGCGTCGTGTGCACGGTCTGATCCTGCGACGCTACGATACGAAAGACCTGCTCATCGTCGGCATCCCAAGTGTCGGGCTCCAGGTCTGCAACAGCGACATGCTCAACGCGGGCCGCGGCGGGTGCGTGCTCCGACAGCGCGGTGACAAAGCCGTCGAGTGCCTCGACCGAAGCATGCGCCTCGATGTGCACGCCATCGCCCGCGTTGAGCACCCAGCCGCAAATGCCATGCGCCATAGCCTCGCGATACACAAATGGCCGCATGCCAACGCCCTGCACAATGCCCGTCACATGAATATGCACATGCCGCATGTGGCTCCCCTTCATTGAAGTGTGTGCTGTTACAGCCCCAGGCTTTGCTTGGTGGCGGCGCAGGTGAGCTCGCCGTGCTTAACGCCGCGCAGCCCCAGCAACCGGTCCGCCAGCTCGTAGACGCGTTCGCCGCGACCCTTGAGCGCCAGAATCTCCAGGCAGTTGTGGTGGTCCAGATGCACGTGCATGGTCGAGACGATCTCGTCGGTGTAGTCGTGCTGCACCTCGTCCAGACGGCGCGTCAGATCGCCGGTATGGTGGTCATAGATCATGGTGAGCGAACCGATGACCTGCTCGTCGGGCGTGCGCATCTGCTCCTTGGCGATCGAGGCGCGAATCAGATCGCGTACGGCTTCGGAACGGTTGGCCACGTCACCGCGGCGCGCGATCTGCTCGTCAAAGCGACGCAGCAGGTCGTCGGGCGCGGTGACCGAAAAACGGACCAGCTCGGAGCTGGGGCCGCTGCAGCGGCAGCTCGCCTCGGCGTCCGCGCCGTGACTGTGCTCGTGCTCGGCCACGTTACACCAGTTTCACAGAGCCGACGGAGTTGTGATCTGCCTCGATGGCCTCCTCGTAGCCCTCGAGCGCATCGTGCGCCTCGTGCAGCGCAGACATGGCGGCCTCGAGCTTGGCGCCAATGCGCTCCATGTCAAAGTTCTCGGTCGCATGCAGCAGCTGATGGCTCCACTCGTGAGCGAGCTCGATGGTGTCGTCGACCTGCTTGACGCTCATGGCAAGCTGGCTCATGTTCATTCCGACGTCATGCATGGGAATCTCCTTTTGTACGGGGCGATACGGTGGTTCAGATTCTACTACGCCCGCCTTGGGCGCCGCCGCATAAGAAAACGGGCGCGAGTCCGTCTGACCCGCACCCGTTCACTGGGGGCTGTTTGTGTCTACCATACTATCCGTGGTCGCATGCCTTGCGTTTGGCACTCCGGCGAGCGGTGCGAAACCGCTCATGGACGGCAGACAGGTAACAAGCGTATTACAGGTGTTTCTCCAGCAGTGCCTGAAGTCTTGCCTTGGGTAAGGCGCCGACCGAGCGGTCGACCTCCTCGCCGTTCTTAAAGACGATCAGCGTGGGGATGCTCATGACGCCAAACTTCATGGCCAGGTCCTGGTTGTCGTCGACGTTGCACTTAGCCACAGCCAGCTTGCCGGCCAGCTCGTCGGCGACCTCGTCGACGATGGGCGAGAGCGAGCGGCAGGGGCCGCACCACGGGGCCCAAAAATCAACCAATACGGGCAGGCTATCGTTGACGACAGCGTCGAAGTTCTCGGGGGTAATCTGCTTAATGTCAGCCATGGTGACCTCCATAGTGCGACGCGGCTCAGCCGCGTAAAACTCAGTACGACCGTGCTTATACCCAACGGCCCGCAATGCAACCACTCGCGGTCGGCTCTTTTATATAATGGTGGGCACGCAAACGATTGGAGAGCGCATGCCCACGTCACAAAGCCAGAAAAAAGAAGCCATCGCCCAGGCGACCGAGCAGGAGCTCGCATCGCTCGCGGGCCGCGGCGTGCGTATCGCGGGCAACGCGTGCTCGCCGATTGTGCTGGTAAAAGGTGATTTAGACGATGCCGAGCGTGCGGGCGGCGAGCTGGCTGCCGGTCCGGACGGTGCCGCGCTGCGCAAGGCGCTCGGTGCCATCGGCTACGCGCCCGAGGATTTCTGCGTGCTGGCAAGTGTTGCCGGCGCGGGCGACGGAGCGGTTGCGATAGGCGAGGGCCTGCCGTGCGAGCTGTTCCGCGAGGCGCTCGAGGCCTTGGACCCCGAGGCGGTCCTGCTGCTGGACGATCGCGCGGCCGATACCATGCGCGAGACCTATGCCGACATGCTCGTGGCAATCGACGACTTTGATACCGCTATGCTCAAGCCTGGTTTGGTCGCCCATGTGCAGGGTCGTCGCGTGCTCGCGCTCGACGGTTTTGAGGCGGCGCTTACTGACAAAGCCGCCAAGCAACGCATGTGGGCCTACATCAAGCAGCTGACCCCGGCAGCCGCGCCGCTGTAGCGGACTGGCGCCGGCAAGGCGGCCCTGACGGGTCGAGCGCGGCGCCGGCTTGTCGCGCCCTTACATCACGGCGCGCAGCTCAAACCGGTCGCCGCTGATGCGGAACTGGCAGTTGCCGTTCATGCGCTCGACGGCAAGCTTAATGCTCCTGGTTCCAAAGCCGTGTCCGGTGTGCTCGGCCACGGGCATGCCGTCGACCATGCGCGGCGGGCGCCCAAACGTGTTGGAGACCAAAAGGAGCAGTTGTCCGTCCTCGCAACGCAGGTCCAGATCGACAAATCGCTTGCCCTGGGGGGCGGCGCTTGCGGCGACGATGGCGTTGTCCAGGGCATTTGAGAGCACGCTAAACAGATCGACGTCGGCTACATGGACGCTCTCGGGCACGGCGGCGCGCAAATCGGCGGTGATGCCGTTTCGGTTGATATCGGAGCTAAACGACGAAAGCACGATATTGACCGTGTCGTTGGCACAGTAGCGGCGCACGGCGGTGCGCTCGTTCGTCTCACAGAGCTCGTCGATGCGCTCGAGCGCCTCGTCAATGTGGCCCTCCTCGATTAAAACCGCAAGGCCGCGCAGGAAGTGCCGCATGTCATGGCGGAGGACCGAAAGCTCACGTCCGGATTGGCGCCAAGCCTCGAGCTCCTTGATGGCTGCGTTGTCGCGGGTTGCGAGCATCCAGCGCTCGCGCTCGGCGATTTCCTTCGCCTCGTATTCGCGCAGATACACAGCAAGAAACATGAGGTAGAACGCGCAAAGCGCAAACGCCAAAAACTCAACCGTCACCACGGAGCCCGAGTGGAAGAGCGTGGTGTAGACGTTGGTGGCGTAGTCAAAGATGTAATAGACGAGTGGCAGAATGAGCAGAATCTCAAGCTCGGTGGGGCTTTTGACCGCCAGGCGCGGACCGATGTCGCTGGCCCAATGAAGCAGGATCGCAAAGACGACGGCCGTGGTGATAATGCGTGCCACGTAGTACGCGATTTGCGAGCCCGCGGCGGCGAGCGCGGCGATGCCCATCCAGTTGCTAAACTGGCAGCTCAGATAGGCACTGGTGACGCCTAGCATAACGAGCAGCGGGCTCAGGCGATAGCGCGCGCACAGATAGATGACGAGCGGCAGATGCACGACGAGCGGATATGCCTGGCGGGCAAAAAGCTCGCCGCCGATGGCATCGGCGAGGCCGAATGCGCATCCGGTTATAGCGCCGACCATCACCAGCTCAAGCGCATGACGCCGGTTGATCTCGATACCGCAGAGCGCCGCCGAGGCAAAAACGCCAAAAAGCAGGGTCGTTGCATGGTGGATCGCCCAAAGTATCGTCTCGGCCGTGGGGAGCATTAACGCCTCCCGCCCTCGAACCGTGCCGCAAAGTAGGCATCCTGGAAACCCTGCTTGCAGCTGCGCGCCAGCGGGATGCAAGCGCCCGAGCGCATGACGATATCCGTGCGGTTGAAGTGGTCGATATTGCGCAGGTTGACCTGGTAGCTGCGGTGGCATTTAAAGAAGCTCGCGTTTTTGGCTAACTGGTCCTCGATGTTGCGGAACGGCTCGAGCGCCTCGATATCGCGCCCGTCGCGCAGGTGGAATACCACGTGCTTGTTGCGGGCTTCGGCATATTCGATATCGGACAGGCGCAGGGCATGGTAGCCAAAGGACGTTTTGGTTACGAGCTCATCGGTCGCGGCGGGTCGCATACTCGAAAGCTCGTCGAGCAACTGCGCCAAGCGTTCGTAAGTCACGGGCTTGAGCAGGTAGTCGAAGGCGCGGACCTCATAGGACTCCAGTGCGAACTCGGGCGATGAGGTGAGGAACACCAGGCGCACGGCGGTGTCGGATTGGCGCAACTCCCGCGCGGTGTCCATGCCGTTGACGAGCGGCATGATCATGTCGAGCAGAATGATGTCGGCGCGCGATGCGGCATGGCGGGCCAGCAGGTCCTCGCCGCGCGTGACGAGCGCAACGTCGACCGCCGTGCCCGTCTCGGTCGACCAGCGGTCGATCATCCGGTGCAGTCTATCTAGAAAAGCGACGTCGTCGTCGCAGGCGATAATCTTGAGCATTCGGGCCCCCTTAGTAGTTCGATTTTGCCACATTGGGTGCGCGCCGCCCGCGGAGGTGTGCCCCGTTTGCGCCCCACGGTGCGCAACTCGCGCCGAGCAGTATTGCGGTGGCGAAAGATGCCTCCTGCGCTATCGAGAGCTCGACTATCCTCAGCTTGCCAGTTCGAAAATGGACCCGCCCCAAGATTGAATCTTTATTCCAACTTTACACCTGGCTTTACAGCTGTCTTGTCAGCTGTAAAGCCAGGTGTCATACTAAAGCCCCAAGATTCGCCAAAAGAGAGGGGCCTTGATGGCACAGAGCGCGAACATGGATGCATCGGAGCTTGCACGCGATATCGCGGCCGGCCTGGCATCGGCAACGACGGCAACGGAGCGCGCGGCACTGGTGCCCGCAGAGCTCGTCGAGGCCATCCAGCAACTAAAAACCCAACGTGACGCAGTGATCCTGGCGCACTATTATGTGGCGCCCGAGGTCCAAGCCGTTGCCGATTACGTCGGCGACAGCTTCTACCTGGCAAAGCTCGCCAAGAGCCTGCCGCAGCAGACCATCGTGCTGTGCGGCGTGGAGTTTATGGGCGAGAGCGCCAAGCTGCTCAACCCCACCAAGACCGTGCTGCTGCCCGAGCCGGGCGCGGACTGTCCCATGGCGCACATGGTCAAGCGCGAGACGGTCGACGCGGCGCGCGCCGAATATGGCGACGACCTGGCCGTGGTGTGCTACGTCAACTCGATGGTCGAGATCAAGAGCTGGAGTGACGTGTGCGTTACCAGCTCTAACGCCGTCAAGATCGTCTCCGAGCTGCCGCAGCAGCACATCTTGTTCATTCCCGACCAGAACCTGGGCCGCTTTGTGGCCGAGCAGGTGCCCCAAAAGCACGTCATCCTCAACAACGGCTACTGCCCGCGTCATCACATCATCACCGTCGAGCAGATCGTCGATGCACAGGAGGCGCACCCCGACGCGCTCGTGCTGGCGCACCCCGAGTGCAAGGCCGACGTCCTGGCCGAGGCCGACTACATCGGCTCCACCGCCGGCATCATCAAGTACGCCGAGGAGTCGGACGCGAGCGAGTTCATCATCGTGACGGTCCGCGGCGTGCTCTACGAACTCGAGCGCCGCTGCCAGGGCACCGGTAAGAAGTTCTACTTCCCTGCGGTTCAGCCCACCTGCGTCAACATGGATCTCATCACGCTCGAAAAGCTCGTGCACTGCCTGGAGACGGGCGAGGGCGAGGTGCAGATTGGCGTGTCGGACGAGGCCGCCGATCAGGCCAAGCTCACGCTCGACCGCATGCTCGAGTACGCGGCACGCTAGAACAATGTGGCAGGAGGGACGGTCCCTTATGTCACATTCAAGGGAGAGGATTCCTGTGGAAACCAAACAATACCCCGATATGGAGTGTGACGTCGTCATTGCCGGTTGCGGCGTGGCGGGCCTGTATGCGGCTCTCAATCTGCCGACGAGCACGCGCGTAATCATGCTCTCCAAGGGCGCTGTCGACGAGTGCGATTCGATGCTCGCGCAGGGCGGCATCTGCGTACTGCCCGAGGGTTCTGACTACGATGCCTTCTTTGAGGACACTATGCACGCCGGCCATTACGAGAACCGCCGCGAGAGTGTAGACATCATGATTCGCTCGAGCCGTTCGGTCATCAACGACCTGCTGGCCATGGGCGTGGACTTTGAGCGCAAGGCCGACGGCAGCCTCGACTTTACCCGCGAGGGCGCGCACAGCCGCCCGCGCATCGCCTTCCATGCCGATATTACGGGCAAGGAGATTACGACCAAGCTGCTCCAGGCTGTCCGCAAACTGGACAACGTGCAGATTCTCGAACACGTTGCCATGACCGACATCCTGACTGCCGAGCGCGATGGCGCCACAGTGTGCACCGGCGTCGTCGCCGTCGCCGTGGACGAGGACGATTCAGCTCGCCCCGCCGACGAGCTGGCAAATGCCGCCGAGGGCGTGCGTGCCGGTAAGCCGTTTAAGATCCATGCCCGCCATACGCTGTGGGCAACGGGCGGTATCGGTGGCGTGTACGACCACTCGACCAACTACCCGCAGCTCACGGGCGACGCCTGCTACATCGCGCAGGAGCACGGCATCACGATGGAGCACCTGGACTACGTGCAGATTCACCCCACGGGTCTGTTCTCGCCGCAGCCGGGCCGCACGTTCCTAATCAGCGAAAGCTGCCGCGGCGAGGGCGCGATTCTGCTCAATGCCGCCGGCGAGCGTTTTACCGACGAGTTGCAGCCGCGCGACGTTGTCGCCGCCGCCATCCGCAAGCAGATGAAGCAGGACGGCACCGAGCACGAATGGCTGAGCTTTGCCCCCGTCGATCGCGACGTGGTGACCGGGCACTTTGCCAATATCCGCGCGCGCTGCCTGGAGGACGGCCGCGACATCCTGGACGAGCCCATTCCCGTCACGCCCACGCAGCACTATTTTATGGGCGGCGTATGGGTCGACAAGGACGGCCGCACCTCGATGCCCGAGCTCTACGCCGCGGGCGAGACGGCCTGCAACGGCGTTCACGGCAAGAACCGCCTGGCTTCTAACAGCCTGCTCGAGTCTCTGGTTTGGGGCCGCCGCGCCGCGTGGTACATGCGCACCGGCGAGTCGCTGGCCGTGGAGCAGGCGGGCGATCCTGCGCTCGATGGCCGTCATCGCGCTCTGAGCGCCGACTCCCTGGCAATCGATGATTTGGCCCGTGCCGCCGGCACGCAGGCCGTGGAGGAGTAGACCATGAATCCCATTACCATGAAGCTCGTCGTCGATGATCTGATTCTGCAGGCTCTGCGCGAGGACATCACGTTTGAGGACGTTAGCACGGCGAGCGTGTGTCCCACGGCGCGTCCTGCCACGGTGGAGCTCATCGCCAAGGCCGATGGCATCATCGCGGGCTTGGATGTGTTTGCCCGTACCTTTGAGCTGCTGGATTCGCAGAGCTCCGTGTTGTTCGATGTCTCGGATGGCGATGAGGTGCACGCCGGCGATCACGTGGGCCAGGTTCGCGGCGACGCGCGTGTACTGCTTTCGGGCGAGCGCGTGGCACTCAACTACCTGCAGCGCATGAGCGGTATCGCCACCTATACGCACAAGATGGCGGCTGCGCTCGAGGGCACCAAGACCGTGCTCGTCGACACGCGCAAGACCACGCCGGGCATGCGCGTCTTCGAGAAGGCCGCGGTCGAGATCGGCGGTGGCAGCAACCACCGTTACAACCTGTCGACGGCCGTCATGCTCAAGGACAACCACATCGACGCCGCCGGTGGCGTGGCACGCGCGATCGAGATGGCGCGCGCCCACGCGTCGTTTACCACGACGGTCGAGATCGAGTGCGAGAACCTGGACATGGTGCGCGAGGCCGTGGAGGCCGGTGCCGATATCATCATGTTCGACAACATGACCCATGACGACATGGCCGCCGCCATAGAGCTTATCGCCGGTCGCGCCAAGACCGAGTGCTCGGGCAATGTGGATGCCAGCAATATCCGCGCCCTGGCTGATCTGGGCGTCGACTACATTAGCTCGGGGGCGTTGACGCACTCTGCGCCGATTCTCGACCTCTCGCTTAAGCACCTGCGTCTGCTGGACGGTAAATAATGGACGCCCGCGAGCGTCGCCGTGCCATCATGGGCGTGCTCGAGCGAGCCAAGAGCCCCGTCTCCGGCAGCGCACTTGCTCGTGAGGTGGGTGTGAGCCGCCAGATTGTCGTGCAAGACATCGCCTTGCTGCGCGCCGATGGGCACGATATCGTAGCGACCAATCGCGGCTACGTGCTGCAGGAGGCCGCGAGTAGCCCCGCCGTGCCCACGCGTCTTGTTAAGGTGCGCCACAGTGTGGAGCAGGCGGGCGACGAGCTCACGAGTATCGTCGACGCGGGTGGCGCCGTGCTCAACGTGATCGTCAACCATCGTGTGTACGGCAAGATCACGGCCGACCTGGACATCCGCAACCGCCGCGATGTCGAGCGCTATCTGCGCGATATCGAGAGCGGCAAGAGCTTTCCGCTGCTAACGGTGACGAGCGGCTATCACTTCCATCGCATTGCGGCGGAGGACGAACAGACCCTCGACGAGATCGAGGCGATGCTCAAGGAGAAGGGCTATCTGGCAGACCTGATGCCCTACGAAGACGATTTGTCCTAGCACATATGCAAAAAGGAGGCCTCCGCGGCGATGCGGAGGCCTCCTTTTTGTGCACGGTGTACTTTTGAGTGTGCAAGTGGGGAGTTGTTACTCCTCGACGATCTCGGTGATCGCGCCAGCGGGGCAAGCGTCCTGGCAAGCGCCACAGGCGACGCAGGAGTCCTCGTCAGCGACGGTAGCGACGTCCTGGAGCTCCAGAACGCCAGCGGGGCAGGAGTCGACGCAAACGCCACAAGCGATGCACTCGTCGGCATCAATTACGGGATGAGCCATGGTAGTTTCCTCTCTGTTGACCGACGCTACAGGCGATGCGCGCCGGTTTGATTCGGGCAAAAACATACCACGGGAGCGACCGTTTGCAATACCCTCTGGCCGGCATCTTCATACCGTTCGCCGAGTATGCCAAGGTTTACTAAAAAACGTGCAGGTGGGGCCGTTGAGCTGCGTAAATGTTAGCTAAAGGTGACTTGAAATATTGAGCTATTGAGCGCGCCTGCGGAAAGGGCATCCCGTTATTTTGCCGAAAACCGGGTCGCAGTTTCCGGTTGGACCCGCTAGCGGAAACTGCGACCCGGTATCAGCTCTCAAAACGGGATACGGTTTCCGGTTGAGCCTTCAGACGGAAACCGCGGCCCGGAATCTACGCTCAAACCGGGACGAGCTTTCCGCAAGGCAGCCCCAGGCACCCCCGGACGCAAACCTCAGCCATCTCTACATAGATCTCGATAGATTTGCCGAGAACTCCAACAACGCGTCTACCTGCGTATTTGCGAACCTAAACTCTCGGCAATAAGAAATCTTATATGAATTGACTTAGATTTTGTATATTCCGGCCCATAAGGGGATACACTACATCCTGAAAGACAAGCCGAAGCGCCGCGCGGCAGACCGCCGAGTCGGTGCAAACGCACAAGAGAGAGGGAATTTCTAATGGGCAAGATTCTTGGCATCGACCTTGGTACTACTAACTCCGCAATGGCCGTTCTCGAGGGCGGTTCTCCGACCATTATCGTGAACGCCGAGGGCGACCGCACCACCCCGTCCGTTGTTGGCTTCCGTGCTGACGGCGACCGCGTCGTGGGTAAGGCCGCTAAGAACCAGGCTGTCACCAACCCCAAGAACACCGTGTTCTCCATCAAGCGCTTCATGGGCCGCAAGTACTCCGAGTGCACCTCCGAGATCAAGACCGTGCCGTACGAGGTCAAGGAGGGCCAGGGTGGCCGTGCCGTCGTCGATATCGAGGGCAAGGATTACACCGCCGAGCAGGTGAGCGCCATGACGCTCGCGAAGATGAAGGCCGACGCCGAGAAGTATCTGGGCGAGACCGTCACCGACGCCGTCATCACCGTCCCGGCCTACTTCAACGACGCCCAGCGTCAGGCCACCAAGGATGCTGGTAAGATCGCCGGCCTCAACGTCAAGCGTATCGTCAACGAGCCGACCGCTGCTGCTCTGGCCTATGGCCTGGACAAGCAGGGCACCGACCAGCGCATTCTGGTCTTCGACCTGGGCGGCGGTACCTTCGACGTCTCCATCCTCGACCTCGCCGACGGCGTGTTTGAGGTTCTGTCCACCTCGGGCGACAACCACCTGGGCGGCGACGACTGGGATCAGCGCGTCATCGACTGGATGGCCGATAAGTTCCAGCAGGAGAACGGTGTCGACCTGCGTCAGGACCCCATGGCCCTGCAGCGTCTGAAGGAGGCCGCTGAGAACGCCAAGAAGGAGCTCTCCGCCGCTCAGCAGACCACCATCAACCTGCCGTTCATCACCATGAACCAGTCCGGCCCGCTGCACCTCAACTACACGCTGACCCGCGCCGAGTTCGAGAAGATCACCCGCGACCTGCTCGAGCGCTGCAAGCAGCCTGTCACCAACGCCCTGCGCGACGCCAAGCTTAAGCTCTCCGATCTGACCGAGGTCATCCTCGTCGGCGGTTCCACCCGTATGCCCGCCGTCCAGGAGCTCGTCAAGACCATGACCGGCAAGCAGCCCAACATGTCCGTGAACCCCGACGAGGTCGTTGCCGACGGCGCTGCCGTTCAGGGCGGCGTGCTTACCGGCGACGTCGAGGGCATCCTGCTGCTCGACGTTACCCCGCTGTCGCTGGGCGTCGAGACCATGGGCGGCATCATGACCAAGATGATCGACCGCAACACCACGATCCCGACCTCCAAGACCGAGGTCTACTCCACCGCTGCCGACAACCAGACCAGCGTCGAGATCAACGTGCTCCAGGGTGAGCGTGAGCTTGCCCGCGACAACAAGTCGCTCGGTAAGTTCCAGCTGACCGGCATCCCGGCTGCCCGCCGCGGCGTGCCGCAGATCGAGGTCACCTTCGACATCGACGCCAACGGCATCGTCAAGGTCTCCGCTAAGGACAAGGGTACCGGCAAGGAGCAGCAGATCACCATCTCCGGCTCCACCGCTCTGTCTGACGACGAAGTCGATCGTATGGTCAAGGACGCCGAGGCTCATGCCGAGGAGGACAAGAAGCAGAAGGAAGAGGTCGAGGTCCGCAACCAGACCGACAGCCTGTGCTACTCCACCGAGCAGACCCTCAACGAGCTGGGCGACAAGGTTTCCGCCGATGTGAAGTCCAAGGCCGAGGCCGCTATCGCCGACGCCAAGAAGGCGCTCGAGGGCTCTGACGTCGAGGCTATCAAGGCCGCCGGCGAGTCCCTGCAGTCTGTGGCCTACGAGCTGGCCCAGGTTGTCTACGCCGACGCTCAGCAGCAGACCGACGGTGCCGCCGGCGCCCAGCCTGCCGACGATGACGTTGTCGACGCCGACTACGAGGTTGTGGACGACGAGGACAAGTAATCATGTCCGCTCGTAAAGCTCGCACGGAGGCGGCTGCCGCTGGCGCCGCCCCCGTTGACTCTGAGGAGAAGGACGTGAAGATTCCCGTAGAGGCCGTCGACGATACCGAGGCCAACGAGGCCGAGGCCGCCGAGGCTGCCGAGAACCAGGTAGAGGATTCCAACAAGGAGGCGACGATGACCGAAGACGAGATGGTGGAAGCCGCTATCCGCGCCGGTGAGGAAGCCGCCGACAACGACTTTAAGCTCAAGTTCGAGCAGGCTCAAAAGGAGCTTGCCGACGTGCGCAATGAGCTCGATGCTGCGGCAGAGGCTCAGAAGGCCGCCGAGGACAAGGCGAAGGACGCCACCGAGCGCACCGCCCGTTTGCAGGCCGACTGGGAGAACTTCCGTCGCCGCACCGCCAACGAGCGCATCGCCGAGCGCGAGCGCGCGACCGAGAAGCTTGTCACCGCGCTGTTGCCGGTGATCGACGATATCGAGCGCGCGATCGACCATGCCCGCAGCCAAGAGCTTTCCGACGACTTTAAGCAGTTCGTCGACGGCGTCGATGCGGTACATGCCAAGATGCTCGACGTGTTTGCGCACGAGGGCGTTGAGCCCATCGACCCCAAGGGCGAGGCGTTCGATCCGCTCGAGCATCAGGCTGTGGGTCGCGTCGAGGACGCATCGCAGTACGACGAGACCGTCAACGACGTGTACCAGAAGGGCTACCGCATGGCGGATCGCATCCTGCGTTCCGCGATGGTGACGGTGACCTACGGTGGCGAGAAGCGCCCCGCACCGGAGCCCGAAGCGGCGCCCGAGGATGCCGCGGCCGATACGGCCGAGAGCACCGAGGAGTAATTGAGAAGGGCCCCGGGGCAACACCCGGGGCCCTTTCTGGCCAAGTACCACATGACAGCATAAGCCGCCGTCCACAGGAGCGGCGGATATAACAGGAGAGGAGCTACGATGGCTGCAGGCAAAACCTTCTATGACATCCTGGGCGTATCCAAGAGCGCCTCCGACAAAGAGATCAAGAGCGCGTTTCGCAAGCTCGCGCAAAAATATCACCCCGATGCCGGCGGCGACGAGGCCAAGTTCAAGGAGATCAGCGAGGCCTACGAGACGCTTTCGGACGAGAAGAAGCGCAAAGAGTACGATCAGATGCTCATGTTTGGCGGTGTGCCGGGCGCGGGCGGCGCGTATGGCGGCGGCTACGGTGCCGGCACGGGCGCCAGCGGCTGGGGCGATATCTTCGACAGCATCTTTAGTGGCAACGGCGCCTGGGGCAGCGACTGGGGCTCGGGCTTTGCCGGGGCTGCGGGTAATGCCGGTGCCGGCGCGGGTCGCAGCCGTGCTCGCAAGGGCGGCGACCTGTCGCTGACCGTCGATGTGACGGCCGAGGACGCGTTTCGCGGCGTGACGCACAAGGTTACCTATCGCATTCCCTCGACAGGCGAGCAGCAGACCATTACGGTCTCGGTGCCCGCGGGCGCGGTCGACGGCGGCAAGCTGCGCTACAAGCGTCGCGGCGAGTACGGCGTTGCAGGCGGCGAGCGCGGTGACCTGGTCGTGACTACGCACGTGGAGGAGCACCCGCTGTTTAAGCGCAAAGGCGCCGACGTGACCATGGAGGTACCGGTCTCGGTCTACGAGGCGGCGCTCGGCTGCACGGTGGACGTGCCCACGCCTGGCGGTGCGACGGTTCGTTTGAAAGTGCCCGCGGGCACCCAGACGGGCAAGAAGTTCCGCTTTAAGGAGATGGGCGCGCCCGACGTTAAGCACCGTGGCCGCACAGGCGCGCTGCTCGTCGAGATCAAGGTACAGGTCCCCACGAACCTGTCCGACGACGAGCGCGATGCCATGTCCAAGCTGCGCGAGGCCGACACGCGCGACTACCGCGAGAAGGTCAATCGTTACAAGGCGACGTACTAGGGCGGTCGTGGTGCACACCCGCGCCCGCGGGCTTATGATGGACGATAACGAGACGGAAAGGGGTCAGGTAGCATGGCCGAGGACAATAGGAACAAACCGCTGTACATGATCAGCGTGGCGGCCGAGCTGACCGGCATGCATCCGCAGACTCTGCGCGTCTACGAGTCCAAGGGCCTGGTGAACCCCCAGCGCTCGGGCGGCAACACGCGTCTGTATTCGCGTGCCGATATCGAGCGCCTGGAGCTCATCAACCAGCTGACCGACGAGGGTATCAATCTTGCCGGCGTGGTGCGCATCCTCGATATGAAGGAGCGTGCCGAGGAGCGCGAGCGCGAGAACGAAAAACTCCGTGCCCGCGTGCGCCAGCTCGAGGACGAGCTGCACGAGTACAAGATGCAGAAGAAAATCACCGCCCTGGCCCCGCGCGACGGCTCGGTTAACCCCGAACAGGTCATGCGCAAGCTGCTGGGTGCCGGCGGAGATCTGTAGGTTCCGCCGTTCTACCGAACGGCGTAACGGCTCGACGCTGCGCGACGTCCAGAGCGACAATTTGTCATTCAAAAGGCAAGGCATGACCAGAAGGTCTATGCCTTGCCTTTTTCATGCCAACTTGTTCGCTCTGGACGTCGCTCGCTGTCCGTCCTCTACCTGCGGCGTTGCCTTGCTCCGGATACGGTAGGGTAGTCATTGGGGACGTTCTTAAATGACTAGTCGAAAGGGACACTCTTGCACCAAATCTGCCGGCCTACACCGGGCTCGTCCTTTGCTTTACCGAGATAAAGTGAACGTGCAGATTCGTAACCCACTCGCAACCGTTCTATGGCACGATATTGAACGAATGTATGCTATGCGCCCGAGCCTTTCGGGCAGAGTGGGAGACAGTATGGTCAAGCTGTACGAGGACGGCATCTACCTGCGCGACGGCAGCGAGGTTGTGCCTGCGGCCGAGGCTGCCGAGCGCTGTATTACGCAGACGCCCGAGGATGCCAAGCGCGGCACCATCGCGTATTCGATCCTTCAGGCACACAATACGTCCGGCAACCCCGAGGCGCTCAAGATTCGCTTCGACGCCATGGCGAGCCACGACATCACCTTTGTCGGCATCATCCAGACGGCGCGCGCCTCGGGCATGGAGCAGTTCCCGCTGCCCTACGTGCTCACCAACTGCCACAACTCGCTGTGCGCCGTGGGCGGCACCATCAACGAGGACGACCACGTCTTTGGTCTCTCGGCTGCCAAGAAGTACGGCGGCATCTTCGTCCCGCCGCATATCGCCGTCATCCACTCCTTTATGCGTGAGAACTTCGCCGGTTGCGGCAAGATGATCCTGGGTTCCGACTCGCACACCCGCTACGGCGCCCTGGGCACCATGGCCGTGGGCGAGGGCGGCGGCGAGCTGGCAAAGCAGCTGCTGCACGACACCTACGATGTTGCCTATCCCGGCGTTGTCGCCATCTACCTCACGGGCGCCCCGCGCCCCGGCGTTGGCCCGCACGACGTGGCGCTCGCCATCATCCGTGCCGTCTTTGCCAAGGGTTACGTTAAGAACAAGGTCATGGAGTTCGTGGGCCCGGGCATCGCGAGCATGACGACCGACTACCGCAACGGCGTCGACGTCATGACCACCGAGACCACCTGTCTGTCGAGCATCTGGGCTACCGACGAGGACACACACGCGTTTTTGGCCATGCACGGCCGCGGCGACGACTACCGCGAGCTCAAGCCCGCCGATGTTGCCTACTACGACGGCTGCGTCGAGGTCGATCTGTCGAGCATCAAGCCCATGATCGCGCTGCCGTTCCATCCTTCTAACGGCTTTGAGATCGACGAGCTCAACGAGAACCTCGAGGACATCCTGCATGAGGTGGAGCTCGAGGCCGCCAAGATCGGCGAGGGCAAGACGCACTTTAGCCTGCTCGACAAGATCGTCGACGGCAAGCTGCACGTGCAGCAGGGCGTTATCGCCGGCTGCTCGGGCGGCAACTACGACTCCGTGGTGCAGGCGGCCCGCGCGCTCAAGGGCGCCAACACCGGCTGCGGCGAGTTCTCGCTGTCGGTCTATCCCACGAGCCAGCCCGTGGCACTTGAGCTTACACGCCGCGGCTATATCTACGACCTTATGGAGGCTGGCGCGATTGTGCGCACGGCATTCTGCGGCCCGTGCTTCGGCGCCGGCGACACGCCCGCCAACAACGGCCTGTCCATCCGCCACACAACGCGCAACTTCCCCAATCGCGAGGGTTCCAAACCGGGCAACGGCCAGCTGAGCGCCGTGGCCCTGATGGACGCCCGCTCCATTGCGGCGACGGCGGCCAACGGCGGCATCCTGACGCCGGCGACCGACCTGCCCGAGGAGACTTGGGACGAGGCCTGCGAGTACACCTTTGACGACGCGCCGTACAAAAAGCGCGTGTACTGGGGCTTTGGCAAGGCGGAGCCTGCCGACGAGCTGGTCGAAGGCCCCAACATCAAGCCGTGGCCCGCGATGGAGCCCCTCGGCGACGATATCCTGCTCAAGGTGTGCTCCAAGATCATGGACCAGGTCACCACGACCGACGAGCTCATTCCCTCGGGCGAGACGAGCTCCTTCCGCTCCAACCCGCTGGGCCTGGCTGAGTTTACGCTGAGCCGCCGCGACCCGGCCTACGTGGGCCGCTCCAAGGAGGTCGACGCCGTAGAGAAGCGCCGCGTTGCCGGCGAGGCAGCAGGCGACCTGGCGGCACTCGATGCCGAGCTTGCGGGCGTGTTTGAGGCGCTGGTCGGCGCGGGTGTCGCGGCCGATGCCAAGGCGACCGAGTACGGTTCCATGCTTTACGCCAAGAAGCCCGGTGACGGTTCTGCCCGCGAGCAGGCCGCGAGCTGCCAGCGCGTGATCGGCGGTCTGGCCAACATCGTCCATGAGTACGCCACCAAGCGCTATCGCTCCAATGTGATGAACTGGGGCATGGTGCCTTTCCAGATGGAGGCCGAGCCCAACTTTGAGGTAGGCGACTACGTCTTTGTGCCGGGTATCCGCGCCGCGCTTGACGGCGACCTGAAGGACATCGCCGCCTACGTGGTGCGCGCCGATGGTGCGGTCGAGCAGATTGAACTCTACATTGCCGATATGACGGCAGAGGAGCGTGCCATCGTCAAGGCCGGCTGCCTGATCAACTACAACAAGTTCAAGGCCGCTGCCGAGTAACGTTGCCGTACGCCCCGGCCACACCTTTCCCTCGTGCTCACGCGCTTCGCGAGGGTCGCCCGAGGGAAAGGTGTGGCCGGGGCTACCGCGACGTTCTCGTTGGGTCTTGAGGGACGCTAATAAATAGACTTGCTTGATGCCGCCCCTGTTATCGGGGCGGCTTCTTTTGTCGAAAACCACCGCAAAGAGGACAGGCACCTTTGTGGTGGTCCGCGGTTTGTCTCGTTCTGTAACAGGTAGACCCTTATTTGCCGAGTAGCTGTTACAGATTTAGATAAACGGGAACTGCTGAACATTTCGTCTCGATCTGTAACATCTGAGGTCCAAAACGGCAGCTAGATGTTATAGATCGAGATGGTGAAAGCCGGGGCCGAAGATCATCACAAAGGCTCCTGTCCCCTTTGTGGTGGTGGGGGCGAGCTCGATGCTGCCGCGCTCGCTGAACGACATTCTAATGAGCGTCTCTACAGGATTTCATCCGGGCTGGCGGGTTTGGTTGTTTTGGGGATGCCGAGTTTGGATGACGCGAAATCGTCAACATTGTCCTTAATTCCGTCTTTGGTGTAGACAGTGACCATATAGGTGCTGTGTCCGAATTCGCCCTTGTCGCGTGTTGCCCAGGCATCCCAGTAGGCGGCCCCGTTTCGCCCTTTGATTTTTCCGACACGGCGGAGTTCTGTTCGCTTTAATTTCTGGTTGCTATAGATGGTTCGACCGGCCTCCTCGGTGAGCCCGCACTGTCCAAGCATCTTGTCGAGGACTTGGTTCATGTGGCGCTCATCGGTGTTTGGTGCGTAGTCGTAGGCGAGGGTGATGGAGTCGAGTGGCTGGTCGTCGATTAGATAGTTTAGCGCCTGAGGTTCAAGGCAGAAATAGGGGGAGCATCCGTCGACCTTGCCGAGCAACGGTAACTTGGACTGCCAACTTCCGGTGGGAATTGCATATTCGTAGAACACGCCACGGCAGACAAAGGAGAGCGAGGTGGCACGCGAGCCGGCGTCGATCATCCCGCAAAGATCGAAGGGCGAGGCGATACCAAAAGAAAAGGGCGTGATGACGATAAGGAAGAGCATCACGATGGGTATGGCGAGAATGGCGATGACGTTGCGACCGGTGGAATGAGACGGCTTCATATGCGCTCCTCGAGACAAAGAGCTGTTGAGGATAGGCAGAAATGGATATGTTCAGAGAACAATTCAAGTTTAATCTCATGGCGTGAGATGGTCGACCGTTAGCGTCGAAAACCACCACGAAGGGGACAGGCACCTTTGTGGTGGTGGGGTGCGAGCAGCTTCTTTTGGTAATAGTGCTGGCTGGCGATATTATTAGTACAGATGGCGAAGGCTTGCATTGTGAGGTGCTTTGCTGTGAGAAGTCCTGCCCGTATTGGGTTGATTGTTTTGGCGCTTGCGATCACCGTGGTTGGCATGGGCGCTGTCGGCATGGCGTTTCTACCTGCTGCGGTGATGGAGCCGGTGGTTAAGCCTGTGACTCAATCTGTCGAACTTCTGACCGGCGACGACAAGCCTGAGACCATTACCGTTGATTTTGATGAGCAGCCGGCTGTGCTGGGTATTAGCAATTATCCGCACATTCAGCTTGGGGCTATGCGCTATACCATGGATTCTAGGCTGATCGACAGGGCGTCTGAGCTGCTCAAGGGCAAAACCTTTAAGCGCTGGTATGGATATGCGTCCTATCGGGCAAAAGCGAACGACATGGTTGGCGGATGCCACTCTTCCATCGAGCTGGACACTGCAAACGGCGCAAAGTTATGTGATGTCTCGTACGATCCGGGCTACGAGGGCAATGAGGGTCCGGGCATCTACATCATGGACGGCGATGTCGCCTATGTCATGGAGGGCGACCAGACCGAGCTCAACGATTTTATGGGCCAGTGTATCCAAGATGCCTATAAACAGACCTGCTTGCCTGACCCGCAGACTGCACGCGATAGTGGGTCTGCCCGCACATGGCTGTTCGAGGATGAGATGCCCTGGACCGTCGAATCGGGAAGTACGGGTTCGGCGAAGGAGTAGAGACCGCGACTACCACAAAGGTACCCGTCCCCTTTGTAGTAGTTCTCGGTTTGTCTCGATCTGTAACATCTTGGCCGCTAAAAGTGGGCTTGGTGTTACAGATTTAGATTTTCGATTCGGGTGTCTTCTGTTTGTCTCGTTCTGTAACAGGTAGACCTCTTTTTGCCGAGTACTTGTTACAGATTGAGATAAAGGGGAGCTACTGAACATTTCATCTCGATCTGTAACACCTAGGACCAAAAATGACTGCTAGATGTTACAGATCGAGACGGTAGCGCGCCGGGGCCACAGCGGGCCGACGTCCCTGTCCCCTATCTCTCAATCACTCAGAAAATCTTATATATAGAGACTTAGATTTGTGTATAAGATCGTACAAAGCTGGCAACAATACTTCTCGAACAACGTGAAGCCGCCCCGTAGGGCGGCCGCCCCAAGAGAGGTGATTCCATGAGAATCGATAAGCTAGCAATGACGTCGCGCGAGGCGTTGCAGACCGCCATGAGCACGGCTGCTGACGCGCAGGCCGGCGCGGTGGAGCCGATTCACCTGCTGTCTGCCCTGCTCGGTGCCGGCGAGCGCAATATCTCCGTGATTATCGAGCGCATCGGCGCCGACCCGGCCCAGCTCGCACGCTCCACACAAGATGCCATCGACCACGCGCCCAAGGTTTCGGGCGAGGGCCAGCAGATGGGCCTGTCCAACGAGTTCGTCCGCGTCATCGAGAAGGCCGAGAAGAAGGCCACCAAGATGGGCGACAGCTTTGTGGTGACCGAGCATCTGCTGATGGCGCTTGCCGAGGACAAGGGCGAGGCGGGCCGCGTGCTGCGCGACGCAGGCGTCACCAAGGAGCGCATCGAGCAAGTCTACGAGGAGCTGCGCGGCGATGACCGCGTGACGTCTGCCGAGGACAAGACGCAGTTTGAGGCGCTGGAGCAGTACGGTCGCAACATCTGCGACCTCGCCCGCGCCGGCAAGCTCGACCCGGTCATCGGCCGTACCGACGAGATCCGTCGTACCATCCAGGTCCTGTCCCGCCGCACCAAGAACAACCCCGTGCTCATTGGCGAGCCGGGCGTCGGCAAGACGGCCATCGTCGAGGGCATCGCCCAGCGTATCGTGGCCGGCGACGTGCCGAGCACGCTGCGCGACCGCGACCTCATCGAGCTCGACATGAGCGCGCTGGTCGCCGGTGCCAAGTACCGCGGCGAGTTCGAGGACCGCTTAAAGGCCGTGCTCAAGGAAGTCCAGAAGTCCGAGGGCAAGGTCATCCTGTTCATCGATGAGCTCCACACCATTGTGGGCGCGGGTGCCACCGAGGGCTCCATGGACGCCGGCAACATCCTCAAGCCGGCGCTCGCCCGTGGTGACCTGCATGCGATCGGCGCGACCACGCTCGACGAATACCGCAAGTACATCGAGAAGGACGCGGCGCTCGCGCGTCGTTTCCAGACCGTGATGGTCAGCGAGCCTACCGTCGAGGACACCATCTCGATCCTGCGTGGCCTTAAGGAGAAGTATGAGATCTTCCACGGCGTGCACATCACCGATGGCGCGCTCGTGGCTGCCGCCGACCTTTCCGATCGCTACATCGCCGACCGCTTCCTGCCCGACAAGGCCATCGACCTGGTCGATGAGGCGGCAAGTCGCCTGCGCATGGAACTCGACAGCATGCCGGTCGAGATCGACGCCACCACGCGTCAGCTCACTCAGCTGCAGATCGAGGAACAGGCGCTCATGAAGGAGACCGACGACGCCTCCAAGGAGCGTCTGGAGGCTCTGCGCCAAGAGATTGCCGAGGTCCAGGAAAAGCTCAACGTGCAAAAGGCCGGCTGGCTCAACCAGAAGAACGCTATCGACCACGTGCAGGAGCTCAAGGGACAGCTCGACGAGGCCAAGAGCGAGGAGGAGCGTGCGACGCGCAACGGCGATTTGGGTCGTGCGTCCGAGCTGCGCTACTCCGTGATTCCGGGCCTGCAGCAGCAGATTCAGGATTCCGAGGCCGCACTCGAGGCGCAAAAGCAGCAGGACGGCGAGGGCCTCAACGAACAGGTGACCTCCGATGAGATTGCCGAGGTTGTGAGCGCCTGGACCGGCGTGCCCGTGTCCAAGATGATGCAGGGCGAGCTCGACAAGTTGAAGGGCTTGGAGGGTGAGCTGCATAAGCGCGTCATCGGCCAGGACGAGGCCGTCTCCGCTGTCGCCGCGGCCGTGCGCCGCAGCCGTGCGGGCCTCTCCGATCCGGACAAGCCCATCGGCAGCTTCTTCTTCCTGGGCCCCACCGGTGTAGGCAAGACCGAGCTCGCCAAGGCGCTGGCCGAGTGCCTGTTCGATGACGAGCGCGCGCTCGTGCGTATCGACATGTCCGAGTACATGGAGAAGTTCAGCGTCCAGCGTCTGATCGGTGCGCCCCCGGGATACGTGGGTTACGACGAGGGCGGTCAGCTCACCGAGGCTGTGCGCCGTCGTCCGTACTCCGTGATCTTGCTCGACGAGATGGAGAAGGCTCACCCGGATGTATTCAACGTGCTGTTGCAGGTGCTCGATGACGGCCGTCTGACCGACGGTCAGGGTCGCCAGGTGTCCTTCAAGAACACAATCATCATCATGACGAGCAACGTGGGTTCCAAGGCTATCGCTGAGCTTTCGGGTAAGGACGAGGAGGAGATGCGCCATCAGGTCGACGCGGCCATGGCTCAGACCTTCCGCCCCGAGTTCCTCAACCGTATCGATGACATCGTGGTGTTCCATCCGCTCGGCATGGCGCAGATCGAGAAGATCGTCGACATCCAACTTGCCGATGTTCGCGCACGCCTGGCCAAGGAGCGCATGACGCTTGCCATCACCCCGGCGGCCAAGCAGATGCTCGCCGTGGGCGGCTTGGACCCGGTCTTTGGCGCCCGCCCGCTCAAGCGTCTGGTGCAGCGCGAGGTTGTCGATGCCATCGCGGCGGCCATCATCGACGGCACGGTGCGCGAGGGCGATCAGGTGACTGTCGATGTCGACAAGGACGGCGGCTTTACCGTCGTGTGCGACAACACGCCGGCAGCCACCTACGAGGTCCCCGACGCCGAGTAGATTTTGGGACATGCCTTAAAATCTGCCTTTAGAGCCGAACGCCAAGGGCGGTGGATCCAATCGGGTCCGCCGCCCTTTTTCGTGCGACAATCGATGATGTTGAGCGGATGCGATGCAAGGAGCTATGCAGATGAAAGACGAGAACAAGACGAACGCACCGGCGGCTGAGATAGCGTCCGCCGCACCAAGGCCCGCGCCGAAACCGGCGCCCAAGCCGCGCGACCCCTATATCCGTGCCGAGAACGAGGACGATGACGGTTACGATCCCTACAGTGACCGACGCCCCGAGCGCGAGCCAATGTTCGAAGCCGACCCGTGGCGCTGAGTGCTACCCAAAAGGCCACCAATAAGTTGCGGTGAAATAGGGATTGTTTTACGGTTTGACCAGCAAAAACAGTCCCTATTTCACCGCAACTGCGTTAGGGATTTTTCTACAGGGGGAGGGTAGTCAAAAAAGCCCCGTCCCAAATCGACTGTCCAGGGAGTCGCATTCGAGTTTGGTTGTCCTCTCAGCCACTCGGCATCCTTCGAGCAGTAATAGTGAAAAAACTTGCTTAAGTTTTAATCAAGTCAGACATAATCTTGCTCTCTAATTAATCAAGAATCGCTATAATTTTGATTAGCTAGAGAGCAAGATTGGAGAATCATGGCATTCAACGACTTGATCGCCCAGAAAATAAAGGACTTTGAACAGCAGGGGGTTCCGCAGGTCTTTGAGCGAGACCTTGATCTGGGAAACCCACAGGAGCCAAAGCGCGACAACATCGTAAATGTGGTTGTGGGGGCCCGCCGTTGTGGAAAGACGTATCGCCTGTATCAGGAGATGCAGCGGCTTCAGGACCGGGGCGTCGAGCTTGACCGGATGCTTTACTTTAATTTTGAGGACGAGCGCTTGCGCCCGTATGAGCCATCGCTGCTGGCGGACGTGCTTGACACGTTCTATGCGCTGCATCCTGCTGCTCGAACCGAGGGCGCCTACATTTTCTTTGACGAGATCCAGGAAATTCCCGAATGGGGTGCGTTTCTGCGGCGTGTAGTCGATACGGAGAAAGCGACCGTCTATGTGACGGGATCTTCTTCTAAGATGCTGTCCTCAGAACTTAAGAGCGAGTTCAGGGGTCGTTCTCTTATACGAGAGCTTTTTCCGTTGAGTTTTTCGGAATACGTTCGATATAAGACGGGGAGCGTTTTCGAGCCAGATGCGACCTTTTCCCCAAGCGATGCAGCGCTGCTTCGACATCATCTGATCGGATATCTTGAACGAGGGGGATTTATCGCGACACTTGAGCAGACGCCCGCAGACGCGATTCAGCTGCTACAGGAATATGCTTCGCGAACGGTCGCCATGGACGTCGTTGAACGTTACGACGTCAAGAACCCTCGCCTGGCATCTCTGTTCCTGACGCGGTGTATGGCATCTTCGGGACGAGAGCTGTCGGTGAACAAAGTGTACAACGAGTTCAAGAGCAGGCAGATACCCGTCAGTCGTAATTCGCTCAGTAACTTACTTGAGTATTATGAGGATGCCTACCTGCTGTTCTCCGTGCCGGAGTTCACGCGTTCACTGGCAAATAACATGCGGTCTGCGTCTAAGGTCTACGCTGTCGATCCTGCGATGTTTGGAGCATTCTCTCCCGCATCGGCATTGGACCAGGGCCAGAGGCTCGAGACCGCAGTGTTCAACGCGCTAAGAAGAAGGACTCCCGCGGTGAGGGTCGGATCGGTCTGCCGCTTGCTGATCAAAGAGAAGAGCAAAAACCATGAGGTGGACTTTGTGGCTGGGGACGCACTTCTCATGCGGGCTTATAGCCTGATTCAGGTGAGCGTGGATATGGCAAGTGAGAAAACGCGCGAGCGCGAAATTGCCGCGCTTGATGCCTCGATGGCCCAGTTCGATCTTGGCGAGTCGGCAATCGTTACCATGGATGAGCAGGCCGATATTCCATGCGAGCACGGTGTGGTACACGTTGTTCCCGCATGGAAGTGGCTCCTTGCCTAACCATCTACGGATCTGTGGGGCCAGGACCTCCTGGCCCCTTCATCACGGTTGGGGAGCACCATGATGCGCCCGGCTAGTCCTGGGCCTTGATGCTCGGCAGGAGAATCTGGGCGAGGTAGTCGGTCTCGAGCTTGGTTGCGGCGTCTGCGTTGCCGTCTTTACTAACCAGGTCGTTCTTGATCTGACTATAGGTGTAGCGGTTGCCGGTCGTGAGCTCGACAAGTTCAATCGCCGTATCCATGGGGTAGGTTGACACGGGATTCTGCGTCCGTCCGTTGATGGTCTGGGGCACCACGTACGGATAGACGGGGCCGCTGGCGTAGACGGTATAACCGTTGCCTAGATTGGCCGCGCCCAAAACCGTATCGCCCTCATCGGGCGTAAAGCTCTCGCCCTCGCGCACCGCGACGAGCGTCACGAGCGGTGTGTTGGCGTCATCGCCCAGATAGATGCACAGTGTGCTGCCGTTTTGCCAGGTTGCGACCTTGCCATACCACTCAACCGGAATATCGAGCTGATACAGATCCGTCGCCTTGTGCCGAGCATCGGCATCGCGCGCGGCCTGCGCCTCACTTGCGCTTACGGCGTTGGCGGCGGCATCGCGGCGCGTAACTGCCGCTTGCTGGAGTATCTTTGCCGCGGCGGCGGAGCTCGCGCCGCCTTCCTCGGCATACTTGGCGGCGGCATCGATCTGGTCGTCGGTCACCATGTCGGCCGAAGACACCTTGAGCTTAAAGGTGGCCTGGGCACTCAAATCCTGCCCATCGCTCTTAATGGTGACCTGCGCCTTGGTGGTCGGGACGGTGTAGATGGTGCCGTCGGCCGCGATGGGGGAGGCGGCAATGGAGAGCGTGTAATCGCCGGGCAGCAGCTTGATGCCGCGACCATGCTCGTCAACGTAGAGCGTTTCGCTCACGGAAGAACCGTCGGAATCCTGCCCGCTCACCTGTACGGGAATCTTTGAGCCAGTTGAGCAGTCGAGGCCCGCGGCATGCACACCAATCTGCACCGACATCATCGTGTGCGCATTGGCGGCGACAGCGGCGGCCTGCTCTTGTTGGTATCCATTCCAAGCCGCATAGCCTGCGCCGCCGGCGATGAGCGCGACGGCCACAACGCCGGCAACCATCAGGTTGCGGCGCTTGGGCGACATCTTGCGATGACGAACCTCGGCTTCGCGTGCCGAAGGAACGGACGGTAGGGGAATATCGCCCATGGCGATGGTCTCGTCCACGGCAGGGGCGGAGCCCAGGCCGGGAAGCTCGCGGGTCAGCGAATCTTCGGCCGGCAAACTGTCGAGCAAGATGGTTTCCTCGCTCGTGTCGGATTCGGGCCGGTCGTCGGCCTCGCATTCGGATTCCTCGTCCCCCGCCTCGTCTTCGGTGGGCGCGGCGCCATCGTCTTTTGCATCCTGATCATCGGGCTGCGCCTCGATTTCCGGCTCATCCCGCACATCAACGCTCGAATCGTCAAACGCAATCTCGGCCAGCGCGATCTGGTCTAGGCTCTCCAGGGCCTCGGCACACGCTTCTGCATCTTGGGCCGCATCCTCTTGGCCCATCGTCTCATCTTTCATATATCCCCCAAGCTCAATATCGGGACAACACTGTACCCAAAAATGGAGCCATATAAAGCGCATGCGAAATATAAGATCCGATTTAACCCGAGCGCATCGTTCAGCCGCATCATCGCGGCAGCAAAAAGCCCCCGGAACGCGAACGAATCACATTCCGGGAGCTCTACAATGCGTTGAGTTGCGCGGAGCCGGCTATGCCACTTCGTGCTCAAGCGATGTTTGCGTCAGGCGCGTTACTCGGCGTGCGCGTAATCCACCTTGGCGCGGCGAGCGGTAGCCTTCTCCCAATCGCTGGTGCCCTCAAAGACGTCCTGCTTGTAGGGATTGCGGCCGAGCTTCTTGGCGCGGTAGGCGATGTAGATGATCGCGGCGACGTTGGCGACCAGTGCGGCGATCGAGACCGCGGTGGCGGCGCCGGGGTCGAGCGTGGAGTGGGTCACAAAGACGGACTCCTCCTGGAAGTACGGGAACACCTGGGCAAACATGCACCAAATGGCCAGCGTAAAGGCGCGGTTCTGGATCCAGCCGCCCTTGTTCCAGATAAAGGCGGCGACGGTGGGCGCCAGCAGCAGCGCAAAGCCGCAGAACCAGGAGTGGGTGGGCAGGCAGTTGTAGGTGTAGCAGAAGTTCCAGATATCGTAGGCGATGATGTAGACCCAGGTCATATCGGGCCACAGCATGTCGGTCTGATCCTCGGAGGCGTAGACGCTCCACCAACCGGTCATGCAGAAGATGTTGATAATACCGGCGATGCCGTTGAACACGTTGTTCCAGCCGGCCAGCTGCGTAGCACCTTCGGAGGTGACCCAGGTGGACTCGCCCAGGACAAAGAAGTGATAGGCGCTCTCGAAGTCGGACACGACGGCGATCATGATGTTGATGGCGACGATCACAAACGGCCATGCGCGGAACCAATGCGCCTTGCCGATCTTGCCCCACTGGTACTTAATGGCAATGAAGCCCCAGCAACCGGCCAG
The DNA here is from genome assembly GCA_902462065.1 of uncultured Collinsella sp. Classification (GTDB taxonomy): domain Bacteria; phylum Actinomycetota; class Coriobacteriia; order Coriobacteriales; family Coriobacteriaceae; genus Collinsella. The sequence continues at coordinate 35,561 of CABQAK010000010.1, forward strand.
CGCCGCGTATACCTTGGCGTAGTGGAACCAGCTGTTCTGGTACACATGGGTGGGGTTGGTGAGCGCCCACTCGGCGCCCTGCGAGACGCCGATGGCGATGGCGACGCAGTAGATGGTCATGGCCAGCGGAGCCACGCCAAAGATGATTGCCGCGCCCGGCTTGGTGCGGCGGCCGACCTCGTTGAGCACGATCAGGCCAATAAAGACCATGGCCCAGCCGGCCCAGTGGATAAGGGTATCGCTACCCCAAACATCGAACAGCATGCTGCTCTCCTTTCACACGCCCGCGGCCCCTCTTCTGATCGCGGGCAGTTTGGCCAAATGTCGTCAGTTCTGGGGCTTGCGCTCCGGATACTTGGCGGTATAGCCCTCGATGTGGAGTGTCGAGGCGATGATTTCCTTGACCGTCTCGTCGGGCACATCGGGGTGCGTGCGGATATACATCAACAACCCCATGATGAGGGTGTAGAACGTCTCGTAGACATGGTCGATGCGTAGCTCATGATGGGCGACAAAATCCACCACGGTGGTGTCGCAGATATACTGCGCCACGCGCTGGACCACGTTGTGCAAAAAGCCGCCGTAGAGCGCGCCGCTGCTCGAGGTGAGCGTGCTCGGCAGCTCGTGGCCGCTGGCGACCAGGCGCTTAAAGAGCGGGGCGACGGTGTCGAGCGCGCCCTCGATATCACCGACGGTGCGGTTGGCATTCCACTGCTCGAGCTCGGAGATAAAACCGTCGATTGCCTCGTCCATGACGGCGGTGACGGCGGCGTCCATGTCGGCGAAGTAGTGGTAGAACAATGAACGCGTGCAGCCGGCTCGCTTGGTCACGGCCGATACCGATAGGTGGGACACGCCCAGCTCGGAGCTTACGGTGCGCACGGCATCGAGGATCTCGCGACGGCGTTCGTCGCCCGTCAGGCGCTTTGCCGCGCTATCGGATGCGGGGACGGCATCGACCACAGAGGTACCTGCTGTGTTGTTGCCCATGTTTTGCCGCCTTTCATCCTCTTTTGCCTGACCGTTCGCCTAACAGTCTTGAATATTGTTGACGGTTCGTCAATACTATTTTTGACACAATGTCAACAATGGCGGGTGAACGGCATGGGGAAATGCCCGGCCTGCAAAAAAAGAGGGGTGCCGCGGTCCCGCCGGGCTGTGGCAAGAGAAGGGACAACCATGATTCTCAACGGACCGGGGATTAGCTACACCGAGCCCGACATCGGTTCGGAGTTCGTGCCGCCGCTGCCGGAGCATCCGCGCGAGGCCGTCGTCAAGCTGTGCGAGCACTGCACCAACCGTCTGCTGCATCGCGATGAGCTGCTGGGCTACGAGTACTGGTCGTTTGCCGAGGCTGCAACCGACGAGCAGGCCGAAGTGCTCTGCAAGATGAAGATGCGCCGTCCCTATACGCTGCCTGAGATGGTCAAGCTCACCGGCATGCCCGAAGCCGATATCGAGAAGATGCTCGACGACATGAGCTACACGGGTCTGCTCGAGTACAACTGGGAAAACCCCGAGCGCGCCAAGCAGTGGGTGCTGCCCATGCTGGTGCCGGGTTCCGCCGAGTTCCTCAACATGCGCGTGAGCCAGCTCGAGGAGCACCCGGTCTATGCCAAGTTCTTTGAGCAGGCGTCCAAGGGACCGCTGTCCAAGGCCACGCCGATGGTGCCGCCCGGAGGCGCCGGTATCGGCATGCATGTCATTCCGGTCGAGAAGGCTATCGACGCCGCGAGCACCTCGGTGCCGATCGAGCATATCGAGCATTGGCTCGACAAATACGATGGCAAATATGCCGCCAGCACCTGCAGTTGCCGCGCGAGCCGTCGCGTGATGGGTGAGGGCTGCGCCGACGACCCGGCCGATTGGTGCATCGCCGTGGGCGATATGGCCGACTACGTGGTCGAGACCGACCGTGGCCATTACGTGACGCGCGACGAGGTCTACGACATCCTGCGCCAGGCCGAGGACAACGGCTTTGTGCACCAGATCACCAATATCGACGGTGAGAACAAGATCTTCGCCATCTGCAACTGCAACGTCAACGTGTGCTACGCCCTGCGCACCTCGCAGCTGTTCAACACGCCCAACTTGTCGCGCTCGGCCTATGTCGCCAAGGTCGAGAAGGACAAGTGCGTTGCCTGCGGTCGCTGCGTTGAGGTGTGCCCGGCCGGCGCCGCCAAGCTAGGCCAGAAGCTCTGCAGCAAAAAGGCCGGCGGACAGGCGCCCGAGTATCCGCGCCAGGAGCTGCCCGACGCCACCAAGTGGGACCACACCAAGTGGTCGCCCAACTACCGCAACGACAACCGCATCGAGACGCATGGGTCCGGTACCGCTCCCTGCAAGACGGCCTGCCCCGCGCACGTTGCCGTTCAGGGCTATTTGAAGCTCGCGGCTCAGGGTCGCTATGACGAGGCCCTAGCACTCATTAAGCGCGAGAACCCGCTGCCCGCTATCTGCGGCCGTGTGTGCAACCGCCGCTGTGAGGATGCCTGCACCCGCGGCCGTGTGGACGCCGCCGTGGCTATCGACGAGGTCAAGAAGTTCATTGCCCAGCGCGATCTGGACGCCGCAACCCGCTATGTCCCGCCCGTGGTGACCCCGACGCGTGCCGGCGGCTTCGACCAGAAGATCGCCATTATCGGTGCCGGCCCGGCCGGCCTGTCCTGCGCTTTCTACCTGGCCGAGAAGGGCTACAAGCCCGTCGTGTTCGAGAAGAACGAGCGCCCGGGCGGCATGCTCACTTACGGTATTCCCAGCTTTAAGCTGCAGAAGGACGTCATCGAGGCCGAGGTCGAGATCATTCGTCTGATGGGTGTCGAGTTCCGCTATGGCGTGGAAGTCGGTCGCGATGTGACGCTCGACGAGCTGCGCGAGCAGGGCTTTAAGGCCTTTTATGTTGCCATTGGCTGCCAGGGCGGCCGCCTCGCCGGTATTCCGGGCGAGGATGCCGAGGACGTGACCGTGGCCGTCGACTTTTTGCGCGAGGTCAACAGTGGCAAGATCGATGCGCTGCCCGGCCGCACCATCGTGGTGGGCGGCGGCAACGTGGCTATCGATGTCGCGCGCGACGCCTGCCGCCTGGGCTCCGAGCACGTTGAGATGTTCTGCCTGGAGAGCGAGGCCCAGATGCCCGCCAGCGAGGAGGAGCGTCGCGAGGCCATCGAGGACGGCGCTCACATCAGCTGCGGCTGGGGCCCCAAGGAGATTCACCTGGACGAGGCCGGTCGTGTGTGCGGTATCACCTTCAAGCGCTGCACGCGTGTCTTTGACGACGAGGGCCGTTTTGCGCCCGAGTACGACGAGAACGATCTGCGCCGTGTCGATGCCGACCGTGTCGTCATGTCGATTGGCCAGTCCATTGTGTGGGGCGACCTGCTGGCTGGCTCCAAGGTGGAGCTCGGCCGTGGTCAGGGCGCCCTTGCCGATCCCCAGACCTATCAGACCGCCGAGCCCGACATCTTTGTGGGCGGCGACGTCTATACCGGTCCGAGCTTTGCCATCGATGCCATCGCCGCCGGTCACGAGGCCGCCGTGTCCATCCATCGCTTTGTGCAGCCGGGCTCTACGCTCACCATCGGCCGCAATCAGCGCCGCTACACCGCGCTCGACCGCGACGACGTTGTGCTCGAGAGCTACGACAACGCGAGCCGCGAGGTTGCGCATGTGGACCGCGAACGCGAGAAGGCCGCGCCGTTTAGCGAGTACGTCGAGACCTTTACCGAGGAACAGGTGCGCGCCGAGACTGCCCGCTGCCTGGGCTGCGGCGCCTCGATCGTCGACCCCAACAAGTGCATCGGCTGCGGCCTGTGCACCACCAAGTGCGCGTTCGACGCCATCCATCTGGATCGCGACCGTCCCGAGTGCTCCACGATGGTCAAATACGAGCAAAAGCTCCCAAGCCTGGGCAAGTACGCATTGAAGCGTGCAATTAAGATCAAATTTGGGAAGAAGTAAGAGACCTAACAAGTAAGTGAACGGCGCAGAGGGCGGTTGGACAGCGAGCGGGTCCCAGGCGTGGCGAGGTGCCTTGAAAGAGGAGGGCATAGGGCTTTTGCCCATGCCCGACGATTGAAAGGCAGATCGCCCGTCTGGGACTCGCGCAGCGTCAAGCCGACCGCCGTTCGTTAGAACGGCGGAAGGAATTAAAAGTGCACGAGCTCGGAATCGTCTATCACATCATTCGTGATGTCGAGAACGTGGCGCGCGCCAATGGCGTGCGTCGCGTTTCGAGCGTCACGCTGCTGCTGGGCGAGGTCTCGGGCGTCGTTCCTGACTTGCTACTCGACGCTTGGCGCTGGGCGGCAGATAAAAAGCCCATCACCGAGGGTGCAGAGCTTATCGTGGAGCCCGTCGAGGCCGTGACGCATTGCGAGGCGTGTGGCTGCGACTACGCGACGGTCGAGCACGGCAAGACCTGTCCCCATTGCGGTAGCGGCGAGACATACCTGCTGCAGGGCCAGGAGGTCATGATCAAACAGATCGAGACCCCCGAAGAGGATCCGGCAGACGCTGCTCCTGACGGCCTCTCCGACGCCCCCGATGCCGTCGACGCCGCCAACCCACTCCACATCGCCTAACATCCAATGACTGCATGGGCTAGAGTTCTAAACATATTTGCTTCGGTTAGTCAAGTCATGTCTGTTTAAACAAAATGGTGGCACGCAGACGCATTGGGATCCACCTAAAAGCGGTCTTAACGAACAGTGCACCTTTATATGTCTTTGAAAGCAATCAGAAAATCACGTTTTAGCAGGCAATAAGCTGTAAACCGGCAACGTAATCAATTTGTAACAAACCTAGACGTTTAAACAAATAAACCAACCTTTTGCGAATTTAGCTATAATTCCACAATCCAAACAGGTATACTCCTTTCATGTCGTGTAGGAAATACGTAGACAAAAAGGAGGTTATGTGATGGTAAGTATTGTTCTTGCTAGCCACGGGGACTTGGCAGCTGGAATCAAGCAGACGGGCTCGATGGTCTTTGGCGATCAGCCGTCTGTTGCCGTGGTCTCGCTCGAGCCGAGCATGGGCCCCGACGACTTCCGTGCCAAGGTCGAGGAAGCAATCGCTTCCTTCGAGGACCAGGAGCAGGTGCTCTTCCTCGTTGATCTGTGGGGCGGCACGCCGTTCAACCAGATCAGCGGACTCATCGAGGGCCACGATTCCTGGGCTATCGTCACCGGTGTCAACCTGCCTATGCTCATCGAGGCATATTCGCAGCGCTTTGACGCAAAGAACACTGCACATGCGATCGCAAAACATCTCGTGACTGAGGCTAAGGCTGGCGTGCGCGTCAAGCCCGAGTCTCTGGAGCCCGAGGAGAAGAAGCCGGCTGCGGCCGCCGCTGCTCCTGCAGGCGCCATCCCTCCGGGAACGGTCATCGGCGACGGGCACATCAAGATTGCCCACGTCCGTATCGACACCCGTCTGCTTCATGGTCAGGTGGCCACCACGTGGACCAAGCAGATCAACCCCAACCGCATCATCGTGGTTTCCGACGGCGTTGCTCACGACGAGCTCCGCAAGACCATGATCGAGCAGGCTGCCCCTCCGGGAGTCCATGCCAACGTCGTGCCCATCAAGAAGATGGCCGAGGTCGTCAAGGACACGCGCTTTGGTGACACCAAGGCCATGCTGCTCTTTGAGAACCCGCAGGATCTGCTCAAGGCCATCGAGGCCGGCGTCGACATCAAGGAAGTCAACATCGGTTCCATGGCTCACTCCAAGGGCAAGGTCGTCGTCACCAACGCCGTCGCTATGGGCGATGACGACGTCAAGACTCTCGAGGCCCTCAAGGCCAAGGGCGTCAAGTTCGAGGTCCGCAAGGTTCCTTCGGATTCCTCCGAGGATCTCGACGCCATGTTGAAGAAAGCTAAGGCCGAACTGGCCGCTCAAGCATAGTAAAGGAGGGTCCGATACATGTCTGCAATCACTATTCTGCTTGTTGCGATTGTCGCGTTGCTTGCCGGTATGGAAGGCATTCTGGATGAGTTCCAGTTCCATCAGCCGCTCGTGGCATGCACGCTTATCGGTCTCGTAACCGGTCACCTTCAGGAGGGCATCCTCCTGGGCGGTTCGCTCCAGATGATGGCCCTTGGCTGGGCTAACGTTGGCGCCGCTGTCGCGCCTGATGCCGCTCTGGCCTCGGTCGCTTCTTCGATCATCATGGTGCTCGCCCTCAACGGTGGCGCCACCGATTCGGCAAAGGCCGTTACCGCCGCCATCGCCGTCGCCGTCCCGCTGTCGGTCGCTGGTCTGTTCCTGACCATGATCTGCCGTACCCTGGCTACCGCTATCGCTCACGCCATGGACGGTTGCGCCGAGAAGGGCGACTTCTCCGGCATCGAGCGCTGGCAGTACGCTGCTATCCTCATGCAGGGCCTTCGTATCGCCATCCCGGCAGTACTTCTGTGCATCATCCCGGCCGAGGCTGTTACCAACGCGCTTAACGCTATGCCCGACTGGCTGTCCGGCGGTATGGCTGTCGGCGGCGGCATGGTCGCTTCCGTCGGTTACGCCATGGTCATCAACATGATGGCCACCAAGGAGACCTGGCCGTTCTTCATCCTCGGCTTTGTCCTTGCTGCCATCCCTCAGCTCACGCTGATCGCCCTTGGCCTCATCGGCATCTCCCTTGCCCTCATCTACCTTGGCCTTAAGGATCTGGCCAAGCAGGGTGGCGGCATGGGCGGCGGCTCCGGTGACCCGCTCGGCGACATTCTGAACGATTACGAGTAGGAGGGGAGTGATACATATGGCAGAGAACAAGATTCAGCTCACCAAGGCTGACCGCAAGAAGGTTTGCTTCCGTCATCAGTTCCTTCAGGGCTCGTGGAACTACGAGCGTATGCAGAACGGCGGCTGGTGCTTCGCAATGATCCCTGCGATCAAGAAGCTCTACACCAGCAAGGATGACCAGATTGCCGCTCTTAAGCGCCACCTGGAGTTCTATAACACCCACCCCTATGTTTCCGCCCCCGTCATTGGCGTTACCCTCGCTCTCGAGGAGGAGCGCGCCAACGGTGCCCCGATTGACGACGTCGCCATTCAGGGCGTCAAGGTCGGTATGATGGGCCCGCTCGCCGGTGTCGGCGACCCCGCCTTCTGGTTCACCCTTCGCCCGATTCTGGGCGCTCTGGGCGCTTCCCTGGCCCTGTCCGGCAGCATCGCCGGTCCGCTGCTGTTCTTCTTCGCGTGGAACATCATCCGTTACGCCTTCCTGTGGTACACGCAGGAGTTTGGCTACAAGGTCGGCTCCTCCATCGCCAAGGACCTCTCCGGCGGTCTGATGGGCAAGGTCACTGAGGGTGCTTCCATCCTGGGTATGTTCATCATCGGCGCCCTGGTCGAGCGCTGGGTGTCCATCTCCTTCACCCCGGTCGTCTCCAAGGTCACGCAGTCTGCTGGTGCCTTTATCGACTGGGCTAACCTGCCCTCCGGTTCTGAGGGTGTCAAGGAAGCGCTGACGATGTATAACTCCATCGGTGCTAACGCCCTTGATCAGGTGAAGGTCACCACGCTTCAGGCCAACCTCGATCAGCTCATCCCCGGCCTTGCCGCCGTGTGCCTGACCCTGCTGGTCTGCAAGCTCCTCAAGAAGAAGGTCAGCCCGATTGTCATCATCCTGGCTCTCTTCGCCATCGGCATCATCGGTCGCGTCTGCGGCTTCATGTAAGCACGTTTCGGCTTAAGACCGAGAGTAGCTAGACAAGGGCTTTTGAGCCATTGAAACGGACCGCACCCGGTGGGTACACTGGATGCGGTCCGATTGTTTTATTTGGAGGGCGAGGCGCGCATGGCGCAATCTCAGAACAGCACGGTCGATTTGGCAACGCCGGCAACCTGCCTGATGGGGCTTACCAGCCACGGTAACGTGATGGTGGGCAATAAGGCGTTCGAGTATTACAACGAGCGCAATCCCGAGGATTATATTCAAATCCCGTGGGACGAGGTCGACTATATTGCCGCCGAGGTTTTACGCGGCACCAAGAAGATCACGCGTTTTGCCATCTTCACCAAGGACAACGGTCACTTTACGTTTTCGACGCGCGACGACAAAGAGACGTTGCGCGCGGTCCGCAAGTACGTCGACGAGGATAAGCTTGTGCGTTCGCCCGACTTTATCGATGTGACGGCCAAGGGCGCCAAGAGCATCCCCTCCGTTATCAAAAACCTCTTCCACAAAGGCAACTAGTCGCCGGCGACGTTCTTAAACGACTAGTCATTAAAGAACGTCGTAGATGACTATCTCGAAGAGCGGCTATGCGCTGCATGGTAGTGGCGCAAATCTGCTACACTAGTACAACATGCCTCCGTAGCTCAGGGGATAGAGCACCGCTCTCCTAAAGCGGGTGTCGACGGTTCGAATCCGCCCGGGGGCACCAGGGAATATGACGGCGTCGCGAGAGCGGCGCCGTTTCTGGTTTGTGGGAGCTGTCGGCGGATTCGGGCCGTCGACACCCGCGTCACCAATTTCCCCGCGGGGGGAGTTTTCGAATCCGCCTGGGGGGCACCAGAGATTTGTCGAGCCCGGTACCACTACGGTGCCGGGCTCTTCTGGTTCATGCCATGGCAAAAACGAAGCGCCCGCTTGCTGGGGGAGCAAGCGGGCGCTTGTGAGCGAATATGTTTGCGGCGAGAGCCGTAATGAGCGGTGAGGTGGCGACTAGTTGGTCGTACCGGAATCGTCGCCCGTGCTCGTGCCCGAGCCCGAGCCCGAACCAGAAAGTGCGACCGTCAGCGTAATCGTGCTGTCGGTGGACTGCTTGCCAGTGGGGGAGACGCCCGTAACGGTGGCATCCTCGTTACCGCTTACGGGATTGCCGTTCTGGTCACAGAAGCCAATGTTATAGAAACCGGCGTTGTTGAGCGCGGTAACGGCGGCGGAAATGCTCTTGCCGTACAGGTTGCCCGGAACACTGGCCTTGCCGGACTTCTTGGCAATGACGACGGTAATCGTGGCGCCGGGCTTCTGCTTGCCGCTGGGGTTCCAGCTGATCACGGTGCCCTCGGTAACCGAGTCGTTCTCCTGGTAGCTCACGTCGACGCCAAAGCCTGCCATATCGAGGGCGTTGCGCGCCTGGGCCTCGGTCATGTCGGTCAGGTCGGGGACGGACGTGGTATCCGGGCCGCCCGAGACCTTGTACGAGATGGTCGTGCCTTTCTCGACTTCCTTACCGGCATCGGTGCCCTGCTCAAAGACCTGGCCCTCATCGGCCTCGTTGGCCTCCTCGGAGGCGTTGCCCTTCAGGCCAACGCTTGCCAGCGCGGCTTCTGCCTGGTCCTTGGTCAGGCCGACAAGCTGGGGAACCTCAACCTTCTCGGAGGGCTTGGGGCCCTTGGAGATTACCAGGTTCACCTTGGTGCCCTTGGCCTTCTTGGTGTTGCCGTTGGGTGTCTGCTCGGCGACCTTGCCCTCGTCGACATCGTCGTTGTAGCTTTGGTCGATGGTGCCGACCTCGAGGCCGGCTTCCTTGATCAGCTCGACGGCAGTCTGCTGGTCCTTGCCCAGCACATCGGGCACGGTGACCTGCTCGCCGCCAAAGAGCCCTGTGGCAAAGGCCACCACGATGCCGATGACGGCAACGGCTGCTACCACGGCGGCGATGACCTTGTTCTTGTTGGATTTGGGCTTTTCGACCTCGTAGGAGCCGGTAGAGCCCGAAACCGAGCTACGGGCGGTATTCTGGCCGCTCACGCCCGAAACGGGACGCACCATGGCGCGCGTCTGATCGGAAAGCTCGCGAGTCTTGGTGGCGCCCAGCTCACCGGGGGCACCGATGATGCGCGTGGGCTCCGAGACGTTGACGGCACGGCCCGACAGGTAGCTGTTGAGCACCTGACGCAGCTCGTCGGCGGTCTGGAAGCGGTTTGCCGGGTCTTTCTCCATGCACTTGAGGATGATGCGCTCAAGGTCGGCGTCGACACCGGAGTTGATCTGGCTCGGCGGAATAGGCAGCTCGTTGACCTGCTTGAGTGCGACCGAGATAGCGTCGTCACCGTCAAAGGGAACGCGGCCGGTGGCGCACTCGTACATCACGACGCCCAGCGAATAGATATCCGAGGTGGGGCCGAGGTCCTGACCGCGGGTCTGCTCGGGGCTGACGTAGTGAGCGGTTCCCAGCACGTTGTTGTCTTGCGTGAGGTGGCTGTTCTTGGCGCGCGCGATGCCAAAGTCCATCACCTTGATGTTGCCGTCGGGCAGCACCATGATGTTCTGCGGCTTAATGTCGCGGTGGATGATCTCGTGCTTGTGGGCGACCGAAAGCGCGGAGCTGATCTGCGAGCCGATCTGGGCGACCTTCTTGGGGTCGAGGGCGCCGTGGCTCTTGATGCCGCTCTTAAGGTCGGTGCCGCGCAGGTACTCCATGACGATGTAATAGGTGTCGCCGTCCTTGCCCCAGTCGTAGACGCCCACGATATAGGGGGAGGACAGGCCGGCCGCTGCCTGGGCCTCCTGCTTAAAGCGGGCGGCGAAGGTGGCGTCGCCGGCATACTGCGGCAGCATGATCTTGACGGCAACCGTGCGGTCGAGGACCTGATCCTGTGCACGGAAGACGGTCGCCATACCGCCCGTTCCCACCTTATCCTTGAGGAGGTATCTTCCCCCGAGGACCCTCTGTTCCATTCCTGCTCCTAACATAACTATTCGCTCAACGATGTGTGTAGTACCAAATGTGTGGCCGCTGGGGCCGTGTGGCGCGTGGCCGCTAGCTCATCGGCCGCGGCGCGCCACAAGTATCCGCTTTGATCACGGGCATCACGCTCCCTGTGCGGCGAGCGCCGCGGTCAGGACGATGCCGGCAATCTTGGCCGCCTCGACGTCGTGTTTGTCGTAATCCTCCAGGGCTACCGAGATGGCAACCGTGGGTGAATCGTAAGGTGCAAAGCCAACAAACATAGAGTTGACGTTGGTGCCGCCGGTCTCGGCCGAACCGGTCTTGCCGGCAACCTTGACGCCCGGAATCTGGGCATCGGTGCCGGTACCGGACTGGACGACGGCGAGCATGGCCTGCTTGACCTGGTCGGCCGTGGCAGAGCTGACAGCCTGGCCCAGCGAGCGGGACTGCGTGGTCTTAACCACGGTTCCGTCCGGGGCGAGTATCTGGGACACAAAGAACGGGTCCATGACCACGCCGCTGTTGGCGATAGCGGCAGCGATCACGCAATTCTGCATAACGGTGGTCTGCGGGCCAGGCGTGTGGTCCATACCGACGGGCTGGCCGGCGCCTGCCCAAGCGGTCTCCCACTCGGTCATAAGCGACGGGTCGGCCATGATGGAAGCCGCGGTGGTCAGATCCTGACCGAGCTTTTGACCGTAGCCAAAGGCGTTGGCAAACTGGACGAGCGAGCTGGCACCGACCTCGTTTGCCACCTGGCCAAAGACGACGTTGGACGACACGGCGAAGGCCTGCTGCAGGCTGATGGTGCCGTAGCTCTCGTTGGCAGAGTTGGTGACCGGCGCATTGCCAATATCCATGGAGCCGGGCGCCTGGTACGTGCTGGTAAGGCTGGCGGTGCCGGTCTCGAGCGCCGCGGAGAGTGTGACGACCTTAAAGGTCGAGCCCGGGGTGTACAGCGCGTCCATGGCACGGTCATACATGGAGCCGTCCTCGCCGCCGCCCGACTGGAGCAGCGCATCGATGTTGGTGTTGTCGTAGGTGGGCGAGCTCGCGCACGCAAGGACCGCGCCGGTGCGCGGATCCATGACCACCACAGCGCCCTTAAAGCCCTTGAGCGCCTGCTCGGCAGCCGTCTGGATGCGCGAGTCGATGGTGAGCTTGGCGGTATTGCCCGGCTGGGTCTGCCCCGCGAGCGACGCGATGGCGTTGTTCCAGCTGGAGTAATCCTTGGAGCCGGTGAGCGTATCGTTCATGACGCTCTCAATGCCGGCGGTGCCGTATTGCTGGCTCACGTAGCCCACCACGTGCGCGGCCATGTTGCCGTTGGGGTAGGAACGGGCGTAGGTGCCGTCCTCCTGCTGCAGCGACTCGGCTAGCGTCACGCCGTCGGACGTGATGATGGAGCCACGCTGGATGTACTTGGAGCGGGCGATGGTGTGGTTGTTGGTCGGCATGTCCTGATAGTCCTTCGCCTTGATGACCTGGACATAGGTGAGGTTGCCGATAAGGATGGCGAACAGCGCCGTGAAAGCAAACACGGCACGAGTCAGACGGTTGGCAAGCGCCACGCGGCCGAGCACGCCGGACTCTGGCGTGTCGAGCAGGCGACGACGCATGCGAGAACCCGCGGAGTGGTTGCCGTGGCCGTAGGAAGATGCGCTGGCAAAACGTGTGCCGGTCGGGGCGGCGGCGGATGCGACCTGGTCATCGGTGATGGCGGCCATGGTGCCGGTGCCGGTGAGTTCGGCTTCGCGTCCGGTTGCCTCGTCGCCGGCGCGCAGCAGCAGCGCAACGATGATAAAGCTCGCCAGCAGCGAGGAACCGCCCTGGCTCATAAAGGGCAGGGTGACGCCGGTCAGCGGGATCAGGCGGGTTACGCCGCCAACGATTAAGAATGCCTGGAAGCTGATGGCCGCCGTAAGGCCGGTCGCGCTAAAGGCGGCAAGGTCGGACTTGGCGCGGGCGGCCGTGGTGAGGCCACGCACGGCAAAAAGCATAAACAGGATGAGCACGGCGCCGCCGCCCAAAAGGCCCATTTCCTCGCCGATGGCCGAGAAGATAAAGTCGGACTCGACGACGGGGATGTTGTTTGCCATGCCGTTACCGATGCCGACGCCAACCAGGCCACCGTCAGCCAGCGAGTAAAGTGACTGTACGATCTGGTAGCCCTGGCCCTGGGCGTCCTTAAACGGATCGACCCAGACCTGAAAGCGCACCTGCGCGTGCGACAGGAACTTGTAGGCGCCCACGGCTCCAACGGCCAGCAGCGCAAGGCCGATGATGACGTACGAAAAGCGTCCCGTGGCAACATAGAGCATCAGCAAGAAGATGGTGTAGAACAGCACGGCCGAACCCAGGTCGCGTTCGAAGACGACGACGAGCAGGCACACACCCCACACGGCAAACAGCGGCAGCAGCAGTCGCAGGCGAGGGATCTTAAAGCCCAGGATCTTGCGGTTGGAGATGGAGAGCAGCTCGCGGTTCTCGGCCAGGTACCCGGCCAGGAACAGCACGATAAAGACCTTGGCGAACTCGCCAGGCTGGATAGTAAAGCCCGCGATGCGAATCCACAGCTTGGAGCCCGAGATCGTGGTGCCGATAAAGATGGGCAGCATCAGCAGGATGATGCCGATAATGCCAAAGGTGTACTTGTAGCGCATGACCACGTCGAGGTTCTTAACCAACGCGAGCGTTCCCACCATCAGGGCCACCGAGACAAACAGGATGATGAGCTGTGAGATGGCGAGAGCGGGGGCGAGGCGTGTCACGAACGTGATGCCGATGCCCGAAAGTATAAATACGATGGGTAGGATGGCGGGGTCGGCGCCAGGTGCCAAGATGCGCACGGCAATGTGGGCCGCGGCAAAGGCGGCAAAGAGGCCGATCGGCACGGCGAGCGTCTCAAAGGAGATGGCGGCGCCCGCGGTGAGCACGTACATCGCATACAGCAGGATGACGGGGAACGCCGAGGCGATGAGCAAGAGCAGTTCGGTGTTGCGGCGACTCATAAGCGGCACTCCCTTTCTAGTTCTTTTCGGAGGCTTCGGCCTCGGCGGACTGTTCGGCGGTTTTCTCGGAATCTGATTCGGAGGTCGATCCCTGATCGGTGTTGTCGCGAATCGTTTGCGCGTCGATCACCTGGCGGGTCTGCTCCTCGTCGATCTGGTGGCGGTACTTGGATATCGTGTCCTGCGCATCGTCGACACTTGTTTGCGGAATGCCCGCCTTGAGGCGGTTTTGCGTGTCTTCGGGCAGGTCGGACAGCTTGATACTGGTTTCGCTTTCGAGCCAGTGGAGCTTGAGTCCGAGCGGCTTGCCGGGTAGGCCGCGCCAGACGGCGACATTGCCCTGGTGGGTGCCCAGGTAGTACGAGCCGGTGACACCCGTGTAGGCCCAGATGCCAGCTGCCAGCACCAAGACGAGGGCCAGGATGGCGGCGATAGTAACGTTGCGGCGACGCACGCGTTGCGCCTCGCGCATGACGCCATCGTCAACCAGGTCAACGACTACTACGGTCACGTTGTCGTGGCCGCCGGCGGCAAGCGCCGCGTCCACTAGGTTGTCGACGCAGATTTGCGCGGTTGAGGACTGCGTGGCGATGTTCTCGATATCGCTATCGGGAATCATGCTCGAAAGGCCGTCGGAGCACAGGATCAGACGGTCGCCTTCCTCGATATGCAGAGTGAAGTGGTCGGCATACATGGCGGGGTCCGAGCCCAGCGCGCGGGTGATGACCGAACGGTTGGGGTGGACGCGAGCCTCGTCTGCCGTGATCTCGCCGGCGTCCACGAGCTCCTCCACGTAGGAGTGGTCGCGGGTCACGCGGATGAGCGTGCCCTCGTGGAGCAGGTAGGCGCGCGAGTCGCCCACGTGGGCGATGGCGAGCGTGTCGTTTTCGATATAGGCGCAAGTGGCTGTGCAGCCCATGCCGGGCTTGCCCAGGCCGTTCATGGCCGCCTCGATTACGGCGGCGTTGGCTGCCTCGACGGCTGCGGCCAGGCGTGCTGCGTCGGCGGACTGCGGGGCCGTCTTGGCAATAGTCTCGACGGCGATGGAAGAGGCTACCTCGCCGGCAGCGTGACCACCCATGCCGTCGCATACGCAAAAGAGCGGCGACTGCACCAGGTAGGAATCCTCATTGTGCGGGCGCACGCAGCCAACGTCGGAGCGGGCGCCCCACATGAGTTGCGTGGTGGTGCCGGCATCATAGGTCGAGTCGGTCTCGATGCGCTCCTCGGTCAGGGGCTCAAAGCTCATGGTCGAGCCGGGGTCTTTGAGCTTGGCCTCAACGGCGGCAACGTCGATTTCGGCGGTGTCACCGGGAGAGGCGGTGTCGGTCACGGCGTTTGATTCGGAATCGCCGGTGTCCGGGGAGTCGGGCTCCTCGGACACGCGGGCGGTCGACTCGTCGTCTTGCGGGCTGACGTCTATAGGCTCGGGCGCCGGCGTAGACGCGGGCGCAACCTCGGATGCTGGGGCTATGGGAAACGCCGGCGCGGCGGGCTCGGGTGCCGCAAACACCGCAGCGCTCTCGTTGATTGCCGCGGCGACGGGCTCTGCAAAGTGAGCTGGCGCCGGGGTTGCTTCGGGCGCTGTGGGCTGTTCCGCAGCATGTGCGCCGATGGGCGCCGCTACGGCATCCTCTTCGTCCTCGTTATCGGCGAGATCCGAAATATCATGCGTTACATGCGAAAGAGGCAGGGAGAACACGGTGTCCTCGGGCTCCACGGGTGCGGAGCCCGCCGGAGCGGCGTGGGCCGGCGCAGCTGTGGCGGCGGCCGGTGCCTCGGTCATAGTTGCGGACTTGTTCTCCTCGTCGATCATCGACGGTTCACCTTCATGACCACGTCGCCAATCTGGACTTCGTCGCCCTCACGCAGCGTCGCGGGCTCCACGAGCTGGCGGCCGTTGACGAGCGTGCCGTTAAGCGAGTTGAGGTCCTCGATGATGAGCGCCGGGCCCTGCAGCGAAAAGCGCGCATGCGAGGCCGAGACGAACGGTTCGTTGATGCAGATGTCCGAAGATGGCGAACGACCGACGATGACGGGGCCGAGCATGTCTACGTGGATGCCGCGGATACCGCGCGGACCCTTGTCCACATCAATCGTCCAGATAGCCGAGTCGCGGCGCTGCCCGCGCACAAGTCCCACGCCGGTCTTCATGACGGCGAACAGGAAGATATAGAGCAGGGCGACCAGGACGATGCGGCCTGCAAAAAGGACGATATCGATGTTCATAAGCGACTATCCCCTAAATTCAAAGGTGCTCAGGCCAAACGTCAGCAGATCGCCGTTGCGCAGCGGGCAGCGCGTAATGCGGCGGTTGTTGACGAGCGTGCCGTTGGTGGAATTGAGGTCCTCGATCGACCAATCCGAGCCCGTAAAGGTGAGCTGGGCGTGGCGGCGCGACACGTTGGGGTCGCGCAGGGCAATGTCGGAAACCGAGCGCTCGCGACCGATGGTCACCTGTGCGGAGGTGATGCTATGGCTCTCGCCGCTCACGACGTCAACGAGCTGGGCGAGCGGGCGCTGCGGGGCGCGAGTGCTCGCCATGTTGGAGGCGATGCCGGCTGCGGCGCCTAGGCCCACGGCGGCACCGGTCGCGGCGGAAGGACCTGCATCAACAACTGCA
>CABQAK010000011.1 GCA_902462065.1 uncultured Collinsella sp.
CGCGGCTCATCCGGTCCGACCGGGCCGCGCGGCAAGGAGATATATTGCCAGACCGGAGGGGCCCCGGGGGCGGGAATCTGGGCGTACACATTTCCTACACATTTTGTGATCCGACTAACGTTTGCCAGCCGTTAACTACCGCTCGCCGAGCATCTCTTTATATAAGGCAGTCTCATGGTTAAAGCGGATACGTCCCCCTAGCTAAAGCACAGCCAGCATCGAGCAACTCATCGCGTTCTTCCACCGAGAACCCCTCGGCGTAGACGCGCACCACTGGTTCGGTCCCGCTAGGACGGACCAGCAGCCACGTGTCATCCTCGAATGACAGACGCAAGCCGTCCATATGACTAACGTTTTGCGGTACCTTGCCACAAATCGACTTGGGGTTTACGCCCGGCAGCAGGGTTCGTAACGTTTCGGCATCTTCGGCCTCAAGGCGCAAATCGCGTCGACCGTAACTCGTCTTACCAAAACTGTCCTCGAGTTGGTCGACCAGAACGCCCAAAGGCGCGTTCGTCTTTGCCATAAGCTCACACAGAATCAGACAGGCGAGGATTCCATCACGCTCGGGCATATGCGCGGCGATGCCGATACCACCGGCTTCTTCGCCGCCCATGAGGACGCCGCCCTTCTTCATCTCCGCCGCTATATATTTGAAACCGACTGGTTTGACGGTCACGCGGCAGCCAAGTGCCTCGGCAATGCGACGCACGAGCGTCGAGCATGAAAGATTGACGACGACGCGCCCCTCCAAATTACGAAATTGAACCAAGTCGCCCAAAACGAGCGCCATGATCTGATGCGGATGTATATATCTGCCGCGCTCGTCAACCGCGCCGATACGGTCGGCGTCGCCGTCGGTCACCAGGCCAGCGCAAGCTCCGTCCTCGATAACCGTGCGCTCGCAAGTGTCCACCCAAGGCTCAACGGGGTCGGGGCAGATATCTTCTTGATCAGACGCCTGCCCGGCGTGAATCTCGTGCACCTCAACGCCAAGCTCGCGCAGCAAGTCGGCTAGATAGCCCTGGGCTGCGCCGCCCATGGGATCGACAACCACGCGCAAGTGCGCGGCGCGGATGGCTTCGGCATCGACAAATGCTGCCACCGCCTGCATATAGTCAGGAATGATATCCGCGGTGCGATATTGCCCCTCGATCCCCATTGGCTCGGGAGCCATGGTCTCTTCGAGTTCTTCGATGACATCCTGGTTGGCGGTTGAGCCGTCACCCATGCGAATCTTGAGGCACAGATAACCCTGCGGATGATGGGACCCCGTCACCATGAGCGCGCCGCACGCCTCACCGTCATAAGCCGCCGCCCACGTAAGGGCAGGGGTCGGGACAGGTCGCGAAGCGAGCACGGTGTCCAGCCCGTGCGCTGCTAGCACGCCCGCCGCAAGCTCAGCGAACTCGCGCGCCAGGGGCCGGGTGTCGAACCCTATATATACCGTTTTGCCCGGATTGGTCTTTTGCCACAACTCGCCGACGGCATCGGCGATACGGGCAACGTTATCGGCAGTGAAGTCCTCATCGACGCGAGCGCGCCAACCGTCAGTTCCAAAATGAATTATCGCGCACACGCGCAGACACCTCACAGTGTTTGGATCATGGTACGCATGAGGTATACCCGCGACACGCACTCGGCAACCTGCTGGCACCAGCATTCACCATTTGGGCAAATGCTGCCGAGGACATGCAGGCAATAAAAAAACCGCCCCGTATGGAGCGGTTTTGCCCTTTATATATCGAGCGCCTCGGCCATCGCTGCCGTAGTGATTGCCGTGGTTCCACAGCAACTGCCCACCATTGCGGCGCCGGCATGTCTCCATTCGATGCATGCGCGCGCGAAAGCTTCAGGGTTCTCGTGCCATACGGGGCCATCCTGAGTCTGGACCGGATCGCCCACGTTGGGACGCACCGTGACGGGAGTAGTCGCCGATGCAACCATCCTGGGCACCGCCGCGTTCGCGGCCGCAAGCGAACAGCAATTAACACCAACCGAGTTTGCGCCGTGTTTTTCGGCGTACAAAACGGCTGCCTCGATGTTGAGGCCATCGCCCAACAGGTCGCCCTTATCGTCAACGACAAAACTCACCAGGACAGGCATGCCGTCGGCGGCATCTCGGGCGCCGGCAAGCATGGGCTGCAAATTACGGATAGACGTCACCGTCTCGATCAGCAGACCGTCAACACCAGCATTGAGCAAGGCGTGCGCCTGTTCGCGCGCAATGCCTCGGATCTCACGAAACTCGGCAGAGTCCTCGGCAAACCACTCAATACCGATCGGGCCCATCGAGCCCAGCAGCAGCTGAGGGTGCGCCTGGCGGGCATCGTCGACGGCCCCGCGATTGACCTCCGCCACGGACGGCGCAATCTGGTCGTGCTTGAGGGCATAGCTCGATGCCTGAAAGGTGTTGGTAATGAGCACCTGCGCGCCGGCGGCGACATACAAGCGATGGATACGAGAAACGGTCTGCGGCTCTGCCAGATTCCAAAACGCCGGTGGAATGTCGGCGGCATCGTACTCACTCAACAGAACACTGCCCATGGGGCCCTGCGCCAACAAGGTCTCGCTCGACAAGCGGCGCGCAAGTTCCTCGGCACCAAAGCGGTTGTAATAACTCGTATCCATATATATCCCGCTATTCCTCGACGCTGATTCCCTGCTTTTCGAGATAGGCGAGCCAGCGGTTCATCGTGTCCTCGGAAAGCGCATGCTCCATCATGCAGGCCTCGGAATCGGCTCGCTCAAATTCGACACCGAGCTCCTGAACCAAAAACGTGCGGACGAGGCGATGACGGTACCAGATAGCCGTGCCAACCTCGCGGCCGCGATCGGTCAGGACTACCTTGCCGTAGTGCGATTGCTCGACAAGCTCGGATGCTTTGAGCGCCGAAACCGCTTTATTGACCGATGCCTTGGAGACGCCAAGGCGCTGCGCGATGTCGACCGATCGCACGCCGTTGGTTTCCCCCTCTTCGCTTTCAATGCGAACCATGCACTCCAAGTAGTCTTCGTTCGCCACCGTCAGATGTAGTTCGCGCGAGCTATTTGTCGTATCCATGATCTTCCGTCCCTTCTGCATTCAATGGCTGATTCTACCCCATCCAAGCGTCGCGGTATGCCGTGGCATACCGTGCTAGAGTTCTTGTTGCACACGACGACCAAGATTGGAGCGGTCTTTATGGAAAACACCACCACGAACCCCGATGTCCTCGAGCGCTTTTTGCGCTACGTCCAGATCAACACGCAGTCCGAGGATGCAAACTGCGACCAGGTACCCTCGAGCGCCGTTCAGTTTGACCTTGCCAACGTGCTGGCTGAAGAGCTGCGCGAGCTTGGTGCGGAAGATGCCCACGTGACCGAGCATGCCTATGTCTGCGCGCATATCCCCGCAAGTGCGGGCGCTGAGGACAAGCCCGCCCTTGGCCTGATCGCCCATCTCGACACCACCGAAGTTGCACCGGGCACCGGCGTGAAGCCGCACATCGTACACTACGAAGGCGGCGACCTGGTCTGCGGCACGGTTGACGGTAAGCCCGTTGCCATGAGTACCGCCAAGCTTCCCGCCCTGAACGACCTCGCGGGTGAGGACCTGGTCTGCAGCGATGGCACCACGCTGCTGGGCGCGGACGACAAGGCAGGCGTCGCCGAGATCATGTCGCTTGTCGCGCGTATCGCTCAGGACCCCTCTCTGCCCCATCCCGCACTCGGCATTTGCTTCTGCCCTGACGAGGAGATCGGCCACGGAGCCGAGCTATTGGATATCGATACCTTTGGCTGCAAGTACGCCTACACGGTCGACGGCGGCCCCATCGGCGAGCTGGAGTGGGAGTGCTTTAACGCCGCCGAGGCGACCATCCGCTTTGAGGGCCAGTCCATCCACCCGGGCGACGCCAAGGGCCGTATGGTCAACGCAGGCAATCTGTTCTGCGACTTCAACGCGTTGCTCCCCTACGTGCAGCGCCCGGAGTATACGGAAGGCTACGAGGGCTTTTATCACCTTGAGGGTGTATCTGCGACCGTCGATCACGCCACGGCGCGCTATATCGTCCGCGACCATGACGCCGCCAAGTTCCAGCAGAAACTCGACCTTATTGATGCCGCTGCCTCGATGCTCAACCAGCGTCTGGGTGAGGAGCGCGTGACAGTCGAGATTAAGCAGCAGTATCGAAATATGGCCGAGATCGTTCGTGACTATCCCGAGCTTATTGATGTTGCCAAGGAAGCCTACCTTGCCTGCGGCGTTGAGCCCCAAGTGCTGCCGATTCGCGGCGGCACCGACGGCGCGCAGCTGTCGTTCCGCGGTCTGCCCTGCCCCAACCTTTCCACCGGCGGCTATTGCTACCACGGCGTCAACGAGTTCGTCCCGGTCAGTTCGCTCGTCAAGATGACCGACGTGCTCCAGGAGCTCGTCGCCCGCTTTGCATAAGGAACTCGAACAATCTAGGTAAGCAAAACCGCCCCGTCCTCAAAAACCGAGAACGGGGCGGTTTTTGGTGCAAGGGGAGTAGTCAGCACCGCATGTTGAGCCAACGTCAGCGAGCGACGTCCAAGGCGAACAAGTTGGCATGAAAAAGGCAGGGCATTGACCTTCTGGTCATGCCCTGCCTTTTGAATGACAAATTGTCGCCTTGGGCGGCGCGCAGCGTCGAGCCGTTACGGCGTTTGGTAAAACGCCGTAACTTAGTAATTGGCTTCGTAGCCGTTGCCGTCGCCGGTGGCCTCTTCGTAGTAGTCCGAATCGCTCGAATCGCTTGAGTCATCGGAATCGTCAGAGCTGACCGATGAGGTTGCGGTACCGTTTGCGTAGTCGTCAGACGTGTTGTTGTTCAGGTCGCCGATCGTAGAGCTGGAACCGTCGGAAAGACCCATGGTGTTGGGACCCTTGGGATCCTTGCCGGCATCGACACGCTCCATCATTTCCTTGAGCTCGTCCTCGTAGACAAAGACGTAGCTCACACCGTCGATCATGGTGCTGTCGTCGGCGTACGAGGGCAGGTTGGCCGAGTAGATACCGTCGACATCCATACCGCGCATGGCGTTGACCGTAGCCACGATATCCTGAACGCTCATATCGGTTACAAGCATATCGGACAGCGAATTAACCAGGCCAAAGATCTTCGTGGCATCGAAGTTATTGAGAATCTGGTTGGCAAGGGCGCCAAGCACCTGACGCTGGTGGCGCATGCGCGTGTAATCGCCGTCGGCATAGATGTAGCGGCAGCGGGCATAGGTAAGGGCGGTGGCACCGTCCATATGCTGCTGGCCAGCGGTAATCTTAATATCCAGGTGCTCGGGGTCGTCAACATCATCGGTTGCGTTAATGTCGATACCGCCAACCGAATCAATCAGCGCCTGCATACCGTCGAAGCTGACCTCGGCATAGTGGGAAATCTGAACACCGCACAGCTCGTTGACCGCCTCGACCATGGCCTCGGCACCGCCAACGGTATGGCAGGCGTTGATCTTCATGGTCTCGCCCTTGTACTCGACCTTGGTGTCGCGCGGAACGGAAATGAGCGTCGCCTGCTTTTGCGTGGGGTCGATGCGTGCCAAGATAATCGAGTCGGCACGATACGTATCCTCGCCCGGACGGCCGTCGGTGCCAAGAAGCAGCACGTAGAACGGATCCTTTGCCTCATCGGTGTCAACCAGAACCCGACGCAGATTGTCGGTAATGACATTAGAATCGCCGAGCTTGCCCATAATGGTGGCAAACCACAGGCCGGCAGCGGTAGTGGCACTCAGCAGCACGCCAAGCACGACAATGAGCGCGACGTGACGAATCGTGTGGCTACGACGACGTTGACGAGCGCGCTCGGAATAGCGAGCCACGTTATCGCGACTGTAGATCTTGGCCTGCGCACCAGTTGAGGGTCTTCGGGTGGTGGTATCCGCGAGGGGCTTTTTATTAAACATAGGCAACCTGTATTAGTAGATGACGGGATCGGGGACGGTAGCATGCTCGACATGCGCGCCGAGCGCCTGCAGCTTTTCGACAAACTGCTCGTAGCCGCGCTTGATGTGATGGATAGCCGAAACCTCGGTCGTCCCGTCGGCGATCAAGCCCGCTACGACGAGGGCCGCTCCGCCACGCAGATCGGGCGAGGTAACCTGTGCACCCGAGAAGCCCTTGACGCCATGAATCATGGCATGATGGCTCTCGATACGAATGTCGGCACCCATGCGTACCAGCTCAGAGGCAAACATAAAGCGATTCTCGAAGATGTTCTCGGTGATAACGGAGCTACCATCGGCAAGGGCGGAGAGTACCATAATCTGCGCCTGCATGTCCGTCGGGAAGCCGGGGAACGGAAGCGTCTGGATGTCGACCGGCTTGATACGCTCGGCACGGTTCACATGGACGCCATCCTCGACGCGCTCGCAGTCGATACCCATGAGCTCCATCTTCTTGAGCACCATGCCCAAGTGAATGGGGCAAAAACCCGTGACATCGACACCGCGATCGTCGGCCATCAACGCACCGGCAACGATAAAGGTACCGGCCTCGATGCGGTCGCCCACCACGCGATGGGTAACAGGATGCAGCTCTTCCACGCCCTCGATGGTCACGACAGGCGTACCGGCGCCAACAATCTTGGCGCCCATCTCGTTGAGCATGTTGGCGAGATCGACGATCTCGGGCTCGCGGGCGGCATTGTCGATAACCGTGGTGCCCTGCGCGCGCACGGATGCCATGATGAGGTTCTCGGTCGCACCGACGCTGGCGAACTCGAGCGTGACGGTGGTACCGCGCAGACCTTGGGGCGCATTAGCGTTGATGTAGCCGTGGGCGGTATCGAACTCTACGCCCAGGGCCTCGAGACCCAGAATGTGCATATCGATCTTGCGAGCACCCAGGTTGCATCCGCCCGGCATGGCGATCTTGGCGCGATGGAAGCGGCCCAGCAGGGGTCCCATCACGGCTGTGGAAGCACGCATCTTGGCAACGAGCTCGTAGGGGGCCTCCCAAGAATCGACCTGAGAGGTATCAATCTCGAGCGTGTGCTCGTCAAGGACATCGATCGTAGCGCCCATGCCCTTGAGCACCTTGCCCATCACGTGGACATCGGAAATATCGGGCACGTTCTGCAGCGTCGTCTTGCCCGGCGCCAGAAGCGTTGCCGCCATGAGTTTGAGTGCGGAGTTCTTGGCGCCCGAAACGGGCACGGAGCCTCCGATGGCGTGGCCACCCTCAACGCGGATAATATCCAAGGTCTACCCTTTCAAAAAGCATGCCCGGGATGGCTGGGCCACCCCGGGCATGATGTGTTCGCAAATGGTCGAACGCTAAATCGTTTGACTATTGGGCAAGCTTGAGCTTACACCATGCGATTTCATTATAGAGGTAGGCGCGGCGTGCATCATCCTCCGACAAATTACCCAGCTTCTCTTCAAAACCTTGAATATCAGCTTTAAGCTTGTCGGCATCGACGGTCGCCAGATCGCAAGCGCGCTCGGCGAGAACGGTCACGACATCGTCCGCAACCTGGGCATAGCCGCCGGCCACGGCAAACGTGTGGTCGACAGTGCCCATGGCCTTATCGGAAACGCGAACGTAACCGCGGTCGATCGTGCAGATCTCGCTGGAGTGAGCAGGTAGAACGCCAAACTCGCCATCCGTGGACGGAATCGACACAAACGCAGCGTCGCCCTCATAGGCGCAGCTCACGGGGCACACGATGCGGATACGCATAACCTACTTCTCCCCCATCTTGCGGGCGCGCTCGCGCACGTCCTCAATCGTGGAAGCATAGCGGAAAGCCTGCTCGGGCAGGTCGTCGGCCTTGCCGTCGACAATCTCGGCGAAGGAGCGGACGGTATCCTCGACGCGGACGTAGACACCGGGGTTGCCGGTGAACTTCTCGGCGACGTGGAAGGACTGCGAGAGGAACTGCTGAATCTTACGGGCACGGTTGACCGTAAGGCGCTGCTCCTCGGACAGCTCGTCCATACCCAGAATGGCGATGATGTCCTGAAGGTCGGAGTACTCCTGCAGGAGCTCCTGGACCTTGACGGCGACACGGTAGTGCTCCTCGCCGACGATCGAGGGATCGAGAGCGTCGGAGGAAGATGCGAGCGGGTCGATAGCCGGGAACAGGCCGAGCGACGAAATGCTACGCGAAAGAACCGTGGTGGCGTCGAGGTGCGTAAACGTCGTGGCAGGCGCCGGGTCGGTCAGGTCGTCTGCGGGGACGTAGACAGCCTGGACGGAGGTAATGGAGCCCGTCTTGGTCGAGGTAATGCGCTCCTGGAGGTCGCCCATCTCGGTTGCCAGCGTGGGCTGGTAACCAACGGCGGACGGCATACGGCCCAGCAGTGCGGAAACCTCGGAACCTGCCTGGGAGAAGCGGAAGATGTTGTCGATGAACAGCAGAACGTCCTGGCCACGATCACGGAAATACTCAGCGGTAGTAAGGCCGGCCAGACCGATGCGCAGACGCGCTCCGGGCGGCTCGTTCATCTGACCATAGACCAAGCAAGTCTTGTCGATAACGCCAGACTCGCTCATCTCGAGGAACAGGTCGGTGCCCTCGCGGGTACGCTCGCCGACGCCGGTGAACACCGAGGTGCCACCGTGCTCTTGGGCGAGGTTGTTGATGAGCTCCTGAATCAAAACGGTCTTGCCGACGCCGGCGCCGCCGAACAGGCCTGTCTTGCCGCCACGGATGTAGGGCTCGAGCAGGTCGACGGCCTTAATGCCGGTCTCGAAGATCTCGGTCTTGGTGGTGAGCTCGTCGAAACGGGGCGCTGCATGGTGGATGGGGTAGAACTCCTCCACCTCGGGCATGGGCTTGCCGTCGACGGGCTTGCCCATGACGTTCCAAATACGGCCGAGCGTCTTGGGGCCAACGGGCATCTTCATGGGCTCACCGGTATCGGTGGCGATGAGGCCGCGCTGCAGGCCGTCGGTCGAGGACATGGCGACCGTGCGGACGACGCCGCCCGGAAGCTGGCTCTCGACCTCGAGGATCGTGCTCAGATGACCGATCGGGGTCTCGGCCTCGACCGTGAGCGCGTTGTAGATCGGGGGCACCGCGCCGTCAAACTTGACGTCGACGACAGGGCCGATGATTCGCACGATGCGACCATCACCGGCAGTCGTCTTCTTGGTGGCTTCCTCGACCGCAAGCTTTACGGTGTTATTAGCCATTACTGTTCCTCCAATGCTGAGGCTCCGCCGACGATCTCGTTAATCTCGGTCGTGATCGAAGCCTGGCGCACGCGACTATACGTGCGGGTAAGGGTCGAGATGATCGCGGTGGCGTTTTCCGTCGCGGAGTGCATGGCCTTGCGGCGTGCACTCTGCTCGGCAGCCGCCGAATCGATCAGGGCCTGGTAGATGACCGTCAGGATATAAGACGGCACAAGCTTGCCGAGAACATGCTCGGGAGAGGGCACGAACTCGAACGTGGACGAGATGCGCTTAGGGGCGTCGGTCTCGTTCTTACGCGGACCGTGGGCCATAGCGATCATCTCGGGGTCGAGCGGCAACAGATGCTCGACGCGAAGCTCCTGATCCACGCGGTTCTTGGCGTGGTGGTAGACAAGCTCGACACGGTCAAGCTCACCGGCACGATACGCATCGCAGATATGAGAGGAGATCATGCGGGCCTGATTGAAATCGGGCTCAGAGGAGTTGCCCTCAAAGTGCATGACGACGTTTGCGCGGTCACGGAAATACGTGGCCGGTTTGCGCCCACACGCGATGATCTCGCACTCGATGCCGTCGTTCGCCCAAGAAGCGGCGAGCTTTTCGGCCGTGCGCTCCACCGTCGTATTGAAACCGCCGGCAAGGCCGCGGTCCGAGGCAATAACGACAATCAGGCCATGCTTGACGCTCTCATGCTTCTGCAGCATGGGATCGGTGCCCGAACAGGAGGCGTCGCCGGCGACCGTCAACATGACGTCGGTCAGCGCCTCCTTATAGGGCTCGGCCTGCTTGGAGCGATCGAGGGCACGACGGATCTTGGCCGTAGAGACCATCTCCATCGTGCGCGTGATCTGCTTGGTCGTGGTAACCGAGGAGATTCGCTTCTTAATGTCGCGAAGGTTGGCCATGGGGCTTAGTTCTCCTCTGATCCAGAAACATCCGAATGGTGCTTGGCCATGAACTGCTGCTTGAAGTCGCCGATGACGCGCAAGAGCTCAGCCTTGGTGTCATCATCGATCTTCTTGGCGCGAACCTTGTCGAGCAGCGAGCCAAAGCCATTGTCCATGTACTCGATGAGCTCGGCACGGAAAGGCAGCACGTCGGCGATCTCCAGGTCATCCAGGAAGCCCTCGTTGCCAGCGAACAGCGTAACGATCTGCTCGCCAACCTCAAACGGCTTGTAACGCGGCTGCTTCAGGAGCTCAGTCATGCGAGCGCCGTGGGTAAGCTGCTTTTGCGTGGCCTCGTCGAGGTCGGAGCCGAACTGCGTAAAGCCAGCGAGCTCCTGGTACGAAGCGAGGTCCAGACGGAGGTTGCCGGCGACCTGCTTCATAGCCTTGGTCTGCGCGTCGCCACCGACGCGGGACACGGAAATACCCACGTCGACTGCCGGGCGCTGGCCCTGGAAGAAGAGCTCGGACTGCAGGTAGATCTGACCATCGGTAATGGAAATGACGTTGGTCGGAATGTAGGCCGAGACGTCGCCGTCCTGGGTCTCGATGATCGGAAGAGCCGTCATGGAGCCATAACCGTTCTTCTTGGACATCTTGACTGCACGCTCGAGCAGACGAGAGTGCAGGTAGAAGATGTCGCCAGGATAGGCCTCGCGTCCGGGCGGACGATGCAGCGTCAGCGACATCTGACGGTAAGCCACAGCCTGCTTGGACAGGTCGTCGTAGATGACGAGCACGTGACCGCCGGGGTTGGTCTCGCTGGCAGGCTTGCCGTCCTCACCGTTGTACATGAAGAACTCGCCGATAGCGGCACCGGCCATAGGCGCGATGTACTGCATAGGGGCGGAATCGGCAGCGGTGGCCGAAACGATGATGGTGTAGTCGAGCGCACCGTGCTGAGCGAGGGTCTCGCGGATGTTGGCAACCGTGGAGGCCTTCTGGCCGATGGCGACATAGATGCAGACCATGCCCTTGCCGCGCTGGTTGAGGATAGCGTCGATGGCGATGGCGGTCTTACCGGTCTTACGGTCGCCGATGATGAGCTCACGCTGACCGCGGCCAATAGGCACCATGGAGTCGATAGCGAGCAGACCGGTCTGAACCGGCTCACACACCGGGGTACGGTCGATGACGCCGGGGGCCTTGAACTCGATGGGGCGACGGTGCGTGGCGACGATATCGCCCAGGCCGTCGATGGGCTGGCCGAGCGGATTGACGACGCGGCCGAGCATGGCGCGGCTCACAGGGATATCCATAATGCGGCCAGTGGTGCGGCACTCGTCGCCTTCCTTGATGGAGTCGACGGCACCAAACAGAACGGCGCCGACCTCGTCACGGTCAAGGTTCTGGGCAAGGCCGAAGACGGTCTCACCGGTATCGGAGCTCTTGAACTCCAGAAGCTCGCCTGCCATGGCGCTCTTAAGGCCGGAGACGCGCGCGATGCCGTCGCCTACCTCGTCGACCGTTGAAACCTCATGCGTATCGACCGTCGCGGAGAGGCTCGTGAGCTGCTCCTGCAGTTTCTTGGCGATATCCTGGGCATTGAGGGTTTCGGACATTAGGCTTCACCTCCGTACGAATTAGCAGAGTTTGCGAGGGTCTCCTGCGCGATGCGCAGCTGCGTCTTGACGGAAATGTCACGACGCTCGCCGCGGGCCTCGAGCACTAGGCCGCCCACGATAGACGGGTCGACCTGCTCGATAAGGAATACCTTGCGGCCGAAGTCCTGCTCGCATTTCTTAGTGATGGTTTGACGCAGCTCGTCGTCGAGCGGGATCGCCGTGGTGACGGTCACGCCCACTACATCCTCGTCTTCCTCGGCAACATACTTAAAGGCAGCTGCCACCTTGGGAAGAAGGTCGAGCTGGTCGCGCTTGGACATGGTGTCGAGCACGGCGATGATCTCGGGGCTGGCAGAAGCCAGGCGCTCGATCATCTCGAGGTCCTCGAACACATGGTTCTCGGCCTTAGCGGCTTCCAGAAGGGAGCGCGCGTAGGTCTCGAGCACCTTGTCCTGATAGCGGCTAGTCGGCATTCAGGCTACCTGCTTCCTGGATGTAGCGCTCGATGAGCTTCTTCTGCTCGGCATCGTCCTCGAGTGCCTCGCCCACGATCTTGGTGGCGACGGCAACGGACAGGTCGGCGATGGAGCTCGCGGCACCGGCGTAGATGGACTTGCGCTCGTCCTCGACGGTCGTATGAGCCTTGGCGATGATCTCCTCGGCCTCCTTGTGAGCAGCCTCGATAATGCGGGCGCGCTCGGACTCGGCGTCCTTACGGGCCTCGAGAACAATGTCGGCAGCCTGACGACGGGCGTCGGTGACGATCGAGTCGGACTCAGCGCGCTTGGCGATAGCCTCCCGCTTGGTCTTCTCGGCCTCGTCGAGGCTCTCCTCGATCTTCTTGCCGCGCTCCTCCATGGTTTTCATGATGCCCGGCAGGGCGACCTTGGCCAGCACGATCCAGATAATCAGGAAGGCGATAAGCGCCGGGATGAACTCCGCCATCTTAGGGATGAGGATGTCCGCACCGGCAGCGCCGTCCTCAGCGAACGCGGAAACCGGCATGAGCAGCGCGGCCGCGGACGCGGAGAGTGCGATCGCGCTCTTCTGGGATGAAAGATTCATACTTGACGCTCCGTGCTATTTAACGATCAGCGCGACAACGAAGCCGATCAGAGCCAGAGCCTCGCCGAAGGCGGAGCCCATGATGAAGACGGTGAACACGCGGCCCTGGACCTCAGGCTGACGGGCCATAGCACCCGTAGCACCCAGAGCAGACAGGCCGATAGCAAGACCAGCGCCGATAACACCGAGACCGTAACCGATAACTCCCACGATTCCTCCTTTGTCGTGCGTGTCTTATTTCACGCAGGATAACCTTTTTATAACTGCCGGGCTCCATGGGTACGGGCACCGGCGGTTTAACGAATTACCTTACCTTTAAGGCGCGAACGGAAGACTACTCCTCCTCCGCGACCTCCTCTGCCTCGGAGACATACACGGCGGTAAGGACCGTGAAGACGTAAGCCTGGATGGCGCCGACCACAAGCTCGATCGCATAGATCAGGATGAGGATGGCAAGCCAGGCCAGCGAAGGCAGGGCGCCGACGGCGTGGGCCGCGGAAACCTGCTGAAGCAGCGGCTGCATGAACATGCTCGCCATGATGGCGAACGAGCCCATGACCACGTGTCCTGCAAACATGTTGCAGAACAGACGGACGGCGAGCGTGATGAGGCGCAGGAAGGTCGAGAAGAGCTCGACGACCCACACGAGCACGTTCATCGGGAAGCTCACGCCCTGCGGGGCGAGGCTCTTGATGTAGCCGATCACGCCGTGAGCCTTGCATCCGTAGTAGATGAAGTACACGAAGGCGAAGATGGCGAGCGCGGCGGTGGAGCCGATTGCGCCGGTGCCGGGCTTCATTCCCGGGATCAGGCCGATCATGTTGTTGATCAGAATGAACAGGAAAAGCGAGCACAGGAACGGGAAGTGCTTCTTCCAGTTCTCACCCACGACGCCCTTGCCGATATCGTTCTCGACGTACTCGATGATGTACTCGAAACCGTTGACGAAGAAGCCCTTGGGAACCAGGGTCTGCTTCTTCTTGAACACGGCCAGGACGATCAGGAGCACGATCGTGGAGACGATCAGCCAAAACGAGTACTGCGTGACGCCGCAGCTCAGATCGCCCACGACAGGGGTGGAGCTGAACTCGCTGACCAGATGATTAATCTCATCAGGCAGCTTTTCAAAAATTTCCACGACTTACCTTTCGACCTCATGAGGATCTCGCAGCGCCTTGGCGACGCGAACCGTGCAGGCGGCCATAAAGGCCACGAAGCCGATCGCCTCGCCCAGGAGGAACATGCGAAATGCCTCTCCGAACAACACAAACACAACCAAGGTAAAGACGAGCAGGGCGATTGCCGAGACCGCCAGACTCACCATACCCTTGAGCATGTCCGCATTCTGTTTATCGTCAAGAACCGGCTTGAGCGTAAAGACAAAGGGAAGGAAGGCAATTGCGCCCGCGATGGCGCCTGCAACGATAGCGAGCAGATCGGCTATCTGAAACACTGGCGTCCTCACTTTCCTTTTTAACGCTTCACAGAACAGTTCCCGCCAAACATTGGTGACTATTGTACGAGCCAATCGCTAAAGTACAACCGAAAAAGCATCGGTTAATACGCACCTGTTCGTTTTCTTAAGACCTTCTTTATGCCGCAGGTACGGTAATACGTTTTTCTCGAACCCTGCAGGGCAAAACGTCCGTTAACAGGAGTGCGCGCGGTCGCCTTTTGTTCGTCCGCGCGCACCGTTTCTTCGTATTTGCAGCCGCGGCCGTCTTAGCCCAGCGACTAGAGCGTGCCGTAGATGCGGTCGCCGGCGTCGCCGAGGCCGGGAACGATGTAGGCAGCCTCGTTGAGATGGTCGTCGATGGCGCAGGTATAGATATGCACATCAGGGTCCTTCTCAGTCAGCGACTTGAGGCCCTCGGGGGCCGCGACGATGCACAGCATGCGGATGTCCTTGACACCGCGCTCGCGCAGGTAGCTAATGGCCATCTCGGCCGAACCGCCCGTGGCGAGCATGGGGTCGACGACCAGGCAGATGCGCTGGTCGATATCCTTGGGCATCTTGCAGTAATACTCGTGCGGCTCGTGGGTGACCTCGTCGCGCTCCATGCCGATGTGGCCCACACGAGCGGAGGGCACCAGGTCGAGGATGCCGTCGACCATGCCAAGGCCCGCACGCAGGATGGGCACGATGGCGAGTTTCTTGCCGGCAAGCTGTTTGAACGTGGCGGTAGTGATGGGGGTCTCGACCTCGACGTCTTCCATAGGCAGGTCGCGCATGGCCTCGTAGCCGTCAAAAAGCGCGAGTTCGCGCACGAGCTGACGGAACTGGTTGGTGCCGGTGTTTTTGTCGCGCAGGATCGACAGCTTGTGCTGGACGAGCGGATGATCGACAAGCGTCACACGGGACGCATCGTAGGTGACGGTCATGGGTTGATTGCCCCTTTCGTTGCAGCCGCAAAACGGCCTTGCTGACAAGGCGCGCAGCAATGTTGCCGCCGCACGCCATGCATAAGTTTAGCGGTTTGTTGTATCGGGCCGCCCATCGCAGCCCTACTGTGCGGTACTGAGCGAGCGCTTGACTGCATCACGCCAGCCCGCAAGGTTTTGCTCGCGACGCTCGGCGGACATATGGGGAAGGAAGGTCCTAACGATCTGGGCATTTTGCTCCAGCTCTTCAAGGTCTTCCCAATAGCCGACGGCAAGACCCGCCAAGTACGCGGCACCGATTGCCGTGGTCTCCACCGTCTCGCATTGCAGCACGGGGATATCCAGCAGGTCGGCCTGGAATTGCATGATGAACTCGTTGCGTGAGGCGCCGCCATCGACGGACAGGCGCTCAATCGAAAGTCCCACGTCCTGCTCCATGGCGCGCAGCACGTCATAACTCTGGTAGGCCATGGACTCGCAGGCCGCACGCACAATGGTCGCGCGACTCGAGGCACCGGTCAGGCCGCACACGATACCGCGGGCATGCGGATCCCACCAGGGAGCGCCCAGGCCAGCGAAGGCGGGGACGAAGTAGCAGCCCTCGTTGTCGTTGATCGAAGCGGCGAGTTGCGCGGACTCGCTCACACTCGAGATGAGGCCCATGTTGTTGCGCAGCCAGTTCATGGTTGAGCCGGCGGCAAAGATAGAACCCTCGAGCGCATAGCTGATCTTGCCGTCCGCGGCAATACCGATCGTGGAGACCAGACCGTTCTTGGATTCGACGACCTCGTCGCCGGTGTTCATGAGCATAAAGCAACCCGTGCCATAGGTGTTTTTGGTCTGGCCGGGATGGAAGCAGCAGTGGCCGAACAGCGACGCCTGCTGATCGCCCGCCACGCCCATGATGGGCGGCATGTTGGTCATGATGTCGCTCGCGACGCGGCCGTAGTCGCCCGAGCTCCAACGAACCTCGGGCATCATGGAACGCGGAACGTCAAAGAGCGCCAGCAGGTCGTCGTCCCAATCGAGCGTATGGATATTAAAGAGCGCCGTGCGGCTGGCATTGGTGTAGTCGGTAGCAAAGACCTGACTGCCGGTGAGGTTGTAGATGAGCCAGGTGTCGATGGTGCCAAACATGAGGTCGCCCGCCGCCGCGCTCTCACGCGCACCGTCGACGTTGTCGAGAATCCACTGCACCTTGGAAGCCGAGAAATACGGATCGAGCGTGAGTCCCGTGCGGGAGCGCACCAGCTCTTCTGCGCCCCGCTCGACCAGCTCGTCGATCAGAGGTGCGGTGCGACGGCATTGCCACACGATGGCGTTATAGATGGGTTGGCCGCTTATGCGGTCCCACACCACCGTGGTCTCGCGCTGGTTGGAGATACCGATGGCGGCGATGCGGTCAGAATGGATGCCGCTCTTAAACTGGACCTCCATCATCACGCCGATCTGGCTGGCAAGCACCTCCATGGGGTCTTGCTCTATCCAACCGGGACGCGGGAAGCTGGTTTTGACGCTACGACGTGCCTGCGCGACGATGCATCCGTACTCGTCGACGATGGTCGCAAGTACCGAAGTGGTGCCGCAGTCGAGCGCCATGATGTAGGAACCGCCAAAGTTAAACGAGGCATCTTCCATGCCCAGGCTGCCCAGATTCAACGACATCGCTTACACCTTTCTATTGCATCGGGTCGGACAGGACCCGTTCGATCTCTGATGCGGGAAGTGCGCCTTGGCGCAGGATCTGGAGCCCGCCGTGCTGGAACGATACGATGGTCGAGGCGTCGCGACACGGGGTCTCACCGGCGTCGACGGCAACATCGACCCCCTCCAGGATGCGACCCTCGACGGCGGCAAAGCTTGCCGGCGAAGGCGCGCCGTGCGTGTTGGCGCTCGTGCAGGCAAGGGGACTGCCGCAGGCGCGGATGAGCGCTTGGACCACGGGAGAGGCCGAAGCGCGCAGGGCCACGGTGTCGTCGGCAGCGCGCATAAAGGTCGGCACGCAGGGGGCCGCCTTGACCACGATAGTCAGGGCGCCCGGCCAGCATCGTCGCGCAAGTACGCGGGCATCTTCCGGGATATCCACGCCATAGCGGTCGAGCGCCTCGACACCATCGACCAGCCAAGCGACGGTTTGCGTGAGTTCACGTTGCTTGAGAGTGAAGATACGGCGGTAGCCGGTACCGAGCGCAGGGACCGCGGCGCCATTGACGGCAGCCTGCGGATCGCGCGGCCACGATGGGAATTCGCCTGTATCTTGGGGCACGGCGTCCGAGAAGGCGTTGACCGCCACGGCGACACCGTAAACCGTCTCGGTCGGGATCAGCGCCAGGCCGCCGCGGCCGAGCACCTCGGCCGCGCGCTCGACGGCAAGCCGATGCGGCTCGCGCGTTCCCTCATATACCCGATAGACCGTCTGCATGTGTATGCCAGCCCCTTACGCTCTGGTGCAAGTTTGTTTACTGTGGGGCATTCTCGCACGAAACGTTCAACCTATTTGCCCAGAGCGCATGTTGGTTTGGTGAGCGGCTCTAGTAGTCGGTGAAAGTGAGGGGGTTAATTGAAGATTTTTAGCGCGCAAGCGTAACGGTACGATCGGGAAACTCGATGCTTGCAACCAGTTTTCCGCCGAGGCTCTCTGCGTACCTGCTCAGCGTGTCGAGCCTCATCGAACCCAACTCCCCACGCTCGAGCTCGGATACACGTTTTTGAGAAACGCCCATCGACTGGGCGACCGACGCCTGTGTTAGATCTTTTAACCTGCGAATCTGAGCAAGCTTATAGGCTTCGATACGATCGCGAGTCCTCTCCTGCTCGGCGGTAATGGAGTCGCGTGTTATCCCGCGAGATTCCATATACTCATGCAGTTCCATCTCGATCGAGCCTCCTTACGTGGCGACGGTATATTTGCTCGGCCCTTGGAATGTTGATCGCATACCAACCGTTCCATTTTGCCCTTGACGATCCCGCTCGCGACTTATCACCCGCCAATAGCAATACCGCCTGGCGCTTGGGGTCAAAGGCGAAGAGGATGCGAATCACCTGCCCACCACACGACGTCACTCTCAGCTCCTTTAAATGATGAAGCTTCGAGCCCTTTACGCGGTCAACCAGCGGACGACCAAGGCTGGGACCTTCCTTCTCGAGCACTAAAAGGTCTGCATAAATCTGCTTCAGCGTAGCTTCATCCTACTCATCAAGCCAAGGTTCAATGTAATCAAGCACGATACGGTACCGATGCAGCTGATTTGACATACCTTTCTCCTTCTATAGTAGAAGTTTTACGGTATATTGCAAGGACAAACTTGCGCAAATGTCTATTAATTCAGCTTAAATACGCTGTTTGGGCTCGGTGACGATGGCTCGGACGATGCGGGGGCGATCGGTGAGGTCATGGACGATACGCACGTCCGAAAGGCCTGCCTGGCGACAGAGCTCGGCCGCGGCATCGAGGGCACCCTCGTAGAGCTCGCAGGCAAACAGGCCGCCGGCGCGCAGCATGTAAGGCGCCGCATTGAGCAGGCGGCGGAAAATATCGAGGCCGTCGGCGCCGCCCTCAAGCGCCAGGTCGGGCTCGAAGTCCTTGACCTCGTGCGGCAGCGAGCGCATGACGTCGGTCGGGATGTAAGGCGGGTTGGAGACGAGCACATCAAAGGTGCCCCACTCTTCGCGGGGAATGGAACTCACCAGGTTGGTGAGGCTAAAGGCAACCTCATCTGCCGTGAGGCCGAGGGCGTCGCGGTTTTTGGTGGCCAGATCGATGGCGCGCGGCTCGATATCGGTGGCGGTGCAGGTAACGTGGCCGCGGCGCTCCCAGGCAAGGGAGAGCGAAATGCAGCCCGTGCCGCAGCCGACCTCGAGAACGCGGGCAGTGCAGGGCTCGGTTGGGGCAGGCGCAGCGGCATCCTGAGCTGAAGCCGTCTCCTGGCCGGCACCCTCGATGGCGATGCCGTATTCGTCGAGCTCGGACTCGGCGGCTTCCGCGGCTTCGGCTTCTGCTGCCTGCGCGGCGGCTTCCTCGGCCTCGCGGTCGGCCAGTTCCTCGGCATAGGCACGGCTGCCCAGTACGTCGCCGCCTAACGCCGCCTCATCGGCAGCCGTCAGGTTAGCGGCACGGCGCTCGGCAGTCGCGCGCTCGTCGGCCAGCGCCGCCTCGGCTTTGCGGGCCTCTTCGACCTCATCGTTCCAAGGCAGCTCAACACGCTGACGGGCAGCAGCCTCGGGGCTCAGCACCTCGGCATCCAGATAATTGAGGACTTCCTCGACGAGCATCTCGGTCTCGGGGCGCGGAATGAGCACACCGGGGGCGCACGCGACGTCGATCATGCGAAACTGCGTGCTGCCGGTGATGTATTGCAGCGGCTCGCCCTTAGCGCGGCGGACAACGGCCGCATGCATGGTCTCGAGCTGGGCCGCGTTAAGCGTCTCGTCCATACGCATATATAGGTCAATGCGCGCCAGGCCCGTGGCGGCGCACAGCAGCCACTCGGCAGAAAGACGGGGGTGCTCCTCGCCGCGCTCGGCCAGGTACTCCTTGGTCCACTCGAGACAACGCTTGATGGTCCAGATCTCGTTTGCCATGGGGCCCTCCCCTCTTAAGCGCCGGACGGCGCGCGAATGTCGGAGCAGATTGTACGCGAGGCCAACGCTTGGCAAGGGGCGATTGAAGGCGATTATCGAGAATCAGCCCAGAATTTTGCTTGGAACCTGCCTGAAATGTTCATTCGTCGACGTCTAAATCTGCATTCGTCAAGCTTTTGGCAAGGTTGACCCAAAACTGACCAATATCTAACCAAGAACTTGCCACATTGCTTGACGCGCGACGCGGTAAAAATCACCCCGCGACTTCTTGAACGATTTTTCGAGCAATATTTTCAATTGCAGATGAAGGCTGCTGATTACTTTAAGCAGTTAGACAGCTTAATTTCTAACAAAGCAGATTAAATAAACTCGAAAAGTAATTTACCCAACCTAGTCATTTAAGAACGTCCCCAATGACTACCCCGCATCCGGAGCAAGGCAACGCCGCAGGTAGAGGGCGGACAGCGAAAACGCCCCTAAGCGAGCAAGGTGACGTGAAAGAGGAGGGAAGCGTACTTCGGTACGCGACCGACGATTGAACGTCAGATTGCCGCTTAGGGGCGTTTGCAGCGTCGAGCAGTTACGGCGTTTGGTAAAACGCCGTAACTTAAACGGCCTGTGCCAGCTTCTCGGCTCGCTCGGCGGCGGCGAGCGCCTCGATGACGGTACCGAGCTGATCGCCCAGAAGGACGCCGTTGTAGGTAGAGTTGAAGCCGATACGGTGATCGGTCACGCGGTCCTGGGGCTGGTTGTAAGTACGGATCTTCTCGGAACGGTTGCCGTGGCCGATCTGGCTCTGGCGCTCGGCACCGAGCTCGGCCTGCTGCTTCTCGAGTTCCATCTCGTACAGACGGGCGCGCAGCATCTGCATGCAGACCTCGCGGTTCTGGATCTGGGAACGCTGCTCCTGCGACTGCACCACGGTGTTGGTGGGCAGGTGGGTGATGCGCACGGCGGAGTAGGTGGTGTTAACGCACTGACCGCCAGGGCCGGAGGCGCAGTAGGTGTCGATGCGCAGGTCGGACTGGTTGATCTGGACGTCGATTTCCTCGGCCTCGGGAAGCACGGCTACGGTAGCCGTGGAGGTCTGAATGCGGCCCTGGGACTCGGTCTTGGGGACGCGCTGGACGCGGTGCACGCCGGACTCGAACTTCATGACGGAGTAAACGCGGTCGCCCTCGACCTTGAACTCAATGGACTTAAAGCCGCCGGCCTCGCTGGGGCTGGAATCGAGCACGGTGGTCTTCCAGCCGCGCGACTCGCAAAAGCGCTGATACATCTTGTACAGGTCGCCGGCGAAGATGGCCGCCTCGTCGCCACCGGCGGCGGAGCGAATCTCGACGATGGTGTTCTTGTCGTCGTTGGGGTCGCTCGGAATGAGCATGTACTTGATGTCTTCCTCGAGCTGGGGGAGCTTGGCCTCGTTTTCGGAGATGTCCATCTGGAGCATCTCCTTCTCATCGGCATCGGTGGTATCGTGCAGCATTTCCTTGGCAGCCTCGATGTCATCGAGCGCGCCGATGTACTCGCGCGAGGCGGCAATGAGGTCGGACTGGTGCGCGTACTCCTTGTTGAGACGCGTGAACTCCTTGATATCGGAGGCGACGGCCGGGTCAGAAAGCTTCTTCTCGAGCTCCTCGTAGGCCTTGATAATCTTTTCGAGCTTGTCGCGCATGGCGGGACTCCTTTATATGCGTGAAGGTGAAAATCGGCAGAGTTGATGGGGCGCGCGGCGCCACTGCGGGGGTAAGCCCGGCTAGAACATGTCGATCTTCAGATACATGCGCATCCCTTCGCGTATGGGGTACATAGTTGCGGTCTAACCCATATATGATAGCGTGCGCAGGCAAACCTGCATATAACCCGCACGGAATCCGACAAAGGGACAGTCCCTTTGTCAGATTCTAGAGCTTGTGGAGCAGGGCGATGAGGAAGCGGACACCCTGGAGGTAGGCGCGGCGGGTGATGCGCTCGTTGGTGCCGTGGACGCCGCGATCACACTCGTCGTCATCAACCACAAAGGCCGAGAAGCGAATGCACTCAGGGCAAATGTGCTGGTAGTTGGCAGCGTCGGTCGCACCGATCACGGTCGAGGGCACAATTGCCACTGGCTCGAATGATCCGTTTTCCTCCATCCCCTTTGGATCACGGAAATAGCGGGCGGCGATGGAGCGAACCGCCTCGAGTCCCGGTCCGCCGATGCGCGGAGACGGCGAGGGTTCGGAGCTGCCAGGGCCGAGCTCGACCTCGACACGGTCGGCGAGCCCCGCCTCGGCAACGGCGACGCAGCAGCGGGCCACGACATCGGCCACGCTCGTGCCCTCGAGCATACGGAAATTGATATTGGCCCACATATCCTGCGGCATTACGTTGGCGCCGGTGCTGCCACCCTCGATCTGCGTGGGCGCGCAGGTGGTCGTCACCAGCGGATAGAGCTTCTTGCTGGCGAGGCACTCGCGGACAATGGCATCCCCGTTGGCGGCAATTTCATCGGCCGTGTAGAGCCCCAACTCGACGAGTTGGGCGGCAAGCAAGTCGGTCACGCGCGTCGGCCACTCGATATCGCAGATTGCGGTGATGGCACGGCTCAGCACCTCGAGCGATGTGCCGCCGTAGGGGTTGGACGAATGCCCGCCCTCACTCTTCGTCTTGAGCACAATATCGGCATAGCCCTTCTCGGCAAGGTCGGCATGCATAAGCCAGCCCTCGCCCGCGCTGTACTCGGCAGCCGGAACGATGCGGTAGTCGCCCTCGTCGATCAGGAACTCGAGCTCAACACCGCGCTCCTCGAGCGCGCGGCCGATGGCGCCTGCGCCGTACTGCGTAGTCTCCTCGTCCTGGCCAAAGGCCAGGAGCAGCGTGCGCTCGTGCTGCCAACCGTGCGCCAGCGCATACTCAACCGCCTCGAGAATGCCTGCGACCTGGTCCTTCATGTCGATTGCGCCGCGGCCCCAAATGTAGGTATCGTCCACGTGCCCGCTAAAGGGGGCGTGCGTCCAATCGTCCTCGGTACCCGGCACCACGGGGACCACGTCCATGTGGCCCATGAGCATAATGGGCTTGAGGGCAGGGTCGGAACCGCTAAGCGTCACCAATAGCGAATGATCGATAAGCTCGACCTCGCCCGCCGCGAACACGTGCGGCCAAGCCTGCTGCATATACGCGCGCAGGTCGTCGAACGGCTGCCAGTCCACCGCCTCGGCATCCATGCTCGAGACGGTCGGAAACGACAGCACACGGCCCAGGCGCTCGCATGCGCCGGCCTTGTCCAAATCGGCAAAATCATCCTCATGCGCAAAGAAGCGCCAAACCTCGGCCATGACATCCTTTCGATTGTGATGACGAGGGCCGCCCCACCGGAGCGGCCCTGCCACATAAGCGCTTGCGGTCGGTTATTTGTCCTCGAGATAACGCGAGAGGAACTCGCGGGTGCGCTGGTGCTTGGGGTTGCCGAAGAGCTCGGCCGGCGCGGCATCCTCGAGGACCACGCCCTTGTCCATAAAGACCACGCGGTCGGACACCGTGCGGGCAAAGGCCATCTCGTGCGTGACGACGACCATGGTCATGCCGTCGGCAGCGAGCTTGCGCATGACCTCGAGCACCTCTCCCACGATCTCGGGGTCGAGTGCGGAGGTCGGCTCGTCGAACAGCATGATCTGCGGATTCATGCATAGGGCACGAGCGATGGCAACGCGCTGCTTTTGGCCGCCGGACAGGCGACCCACGGCGGCGTGCGCGAACTTCTCGAGCCCCACGCTCGTCAGATGCTCCATCGCGACCTTCTCGGCCTCGGCCTTGCTCATCTTTTTGAGCGTGACGGGCGCGAGCGTGCAGTTGTCGAGCACATCCATGTTGTTGAACAGGTTAAAGCCCTGGAACACCATGCCGATGTCCTCGCGCAGCTTGTTGATGTTGCAGCGCTCGGCCGTGAGGTCCTGGCCGTGGAACCAAATGTGGCCCGCGTCCGGGGTCTCGAGCAGGTTGAGGCAGCGCAGGAAGGTCGACTTGCCCGAACCCGAGGCGCCGATGATGGTGACGACCTCGCCGGGATTGACGGACAGGTCGATGCCCTTGAGTACCTCGAGCGAGCCGAAGCTCTTGCGCAGGCCCTCGACGCGGATGAGCGGCTCATTGGTCTGTGCGGCGGCCGCAACGCCGGTAATGGCGGTATCTGCCATGATAATTCTCCTCGTCTTGAGCCTAGTTGGAGCTGGGCAGCGTGACCGGAGCCTCGGCGCCGAGCTTTTTGCCAAAGGCCTCGAGCAGGCGGCTCGCCACGAGCGTCAGGATCAGGTAGACCACGAGCGCCACGCAGTAGACCTCCATCTGGCGGTAGTACACGCCGGCGACGGTGGTGGTGGCGTACATAAGGTCGAACACGCCGATGACCGAAAGCACCGACGAATCCTTGATGTTGATGATGAGCTCGTTGGTGAGCGCCGGAATCGCGTTTTTAATGCCCTGGGGGAACACGACTTTGCGCATAGCTTGCCACTGCGACAGGCCCAGCGAGCGTGCTGCCTCGGCCTGGCCGGGATCGATAGACTCGATGCCGCCGCGCAGGACCTCCATCATGTAGGCGGTGGAGTTGAGCGAGATGGTGACGAGGCCGGCGGTGAAGGTGCTCCAGATCTGGTTGGCCTGGGCGGTCTCGAAGCCCATGCCGCGCAAAACGGTGAAGCCCGCGTAATAGATGAGCAGGCCCTGGACCATCATGGGCGTGCCGCGCACGATGGTGGAGTAGACGGTCGCAAAGCCGCGGCCAATGCTCTTAAAGAAGCGCACCAGGTCGTTATCCACGCGGTCGAAGGTCTGAATACGCAGGAACACAAAGAGCAGTGCCAGGAAGAATGCGATGACAGTGCCGAAGGTGGCAAGCGCGATGGTGATCTCGATACCGCGAATGAAGAAGTCGCCGCTCTTGTAGGTCATGTAGACCAGGCTCGACAAAAAGTCGCTGGGGTTGGAATCCGAGACAATGCTCACCTGCACCAGGTCGATAAACGACATGACGCAGCGGTCGATAGAGAAAACTGCCGCGATGGCGACCACGACGTAGCTGCCTAAGCGTGCTCCACGACGGAAACGCTCGGATGCGAACGGCGACTTTTCGCGATAGTCGCTCCAGTGCATAAGCTTGGTGACCAGCGCCGCCGCCGACACGACGAGCCACGCCCACAGGATTGCCCAAAGGCAATCTTGGAACACGCCCGTGGGAGCCAAGAAGCTCAGCGGCGTGGGGTTGCGCTGGCTAAACGTCAGGCCGAGCGCCGCGATAACGCTCGTGCCCAGGTATACATAACGGTGGTCGGCCTTGATAAAGGAGGCCAGGCGATTGATGGTTTTCATGCTGCCTCCCTATGCCGGCTGACGGTCGAGGCACGCGTCCCACATTTGGTCGCGCTCCTCTTGGCTAATGCCCTTGAGTGTCTTGTCGATGAGCTTAAGCAGCTTGTCCGAGCCCTTGCGGCAGCCGACGTTTGCCGCGACCTCCTGCTTAAAGCCCTCGCCCTCGGCAAATTGAATCGGCACGATGCCCGGGTTTTGGGCCATATAGCCCTTCTCGTTCTCGGTGTTATAGGTCACGGCGTCGCACGTGCCCTGCAGCAGGTTCGAAAACACCGTGGGAACCGAATCGACCGGGTTCTTGTGGACAACGCCCGGGATCTCGTCGATGACGGTATCGAGCATGGTGTCCTTTTGGCCGAGCACCGTGGCACCGCTGAAGTCGCTGAGCTTGGTGGCGTTTTGGTAGGGCGAGCCCTCTTTTACGAACAGGCCAAAGTAGCCGATAAAGTACGGGTCGGAAAAGCCGACGGACTCCTCGCGCTCGGGCGTGGCGCTCATGCCGGCGATGATGAGGTCGATCTGCCCGTTGTTGAGCGAATCGATAAGACCCGAGAAGCTCTGCTTGACGGCAACGGGCTCGCCACCGAGGGCCTTGCAGACGATCTTGGCGATCTGCACGTCGTAACCATCGGCATAGGCGCCCTGCACGTTGTCGATGGGGATGGTGT
The DNA here is from genome assembly GCA_902462065.1 of uncultured Collinsella sp. Classification (GTDB taxonomy): domain Bacteria; phylum Actinomycetota; class Coriobacteriia; order Coriobacteriales; family Coriobacteriaceae; genus Collinsella. Next base: position 25,718 of record CABQAK010000011.1, read on the forward strand.
ACTCGCTGGCTTCGGAGACCTGCCAGTCGTACGGGGCGTAGGCCGCCTCCATGCCGATGCGGATCTTGTCCTTGCCAATCACGGAATCGGACAGGTCGTCGCGACCGCCGCCCGTCGTGGGCTGAACTACTTCCAGCGTGGAGGGGCGCTGGCAACCGGCAAGTGCGCCGGCGACGACAGAAGCGCTCGCAGCGAGAGCGCTACCCAAAAAGATGCGACGACTGCACACCGGCTGGGCCTGCGCGCCGCATTGATGGGGAGAATGCATAATCTGCCTTCCCTGTTGAATCGTATGCTGACGACTTAACAGGATATACGCCAGCGACCAGCAGCGCAGCACAAGCTCGAAAAATTAATAGACACACGGTAGTCATTGGGGACGTCGATGTTTTGGCAATGCCGGCGAGCGACGTCCAGAGCGAACAAGTGGCATGAAAAAGGCAAGGCATGACCAGAAGGTCTATGCCGTGCCTTTTGAATGACAAATTGTCGCTCTGGGTGGCGCGCAGCGTCGACCGGCCCGCCGTTCGTTAGAACGGCGGAACCTCTAGAGCAGGGTGACGCTAAAGCTACGTTTATCGGTAGCGCCGGGAGCCAAGGTGATGGTGTTGACCTTGTGCTCAAAGACGTCGTCCTCGGTGTCCATGGTGGTGTGACCGGTCCAAGGCTCGAGCGCTACAAACGGAGCGTCGTTGGCGGCAGACCACACGCCAATGTACTTAAAGCCCTCAAAGTCGATCTTGACGCCATGGCCCGACTTGCGACCACGCAGCGTGAGCGTGGAACCCGGAGTATCGGTGAACATGATGGCATCGTTATCGAAGCTACGGTGTGTTATGGGCAGCACGTCAGAGTTATCGGGCGCCTTGTAGCTGCCCTCGAACGTCATGAGGCCATCGGGCGTGATGATGGGGGCCTCGTTGGTCCAAGCCTCGGTAAATGCCAGCTCGTAATCCTCGAACGTCTCGTCCTCGGCACCGGGGGCGGGCACGTTAAATGCAGGGTGGCCGCCCACCGAGAACGGCAGGTCCACGTCGCCGGTGTTGGTAACGGCAAAGGTCTGCGTGAGCGCGGCGTCGCCGGTCAGGGCATAGGTCATGTTGAGCTTAAAGTGGTAGGGGAAAGCCTTGAGCGACTCAGGCGTATCGGTGATCTCGTACGTTACCGAGGAGCCGTCCTCCGAAACCTCGAGCAGCTTGTGCTCGACGATACGCGCGAGGCCGTGGCGCGGCATCTCGCAGGTGCCGGCTGCAGACGTCGCCGTGTTGTTGCGCAGCGATCCCACGATGGGGAACAGGATAGGCGCGTGCTTGCCCCAAAAGGCGGGGTCGCCCTGCCACAGATACTCGTTGCCGTTGAGGGCAAGGCTCGTGAGCTGGGCTCCCATGGAATCGATGGCCGCGGTGAGGCCGCCGCGCTTGATGGTGGTGACGGTGGACATGCTACTTCCTCCAAAAGCAAACAATAGTGTCGAGGGCTATTGTGCCACTCTTGGCGGCAAGGGGAAGCGGCAGGCGCAGTTATTGAGCGATTGCGTAAAGGTCGAACCCGCCCTGCGGCGTGCTGTCGACCGTATCGGGCGCCTGCGAGTTAAAGCTCACGGGAACCATGCGCTTTGAGGCGCGGAAGCGCGTGCCATCGGTGGCGACGGGCGGCTCGTCGACCGTGAGCTCGTAGTCGCCGGGCTTGAGTTCGATGCCGTCGCCAGCGGAGTTAACATATTGATACTCGTCAATCGCCTGCCCCCTGAGTGTGCGGCCCACGATATGGATGAGCATCTGGCTGTCGCCGCGGGCGGTGTCCCATGTCGCACCGTCCTTGACCTCGACCGACACATGCACCGAGCGCGTGCGGCTGAGCGATTGCTCGACAGACATCTCGACCTTGGCAGCATCTTTGCGCTGTTGCTCCACATGGCTCCAGACATTTCCGATCGCCGAGCAAGCGATGACGCCGGCCATGAAGGCGATGAGGATGGGACCGAGCGGAGAGCGGCGGCCCGCGTCTTCCTCGCGAGCCAGGTCGGGGCGATGCGTGGGCGCAGGCGCCTGAGCACCCTGCGCGGGCACGTCGAGTATGCTGAAGGATGCCGTGCTGCCGGGGTCGATGTTATGGCGCGGCTGCGGGGTCTTGGCCGGCGAGATGGACATGTCGGCCGGCTCACCGAGCGTGGCCGTGGCATCGGCTTTAGCCTCGTCGGCCTCGGCCTGGGCCCAGGCCTGTTCAAAGGTTAGGGGCTCGGCGGAGTCGGAAGCGGCGTCCGTCTCGACGGCATCGTTGCCGGTCTCGTCCTCGTCGCTCGACACGTCACGCGGCGCGGGCTCGTCCCACTCCTCGTCCGGAGCCTCGCCCTCGCTATACCACCATTCAAAGTTATCGATATCCATACGGGGCGCCCCTTAGGCCTCGCAAATAAACACTTGCTAGCCTTATACCCCCAGACGGCGCTGGAGCTCGTCGGCACAGACAGGAAAACCGTCACAACATTCGACGCTTTTCCTCGATTTCGAGATTTTCATCGAATGTTGTGATGGTTTGGGCGACTGGCTGGCAGCGCAATGTGACAAAGGGACGGTCTCTTTGTCACATTCTGTTAGAGTTGCAGGAATTGAATCCCGTTTATTCATGCGACATTGGAGTGACAACCTTGACCGCCGCAACCACGCCTAAAAGCAAGTCAACCGCCGCCGCGCTCTCCCCCGCGCGCACCAAGCTCTGCCTGGCGCTGCTCGTACTGTTGGGATTCTCGCTCGGCTGCTCGGAGTTCGTGGTCATCGGCATCGAGAGCGACCTGGCGACAGAGCTCGGCATCTCACTTGCCACTGCGGGCCAGCTCATCAGCGTGTTCGCGCTCGTCTACGCTATCGCTACGCCGGTGCTTGCGCTCAGCACGGGGCGTTTTCGCCGCTACCAGCTGCTCGTGTGCTACAGCATCGTCTTTGTGCTTGGCAACCTGGTCATGGCGTTGGCGCCCAACTTCCAGGTGCTGTTTATTTCGCGCATTGTCCTGGGCTCCGTCTCGGGCGCACTGCTCGCCGTGGGCGTGACGTACATCCCCGAGCTTCTATCCCCGCAGCAAACTTCGCTCGCAATCTCGGTGGTATATGGTGCGTTTTCCGTGGCGATGGTCTTTGTGACCTCGATTGGCAAGTTTGTGGCCGACACGCTCGACTGGCACGTGGCCATGTACGGCACGCTGACCTTTGCCGTTCTGATCTGCGGAGCGCTCGTGGCGTTTATGCCGCGCGCCGGACAGACCGACGAGCCTGCCACCTTTCGCGAGCAGGCGGGCCTGCTACGCGAGCCGAGCATCATCACCGGCATGCTCATCTTTTTGTTTGGCGTGGGGTCGGTCTACGTTTTCTACGGCTACGTGACGCCTTATCTAGAGCAGGTGTTGGGCATGGGCACGGTCGAAGCCAGTACCACGCTTATGGCCTACGGCGTGTTCTGCCTGATCTCGAACATCCTGGGCGGATGGATCGATGCGCGCTTTGGCATGAAGGCGCTGCTTGTGACGTTTGTGCTGCAGGCTGCGGCGTTACTCGGGCTGTTTGCTGTGGGCGGCACCATGCCGCTCGCGCTGGTCTTTGTTTTTAGCTTGGCGCTGCTCATGTACCTGTTCTCGGTGTCGTGCATCACGCACTTTATGGACGTGGCACGCAGCCGCCATCCCAAGTCGATGGTACTCGCAAGTTCGGTTGAGCCCATGGCGTTTAACGTCGGCATCTCGTTTGGCACCGCAGTGGGCGGCGCCGTGGTAAGCGGCGTTGGCATTGCGTACGTGGGCGCAGTGGGCGCCGCGTTCTCGCTTGTGGCCTGGGCGCTCACACTGGTGACGATTAAGTTGGCTCGCTGGGAGCGCTGCCGTCAATCAGCACAGCCCCGGATGCAGGCATAGGGGCGAACATAGCCCAAGGTGGCAAGCAACCGGTGAAAACCGCCCAATATGAGTATGTTTATCCGCCTGGAAGCTTCAGCAGTGCAATTTCGTGTACTTCAGATACACGCTTTTCTACGATTTCGTGTATCCGAAGTACACGAAATGCGCGTGGGGCAACTCAAAGGCGGCGACAGACGCATTGTCTGCCGCCGCCTTCTACACCGGATTTTATAGATATGTGGGGCGTTTACTCCATGCCCAGCAGCTCGCGCATCTGGGTTGCGTAGTTAGATGCCATGTTGCCGTAGACAATCTGCACGCCGCCGTTAACATGCACGATGCCACGCGCTTCGAGCTTTTCGGTAAACTCGGCGTCATCAACCACCTTGTCACAGTCATTGAGCTGGATGCGCAGACGGGTGAAGCAGGCCTCGACAGACTTAATATTGTTGTCGCCGCCCACTGCCTCAACGATGGCGGGAATGAGGTCGCTGATCACGGTCTTGGGAGCCTTTTCGGCCTCATCGTCGGACTCTTCCTCGCGGCCGGGGGTCTTAAGGCCCTTCTTAAGAATGATGAACTTGAAGACGAAGTAGTACACCACGAAGTAGATGGGGCCGAGGAACAGGATAACCTGCCAGTTGGAACCCTTTGCGGCGCCCATGATGCCATTAAAGATCAACGACAGGAGCGGGCCGCCGAAGGACGCGGAACCGGCCACGTTGAACTGCAGGATATAGGTCAGCGCATAGGCAAGACCAGCCATGAGAGCGTGGAACACGTAGAGGATGGGCGCGATAAACAGGAAGGAGTACTCGAGCGGCTCGGTAATGCCGGAGAGGATGCAAGGCACCACGATAGCGATCATGAGCGCTGCGGTCTTCTTCTTGTTCTTGGGAAGCGCCGTCTTGTAGAAGGCGAGTGCAGCGCCGGGCAGGCCGAACATGGCGAAGATAACCTTGCCGTTCATGACAAAACGGCTGACCTCGATGTTAAACGGCGTGCTAGGAGAGCCCAGGATCGCGTTGTAGATATTGATAGCGCCCTGAACAGTCTGGCCGTCGACAGTCTCGACGCCACCGAGCGACGTGAAGAAGAACGGCAAATAGACAAAGTGATGCAGGCCAAAAGGCAGGAGCATGCGCTCGCCGGCGCCGTAGACAAATGCACCAAAGGCACCCGTAGTCTTGATGAACTCGGACAGCGCACCGAGAGCGTTCTGAATAAACGGGAAAACAAAGGACATGACCAATGCGAGGATGCTGCATGAGAGCAGCGTTACCGCCGGAATAAAGCGCGTGCCGTTGAAGATAGAGAACACGGCAGGCAGCTCAATCTTGTAGTAACGGTTATGCAACCATGCGACGATTGCACCCACCAGAAGACCGCCGATAACGCCAGTGTCGAGCGTGGTGATGCCGAGGATCGTGCTCTGGCCCGTCGTAAGATTCGCGGGATCGATAACGCCAGTCGCCGTAAGGAACGTACCCATCACGGAGTTCATGCACATGTAGCCCAAAAAGCCACAAAGCGCCGCGGTAGCCTTCTCGGACTTGGCGAAGCCATAGGCGAGACAAATCGAGAAGATAACCGGGATGTTGTTCATAACGATGCCGGCAGCGGCCTTGAGAATCGAAAAGAAAATCGCAAAGCCCGGAGCAGCAAGCCAGGGAACAGCTGCCGTAAGGGTGGGGCTGGTAAAGGCATTGCCAAAGCCCTGAAGGATGCCGGCGATTGGCAGAATCAGCACGGGCGTCATGAGGACCTTGCCCAGGCGCTGGAACTTTGCCAGCAGCTCATCTTTGTTCATGGGATACCCCTCTTAAAGAAACGGGGCGTGCAGCTCTACAGCCCACACGCCCCATAACAGTTATCAAGCGCTATGGAACTAGCTACTTAAGCTCCGGCCAGTAATCCTTATTGGCCTCGATGAGCTTGTCGAGCACTTTGCGAGCCTTCTTTGCGTCACCGACCAGACGATTAAGCGTGAGTGCCTGCAGGGCCTTCTCGTAGGAACCCTCCATCCAAGCCTCAACAGTCAGGCGCTCATAGGCGTACTGGTTCTCCATAAGGCCGCGATAGAAGGTGCCAATCTTGCCAACAGCATAGGGCTGCGGGCCATTGGCGCCCACGCTTGCCGCGACCTCGACCATGGCGTCATCGGGCATACCCTCGATAATGCCGTTGTTGGGCACGATGACAATGAAGGTCTTGTTGGTGTTGCGATAAATGGCCGAGGTGATTTCCACGATCATATCGCCATGAGCGTCGTTCTGCACAACCGAGGAGTTCTTTGCGGTACCGACTTCGGCAACGCGCTTGCACTCGGCGAACACGCGCTTCTCACGACCGTTGATAACCTCGTCGGAGCGAGTGTAGTCGGGGTCGAGGTGAGCGACCTTGTACTCGGGATACAGATAGTACTGCAGATAAGTGTTGGGCAGATAGTCGGGGAAGTCCTCGAGCATGTCCTTGACCATGGCGTAGGTGTCGAGCCAGGACTGGTCACGCTGCTCGGCATCGGCAGGAAGGAAGCCGTTCTTCTCCGTGTACTCCTTAATCTGCGGGACGAGGTCATGGCCCTCTTCATCGTAGATGTGCTTGAACCAACCGAAGTGATTGAGGCCAAAGTACACGGGCTCCGTCTTGCTCATATCGCGCCCGAGCAGGCGACCGTAAGAGCGCATGAGGTTGACGGGCTGATCGCAGATGTTGAGGACGCGATGCTCATCGGGCAGGACGCGCTCGAGACCATATGCCACAATAGCAGCCGGGTTGGTGTAGTTGATAATCCACGCCTCCGGGCTATGAGCGCGAACGTCGTTGACGATCTCAACCATGTCATGCATGGAGCGCATACCGTAAGCCATGCCGCCAGGGCCCACCGTTTCCTGGCCGATGATTCCCATATGCAGCGGAATCTTCTCGTCCTTGCTACGCATCTCGTAGCCGCCGGTACGAATCTGGCAGAGAACAAAGTCGGCGTCGGTGTAAGCCTCGTCCTTATCGGTGGTGTAACCAAACTCCACACCGGGCTCCTCCTCGGCGAAGAGGATCTTGCCAAACTCGCCAATCGGGCGCTGGCGCTCGGCATCGATGTCATAGAGCATCACGCGGTTCAGCGGCAGAATGTCCATGTGCTTGGTCAGGGCTTTAAGAATGCCAGGGCACCACGTGGAGCCGCCGCCAACGATCACAATATTGAGCTTATCCTTCATGTTCCGTCCCTCCAGGGTTGGCTGATCGGTGTTCTCGAAGACCTTGGGCTCCGCGGTTGTCCTCGGCTTGCTTCGTTTCGATTGATATTTTGCGACATAAGGTCATTTGTGAGTCCCCGTGTGTGCCAATGCGAAACGGGGACACATGATTTCGCTCACGACACAGATATGTGTAGGCAGACACGCGCGTTTGCCCAGTTCATGGGCAATAGGCAATCTTGACCGATTGCCGATTTCTCACCCGGCTACACAAAGCGGTACCATATGTACGGCGAGGTGCGAGGGGCTGAGACATCTTATGAAAGATCAAGAATCTTTTTATGATCATGTGCGAGCTGGCGAGAGCAAGCTCAACGATCTCGAAGGCGAGATCATGCGCTACATCATCGAGCTGCGTGATGATATTGACGATGTCACGCTTAAGAGCGTTGCTGAACGGTTCTTCGTCGCTCCCAATACAATCGTCAGGCTTGCCCACAAGCTTGGCTTCTCGGGGTTTACGGAGCTCAAACAATCGTATTCCGCCTCGCTCGACCGCAATCGATTCACTATCGAGGCACTTCCTCTTGATACCCAGCTCGTACAGACCAAAGATCTGCTTAACGACCGGGTCATCGATTCGGTTGTGAGTCTTATCCAGGACGCCTCGCATATCGTGTTCTTCTGCTCGGGCTTTTCGAAGTACCCGTGCCTTGAGATGGCTGAAAAGCTCAAAATTATGGGCAAGAACACCGATACGCTCAGTGAACGCCATGTCATGAGGCATTACGCAGAACTCCTCGGCAAAAACGACCTGGTCTTCAGCGTTTCCGTAAGCGGCGAGACGCAGGTGTCTATTGACGCCACATCGATAGCCAAAACGCGCGGATGCAAGGTCGTCACGCTCACCGGCTTTTCTCGAAATTCTCTCTCGAAACTAGCCGACTACCCTATCTACACCGTGCAAAAAGAAATCCGCTTGGGCAGTATGGACCTCGACAGTCGATTGATGTTCTATTACGTTTTCGAATTGATATTTGAGCGCTACTTCAAACTGGCCAAGAAATAAAACTTGGCATGCGCCCGGCTTCGACTCTTTAGCAGCCTTCTATATGAAAGGTATCGTTCTATGCAAGGCGTACTGTTTATCTGCCACGGGAACATCTGCCGCTCGACGATGGCTGAGTCGGTGTTTACCGAGCTGGTGCGGCGCGCCGGGCGCGCGGGCGAGTTTGTCATTGATTCCGCTGCGACCTCGACCGAGGAGATTGGCAACCCGCCACATCACGGTACCGTTGCCAAGCTACGCGAGGTCGGGATTCCCGTCGTCGCACATCGCGCACGTCAGGTGCGTCGCGCGGAGTATGGCGACTGGGACCATATTGTCTATATGGATGCTGAGAACGCGCGTGGCCTGCGTCGCATCTTTGGCGACGACCCCGACGGCAAGATTACGCGCTTGCTCAATTGGACTGATCGCCCCGGCGACGTGGCCGATCCCTGGTACACCGGCAACTTCGATGTCACCTACCGCGACGTGCTCGCCGGCTGCACTGCTATGCTTGAGCAGCTGTAGGCGCTCGGGCGGCGCGGACACACGGGCCACGCCATCGGCATAAAACGAGCGTGGATTTTTTCCCACTTTGAGCGTTCGAGTGCGCTCTAAACGGGAGAAAATCCACGCTCGTTATCTCGGTGGGAGAAAATCAACGCTCATGAATGCGACAAAGGGACTGTCCCTTTGTCGCATCCGGGACTAGTCCTAGACCGGCTTGACCTCCAGCTTTATCCCCTCGGCGCAGGAGTCGCCCAGAACATCCGAAAGGGCCCAGGTCGCATATAGCGGCAAATAGAGAACCGCTCCGTTGCGCTCAACGTTGCCTCTCGAGAAAACAATCCCGAGCCTTACGCCATATTCAGCCGTATCAAGCACATGACCGAGCGCAGCGTGCGCGTGGTAATAGGAGCCCGATTTAACCTCGATCGGAACAGCCGTCCCATCCGGTCCATCGACCACAAAGTCCACTTCACCGCGCTTTTTTGTCTGATAGTAGTAAAGCTGGCGATTTTGGGCAGTCAGCTGCTGGGCCACCACGTTTTCGTAAATGCCGCCCAGATTGGGCTCCTTGCTATCAAGATACGCCGCTTGGGCGACTCCAACGGGGTAGCGCGCCATCAACATGCCCGTATCCGATTGATATAGCTTGAACTGCGATGGCCGTGCCGTCTTGAGCAGGGGCGATTTTGGCTCGGTTACGATATCGGCTTTGAGAGCAACGCCGGCATCGACAAGCCATACAAAATCTCGCTGATACTTCTCGTAGTGCGCCTTAGGGTCAATGGAATTGAGCACGAAGCGCTTGTTTTCGCCCTCGAGCATAATAGGGAGCTGATCGTAGATGCTCTGCACCTGAAGGGCTCGCCCGCTTGCATACTTGGAGATATCCCGCCGGTACTGTTCGTTGAGCTCTGACTGCAGCTGACGAACAGAGGCAAGGTCGCCCCGCGTGTCAAGGAAACGCTGCACGACCTCCGGCATTCCGCCGACAACGGTATAGGTCCTGAAGTTTGCCATCATCGCGTCATGAATGTAATCAGGAACGGGCCTCTCGCTGATACACGCGTCACGTATCGTTTGGCGAGCCCCCTCGCTCACCCCGATTGCCCAGCAAAACTCCTCAAAATCGAGCGGGAACATCCTAAGCTCGTGAACATACCCCACGGGATAGGACCTGACGCCCTTGAACTGAGTCCCGAGCATTGACCCCGAAAACGCCCAGCGGCACCTCCCGTCCTCAACAAGGAACTTTGCCATCGTCATGATGTCGGGGGCCTCCTGGACCTCATCGATAAACACAAGCGTTTTACCTGGTGCAATCGACTTTCCCGAAAGAAGCGTCACCCTGCTGATGAAATCATCGGCATCCCGCGCCTCGAGAAGAGCATCTTTTGCCTGGCGGTTTTCCATGAGGTTAAGCTCGATGAAGGTTGCATGGTTGGCTTTGCCAAATGCGCGAATCGAATAGCTTTTGCCAATCTGGCGAGAACCCGTAATGAACAAGGCCTTTTGCTCGGAAGACTTCAGCCAACGCTCCAGCTCTGCCGCTATTTTCCTACGCAGCATAGGCTCTCCCCTCGGTGTCATCGAATGAAATGCAAAGTTTTATATGCTTGATTATCGATGAAACGCAGAATTTTTAGAACCTAAAATCGGATGATATGCAGAGATTTGAGATTATAAGCAAAAGAAGGGGCACCACCGGCGAATGTGTCAAAGGGGCTGTCCCTTTGTCACATTGCGCTCGACTACTCGTCAACGATCTCGGCAAGCCAGACGTTCAGTGTATCGACTTCGGGGCAGCAGAACTTTGCCGTGCCGGGCTCGTTGCCAGGCACGGTTCCGCCATAGCGCAGGATATCGATATAGGGAAAGCCCACATGGCAGGCCATGGCGCACATCTTGCCGCGGTCTCGGTCGAAGTCAAAAACGTCGCCCGGCTTGTGGCCATGGTGGCAGCGGCACGCACCCAGCTGGTCCACGCAGCTCACGCGGATACGTGGACGCTTGCCACGCGGCGCGCCGAGCGGCTTGTTCTCGCCCGCAGGCTTGATGCCGCCCTCGCCAGCATTACTCATGGTCAACCACATCCAGGCAGGCCTCGATGGGCAGGCCGGCGGACTTGTCCTCCTGATCGGCATTGCGCTCGATAAGCTCAGCCACCACGCGCATGGCATCGGACGTCGCGCGCTGCAGGCTCCAACCGGCCATAACGCGGCCGACGAGCACTGCCGAGAACGTGTCGCCCGTGCCCGGGAAATAGACCGGAATGAGCTCAAAGGGAATCGTAAAGTACTCCCCCGCCACATGGTCGTAACCGATAACCGCGTTCGTGCCATTGACTACGGCGCTCGTAATGACCACCGACTTGGCGCCCAGGGCACGCACGGCGTCCACAAGGACGCGGGCCTCGTCGGGCGTGATTTGCTCTGCAATGGGTGTATCGGTGAGCAGGCAGGCCTCGGTGTAGTTGGGAACCGCGTAGTCTGCGCACTCGAGCAGGTGCCTCATGAGACCGATCGTGGACTCGGGCACGCCGGCGTAGAGCTTGCCGTTGTCGCCCATGATGGGGTCGACGAACACCTTGGTGCCCTTTTGCGCGCGGCGGTGGCAAAAGTCCGAGATGATACGCGTCTCTTCCTCGGTCACGATAAAGCCGGTCGAGATGGCGTCGAACTCAAAGCCGAGCTCTTCCCAGATGGCAAGACTCTGACGCACGTACTCCGTGGTGTCGTGGATGTAGAACTTGGGGTAGTTGAGCGTATCGGACACAAGCGCCGTCGGCAGATTGTGGATGCGGTAGCCCATATGCGACAGCACCGGCAGCATGGCGGAAAGCGCGACCTTGCCGTAGCCGCACATATCGTTGATCAGCAACAGCTGAGTGTTCTTCATGAGGGTCTCCCTTGGGTTGGGCGCGGCGCGACGGCGCCATAGTGCGACTAAGTGTAGCGCAGGAGACGTTGTGAGCGGAGGCGAGCGGTACGAAGGGCAGATTGTTGCGGAAAGGTTTCGGAAATGGGAGGCAAATCGCGGCGGTAGCGGCACAGTAGCTGCCATCTATTTACTACTATTCCAAAACTATGCCGGATTACTACGATAAACCACCAGTCTCCAACCACAACGAATTGCACTCCAGCAAAACCGCAGGTAGACAGCTTGTGATTTTCCGAAAAACAATGCCGAGGTCTGAGATTTCGAATTCATCGTAGTAATCCGGCATAGTTTTGGGCAAAGCAACTTCGGAAGGGTGTCACCGCAGCCCAGAATGATCCGTTTTCCTCCGTCCCCAAGGGATCACCCAAATGCCAACCGAGGCAGCGCCGCAGATTGAGGACGGACAGCGAAAACGTTCCTAAGCGAGCAAGGTGGCGTGAAAGAGGAGGGCATAGGCCTTGTGGCCATGCCCGACGATTGAACGCCAGATTGCCGCTCTGGCGGGTTTGCAGCGTCGAGCCGTTACGCGGTTTGGTAAAACCGCGTAACCACTACTTTGGTACCTTGACATTGATTTCTCACGCTCCTAAATTGGTTAGGCACAAAACAATTCCACTACCTAACTAAAGAAAGGAGCGAAGCTTAGATATGTGTGTTGAACCACTCGTCCTTCCGCATGAGCCCGGCGGTGACCCGTCGCAACCGGTAGACATACCCGAAGCGGTCAGCGCTGAAGACAAACTCGCCAAGCGCATCCTGAGCGGCCTGGGCTTTTGCGGCCATTACATGCATTTTCATGGCGGAGGCGTGTCCGGCAAGGCGCCCATTATCTGCCTGCTGGCCAAACAGCCCGGCGGCGAGATGTCGCAGCAGGAACTCGGCATGCACTTTGACCTCAAGCCGGGGTCGCTTTCCGAAATCCTGTCCAAGCTCGAGGTCAACGGCCTCATTGAACGCAGCCGTAACCCCAAGGATCGACGGCAACTCACCATTCGCCTGACCGAAACCGGCCGGGAAAACGCCCGCATCGACCAGGCGGCCCGCATCCGCTTTAGAAAACAGGCCTTTAGCGCGCTCACCCACGACGAACGCGAGGACCTCGCCGAAATGCTCGATAAAATCCGCGTAACCTGGGAGGAACTGGATGATTAAAACCCTCATGGGCAGCATCCGCGACTATATGAAAGTCACCGTTGCCACGCCGTTGCTCGTGCTTGGCGAGGTGCTCTGCGAGATGCTGATTCCATTTATCACCGCCAACCTGATCGACGCCATCAAAGACGGCGCCACCGTAGCCGAGATGCTTCCCACTGCAGGCTTTTTGGTGCTCATCGCGCTGACGTCACTTGCTTTTGGCGCCGCGGCCGGCGTCACCTGCAGCCATGCGAGCTGCGGGTTCGCCAAGAACCTGCGTCACGACCTGTTCTACAAGATCCAGACGTTCAGCTTTGCCAACATCGATGAGTTCTCGAGCTCCTCGCTCGTCACGCGCCTGACCACCGACATCAACAACGTGCAGCAGGCCTTTATGATGATCATCCGTATCGCCGTGCGCGCGCCGCTGGTATTGATCTTCGCCTTTACCATGGCGTTTATCATGGGCGGCAGCGTCGCCATGGTCTACCTGGTCATCATTCCGCTGCTGGGCTTTGGACTGTTCTTTATCATCTTTAAGGTGCGCCCCATCTTCTCGCGCGTGTTCCATAAGTACGACGCCCTTAACGAGTCCGTCGAGGAAAACGTCACCGGCATGCGCGTGGTCAAGAGCTATGTGCGCGAAGACTTTGAGAAGGAGAAGTTCGCGACCGCCGCACGCGACGTCCAGATGGACTTCACCCGCGCCGAGAAGCTGCTGGCCTTTAACAACCCCATGATGAACATCTGCGTCAACGGCGCGTTTGTCGTCATCATCTACCTGGGCTCCAAGCTCATCATCACGAGCCAGGGCACGCTGTTCGACGTGGGCCAGCTCTCCTCGATCTTTACCTATGGTTTCCAGGTCCTCATGAGCCTGATGCAGCTGTCGATGATCTTTGTCATGGTGACCATGGCCGACGAATCGGCGCACCGCATTACCGAGGTGTTGGCCGCCGAGCCCACGATCGCCGATCCCGCCGAGCCCGTGCTCGAGGTCGCCGACGGTTCCATCGACTTTGACCACGTGAGCTTTAAGTATTCCGCGCATGCGAAGCGCCAGGCGCTCGACGATATCGACCTGCACATTAAGAGCGGCGAGACCATCGGCATCATCGGCGGCACTGGCTCGGCCAAGTCCACGCTCGTAAACCTCATCGCCCGCCTGTACGACGCCACCGAGGGCACCGTGCGCGTGGGCGGCACGGACGTGCGCGACTACGACCTGGACGCACTGCGCCACCAGGTCGCCATGGTGCTGCAGAAAAACGTGCTGTTTAGCGGCACCATTGCCGAGAACCTGCGCTGGGGCGATCCGAATGCCACCGACGAAGAGGTCCGCGAGGCCGCGCACCTGGCCTGCGCCGACGAGTTTGTCGATGGCTTCCCCAAGGGCTACGACACCTGGATCGAGCAGGGCGGCTCCAATGTTTCCGGCGGTCAGAAGCAGCGCCTGTGCATTGCGCGTGCCCTGCTGCGTCGCCCCAAGATCTTGATCCTGGACGACTCCACCAGCGCCGTCGACACCAAGACCGACGCCAAGATCCGCGCAGGGCTGGCAAGCTATCTGCCCAACACGACCAAGCTCATCATCGCCCAGCGTATTAGCTCCGTGCAGGATGCCGATCGTATCATCGTCATGGAGGGTGGCCGCATCGCGCAAATCGGCAACCATGACGAGCTACTCAAGACGAGCGAGATCTATCGCGAGACCTTTAACTCGCAAAACAAGATGTCTGCCGAAGGCGAAGGGGCCGTCGAGGCCGGCACCGAGGCATCCGCAACGCAAGCTCAGACCCAGGAAGGAGGCGAGGCACATGAGTAAGGCAACGACCGCCGAGCGCGCGCTCAACCGCAAGAGCGGCACCATGTCGCGCCTCATCAAGACGCTTTTTGGCTTCTACCCCGTGCTTTTGCCCCTCGTCGTCGCCGGCGTGGTGCTCTGCGCCATCATCAACTCCATCGGCGCGACCTTCCTTCAGAGCGCCCTGCAGATTATTAGCGACTCGTGGCAGTCGGGCGATTGGGAAGTCGCGCAGCCCAAGATCGCACAGCTCGTGACCACCCTCGCCTGCATCTACGGCGTCGGCATCCTGTCCTCACTGTTCTGGAACCGCGCCATGGCCATCGTCACGCAGGGCTCGCTGGAGAAACTGCGCGAGAAGATGTTCAACCGCATGCAGGACCTGCCGATCCGCTACTTCGACACGCACCAGCGCGGCGACATCATGAGCCACTACACCAACGACATCGATACGCTGCGCCAGATGATCAGCCAGTCGCTGCCCAACCTGCTCATGACGGTCATCGTCATCGCCACGGTGTTCTTTATCATGCTGTACTACAGCGTGTGGATGTGCCTGGTCATTGTGGCAGGCGTCGCCTTTATGACCTTTATGACCAAGCTGCTCGGCTCCAACTCCGCGCGTTTCTTTATTGCGCAGCAGACCGAACTCGGCGTGGTCGAGGGCCATATCGAGGAAGTCATGAACGGCCAGAAGGTCGTCAAGGCATTCTGCCACGAGTCTGCCGCCGAGGCCGATTTTGACGAGCGCAACGAAAAGCTCTTCGAGGTCTCGCAGAAGGCCAACATGTACGCCAACATCCTCATGCCCATCCTTATGAACCTGGGCAATCTGCTCTACGTGCTGGTCGCACTGGCAGGCGGCATTTTCCTGGCGCTGGGCGTGCCCAACCTGAGCATCTCGGGCATGGCGCTGTCCATCGCCGTCGTGGTGCCGTTCCTCAACATGACCAAGCAGTTCTGCGGACAGATCGGCCAGATCTCGCAGCAGATCAACGCCGTGGTCATGGGCCTCGCCGGCGCCGACCGCATCTTTGAGCTCATCGACGAGAAGCCCGAAGCCGACGAAGGCTACGTGACGCTCGTCAACGCGCAGGTGAACCCCGATACCTGGCAGCTCGAGGAGGCCGACCACCACACCGGCATGTGGGCGTGGAAACATCCGCACCGCGCAACCGGCGAGATCGAGTACGTGCCGCTGCGCGGCGACCTCGTCATGGACAACGTCGACTTTGGCTACACGCCCGACCACGAGGTGCTGCATGGCGTGTCCGTGTTTGCCAAGCCGGGCCAGAAGGTCGCGTTTGTCGGCGCCACCGGTGCCGGTAAGACGACCATCACCAACCTCATCAACCGCTTCTACGACATCGCCGACGGCAAGATCCGCTACGACGGCATCAACGTCAACAAGATCCGCAAGGCCGATCTGCGCCGCTCGCTGGGCGTGGTACTGCAGGACGTGAACCTGTTCACCGGCACCGTGATGGATAACATCCGCTACGGCAATCTGGACGCCACCGACGAGGAGTGCATCGCGGCGGCCAAGCTCGCGGGCGCGGACGACTTTATCACCCGCCTGCCCGACGGCTACGACACCATGCTCACCGGCAACGGCGCCCAGCTGTCGCAGGGCCAGCGCCAGTTGATCTCGATTGCACGCGCCGCCGTCGCCGATCCGCCGGCAATGATCCTGGACGAGGCCACGAGCTCCATCGACACTCGCACCGAGGCCATCGTGCAAGCGGGCATGGACAAGCTCATGGAGGGCCGCACGACGTTTGTCATCGCACACCGCCTGTCCACCGTGCGCAACTCCGACGCGATCATCTGTCTGGACCACGGCCGCATCATCGAGCGCGGCAACCACGACGAGCTGATCGCCAAGCGCGGGTATTACTACCAGCTCTACACCGGAGCGTTTGAGCTGGAGTAGGACCGATTACTGACGGAGGGCGATCAGCCCGTCATGTAGAACGGAATAAAAGTTTGTGAGGCCCTGGCCGTTTGGCCAGGGCCTCATTTTGTAAGGATGGGCTATTTGAGAAGCTGAGCCATGGCGTTGACGAATTTTTGGACTTGGAGGGTGGGCTCGAGCGGGTAGTGCAGAAAGACCGGCACCTCGCGGCCGCACAGGAACGGTACGCCCACAAAGGCCGGGTGCACCCCCGACCACGCTCCGCAGGTGAGTACCGCATCGCCCCTTTCCTCCGCCTCGTTAAAGAGCGCGAAGTCGAAGCTGTCCACGTCGATCACATCCACGCCGCCATCGGCCAACAGGTCGATGCGCAGGCTGTCCATGGCGTCGTTGCCGTGGCGCAGTACGCGCAGGCGCATGCCCTCCAGGTCGGCAACCGTGATGCGCGTCTTGCGCGCCAGCGGGCTCGTGCGCGGCAGGTCGATATAAAACGGCACGTTGACAATGCGGAGCTTTTGGCAGGCATCGCCCCAGCGTGGGGTCGAAAAACTCGACTGCACCACATCGACCTCGCGGCCCAAGCTGCGCATGACGGTCTCGCGCTCGTCGTAGAGATCGCTTACCGGCACGATCTCAAATCGCAGCGATGGCTCCAGCTCGTGCACACCCGTCCACATCGACAGCGTCTGGCGCCCTGGGCACATCATCGACACGCCCAGGCGCACGGCACCGCCATCGCCCGCCGCGCGTCGGGCACGGCGCAGCGCGTCCTCGGACTGCCGCATGATCGAGCGCGCATCGTCCACCAGCAGAGCGCCGGCCGGCGTCACCCTGACGCCCGAGTGCGAGCGTTCGAACAGCGTGATGCCGAACTCGGCCTCGAAGCCCGACACCTGCTTGACGAGTGCCGGGGTCGACACGCGCAATTTTGCCGCCGCACGCGAGAAGCTTCCCAGCTCCGCGGCGGCTGATATGGCCTCAAGTCGTCGATCGTACACGTTAATCTCCCGTTTTCGCGCCCGTGGCCACATCGTGCCGCAGGGGGTTGTTTTCGCAGGTCACGCGCTCAGTTAAGCATAAACTGCATTGCACGGTGTAAACCTACGGTTAACGCCATTCTAACAAATATGCAATTCACCTGCGCAAATGCAAAGCATACGATAACCAGCGAAAACCACGTGGGTCGGTTAATGGGAGCGACCCACCGGGAGGCACAAGAAGGGAAGTTCCTATGAGCAACTGGCTTAAGCTCGAGGGCGATGTCTGCGCCGTGACCGGCGCACTCGGCGGTATGGGCGTCGAGATTTGCCGCGAGTTCGCCCGCAACGGCGCCAACGTCGTCCTGCTCGATCTGGACGAGGAAAAGGTCAAGGCCGCTGCCGCCGACCTCGCCGCCGAGTTTGGCATCCACGCCGAGGGTTACAAGATGAACGCCACCGACGAGGCCGAGGTTCAGGCCGCCGTCGACGCCACCATCGCCGACTTCGGCCACGTCGACGTACTCGTCAACACCGCCGGCATCCTGCGCTTCGCAGCCATGGAAGACCTGCCGCTGAGCGACTGGGAGCAGGTGCTCAACGTCAACCTCACCGGCTACTTCATCACCTCGCAGCGCTTTGGTCGCGAGATGATCAAGGCCGGCCAGGGTCGCCTGGTGCACATCTCGACCGTTGCCAGCCACTCCCCCGAGACGTTCTCGGGCGTGTACAGCTCCACCAAGGCCGGCGTCAACATGATGTCCAAGATGCTCGCCGCCGAGTGGGGCCCCTACGGCGTGCGCTCCAACTGCGTCGAGCCCTGCTTCGTTAAGACCCCGATGTCGGCCAATTTCTACGCCGACCCCGAAGTCGAAAAGAGCCGCAGCCGCCTCATTGCCACGCGCCGCATCGGCGAGGTCAGCGATATCGCCAACGCCGTCATGTTCCTGGCGTCCAAGCGCTCGGACTTTACCACCGGCGACGCCATCAAGGTCGACGGCGGCTTCTCCAACATGATGGGCGACCTCACCGCCAAGCCCGGCGGCCGTCGCGCCTATGCCGACAACTACCTTAAGAACAAGGGTGTCGAGCTCTGGTCCGATAAATCCGGCGTCGCCAAGCCGACCGACCAGTAAACCAACCTGACAGGGAGGCCCCGCGGGCACGCCCGCTCCTCCCCCGTATCGATTAGAAAGAGTCCAATGGCTTCCACCAACTCCAACAGGGGTCGCACCGTCGTGCTTTCCGCCGCGTGCGTCACCATGTTCTTTATCAGCTCCATCGCGCTGTATTCCGTCGTGAGCAAGAATCTGCTCGCCGTCTATCCCGAGTGGTCCAGCGCCCTCACCTGGGCCTTCCCCGTCTTCCAGACCATCATGGCCGTGACGGGCATCTTCGCCGGCCGCATCTCCGATAAGATCGGCCCGCGCAACGTCGTGATCGCCGCCGCCGTGTGCTACGGCCTGGGCTGGTTCATGTCCGGCACCGTCACCGAGCCGTGGCAGTTCTACCTGTGGTTCTCGCTTGTCGCCGCCGTCGGCAACGGCCTGGGCTACAACCCGGCGCTCACCACCGGCCAAAAGTGGTTCATCGACAAGAAGGGCCTCGCCTCTGGCATCACCCTGGCCGCTTCGACCGCCGGCCCCGCGGTGCTGTCCCCGGTGCTCGCCTCGCTGCTCATCCCGAGCCTGGGTATCTTTGGCGCCCTTAAGGCGCTCGGCGTCATCTTCTTTGTGACGATTGCTGCCTCCGCCCTGTTCTTGAAGGCCCCCGAGGCCGGTTGGCTGCCCGAGGGCTTCGAGGCCCCCAAGGGCGGCGCACATGCCGGCACCTTCGGCGACCTCACCCCGGGTGAGATGGTCAAGACCCCGCGCTTCTGGGTCCTCATCGTCACCTTCGCCTTCGCCGCCACCGCGGGCACCCTGCTCGTGGGCAAGGTTGCCTCCATCGCCGCCGTCCAGCTCTTCGCCGACCCCACGAGCGCCGCGGCCGTCGCCCTCGGCGGTGTGGTGGTCTCCGTCAACACCTGCGCCAACCTGGTTGGCCGCCTGTCCTTTGGCCAGATCATCGACAAGCTCGGCGCCTATAAGTCGCTGCTCATCAGCCTTGTCGTCACCATCGTCGCGCTCGTCATCATGTCGATGAGCTTTTCGCAGGCCATGTTCTTTGTGGCGCTCGCCCTGCTCGGCTTTAGCTTTGGCGCCCTGCTCGTCATCTACCCGCCGCTCACCGGTGGCGCCTTTGGCACCAGCAACATCGGCGTCAACTACGGCATCATGTTTTTGGGCTACGCCGCTTCCACCTGGATCAGCCAGCCCATCACCGCCGTGCTGTATCACGCCGAGGCCGGCAGCGCCGCCTACCAGCAGTCCTTCTACGGCGCCATTGTGATCGCCGCCATCGCCGTCGTACTCACCGTCTACATGATGGTCTCCGACAGCAAGAAGAAGTCCGCCTAGTTTTACCGATGCGACAAAGGGACAGCCCCTTTGTCGCATTCCACCGGTCACCAGTATTAAGGAGTCGAAATGTCTGAGCTCAACCCCGTCCGCATTGCCGTTATCGGCGCCGGCGCCATGGGCCGCAACCACATCCGCTTTGTCACCGAAGAGCCCGAGGCCGAGCTCGTCGCCATCGCCGACGCCTTTGAGGGCGCCCGCGCCACGGCCGAGGCCGCCGGCGTGCCGTTTTACACCGATCCCGCCCAGATGATGGACGAGGTCAAGCCCGAGGCCGTCATCATCGCCACCCCCAACGACCTGCACCTGGGCGTTGCCCGCGAGGCTGTGAAGCGCAACATCGTGCCGCTGGTCGAAAAGCCGATCTCCAACGATCTCGAGGATGCCCAGGCCTTTGCCGCCGAGGCCGAGACCGCCGGCGTGCCCGTACTCGTGGGTCAGCACCGTCGCCACAACCCCTTCGTCAACAAGGCCAAGGAAATCATCGAGTCCGGCGAGCTGGGCAAGCTCACCGTGTCGAGCTTCCACTACATGATCTATAAGAACGACGAGTATTTCGATGTCGAGTGGCGCCGCAAGAAGGGTGCCGGCCCGATCCTGGTCAACCTGGTGCACGACGTCGACCTGCTCCGCTACCTGCTGGGCGAGCCCGTTGCCGTCCAGGGTATGCAGTCCAGCGCCGCCCGCGGTTTTGAGACCGAGGACTCCGCCGTGGTCAACGTCCGTTTTGCCGATGGCGCGCTCGCAAGCATGACCATCTCCGACGCCACCGCCAGCCCCTGGAACTGGGAGGCAACCGCTCGCGAGGATCCGCAGTACCGCCCCTTCGACGCCGACGCCTACTTTATCGGCGGCACTAAGGGCGCCCTGTCGCTGCCCCGCCTGCACCAGTTCTCCTACGGCGGCGCCTCTAACTGGCACAAGCCGCTGCAGATGGAGATTCCGGCCGTCGACCCGGCACTGCCGCACAAGATGCAGCTCAAGCACTTTGTGAAGGTTGTCCGCCGCGAGGTCGAGCCCGTCGTGACCCCCGCCGATAACGTCAAGACGCTCACGCTTCTCAACGCCATCAAGGAGGCCGCCGAGACCGGCCAGCTCGTCGAGCTGTAATGCCTTAAGAGCGGGCCGCGGCAAACTCCCCGCCGAGCGCCTCGGCCCGCCACCAACAAGCCCCTCTTCTTTGCCCCGCGAGCAGCCTCCTGCCCGCGGGGCATTTTGCTACCTTGCCGATGATTTTTCTGGGGCGGGGGCTATTTTGCACCTCGGCTTGATTCGTTCGCCACGAAATGGGCCTATCTACTACGTTTAACCGACCACCCTTAACCATACAGAATTTCGCGAAATAAAAACCGCAGGTAGACGGCTTGCGTATTTTCGGAAAACCGGGGGATGGTCGACCCATACGGTTCAAACGTAGTAGATAGACCGTTTTCGTGGCGCGGCCCCAAAAACAGTCTTTTGGGACGGGTGGTATCCTTGGTAGCCCTGTGCTGCAAACGCACCTTAAACGCAAGGAGTCCCATGGATCTTATCGCCCAGCTCGCCCGCGAGCTCAACCTTAAGGCCGTCAACATCGAGGCAGCCGTCAAGCTCATCGACGAGGGCAACACCATCCCCTTTATCTCGCGCTACCGCAAAGAAGCCACGGGCGGCATGGACGACGTCGCCCTGCGCGCACTCGACGAGCGTCTGTCTTACCTGCGCAATCTTGAGCAGCGCAAAGAGGACGTCATTCTGCTCATCGACGCCCAGGGCAAACTCACGCCCGAGCTCGAGCAGCAGATTCGCGAGGCCACGCAGCTCCAGCGTGTCGAGGACCTCTACAAGCCCTACCGCAAAAAGCGCATGACCCGCGCGCAGAAGGCACGCGAGGCCGGCCTGGAGCCGCTCGCCAACATGATCATCATGCAGGCCTCGGCCAAGGGCAGCGCGCTCGACGCCGCCGCGGCATACGTCAACGAGGAGGCCGGCTTCGACACACCCGAGAAGGCGCTCGCCGGCGCCGCCGACATCGTGGCCGAGACGGTAGCCGAGGACCCCGAGAACGTCGCCGACCTGCGTGCTTTTACGCAAAACACCGCCGATATCGTTGTCGAGGCGACCGACCCCGCCGAGAAGACTCCCTACGAGCCCTACTACAACTTTGACGAGCCGCTGCGCCGCATCCCCAACCACCGCGTGTTGGCTATCGACCGCGGTGAGAGCGAGGGCAAGCTCCGCGTGCGCGTGAACGTCGACGGCGCCGCTGCCACGGCACGCCTCAGCAGCCGCTGGCCCCGTCGCCAAGGCGTCTTCGCTCCCGTCTTTGACGCCGCCATCGCCGACGGCTACAAGCGCCTCATGGCCCCCTCGCTGGAGCGCGAGGCCCGCGCCAAACTCACCGTCCGTGCGCAGACCGAGGCCATCAACGTCTTTGCCAAGAATCTCGAGGGCCTGCTCTCCGCACGCCCCGTGCGCGGCGCCCGTGTGCTCGCGCTCGATCCGGGCTACCGCACCGGCTGCAAGGTCGCCGTCATGGACGAGACCGGCAAGCTGCTCGACCACGGCGTGGTCTACCCCACCAAGCCGCGCCACGACGTCGCCGGCACCAAGCGCGAGCTCGCCCGCCTCGTCAAGAAGGACGGCGTCAACACCATCGTCATCGGCAACGGCACCGCCAGCCGCGAGACCGAGGAAGTCGTCTCGGAGTTCATTGCCGAGCAGGCGCCCAGCCTTCGCTACACCATCGTTAACGAAGCCGGCGCGTCGGTGTACTCGGCTTCCGAACTCGCCAGCCAGGAGTATCCCGACTTGGACGTCACCGTGCGTGGCGCCATGAGCCTGGGCCGCCGCCTGCAAGACCCGCTGGCAGAGCTCGTCAAGATTCCGCCCCAGTCTATCGGCGTGGGCCAGTACCAGCACGACCTTGACCAGGCCGAGCTCTCGCGCACTCTGGGCCACGTGGTGGAGGACGTCGTCAACCACGTAGGCGTCGACGTGAATACCGCGAGCGCGAGCCTACTGGGATACGTATCGGGCATCACGCCGAGCGTGGCCAAAAACATCGTGGCCTACCGCGAGGAAAACGGCGCCTTTACCGATCGCCGTCAGCTTAAGAAGGTCCCCAAGCTGGGACCCAAGGCATATCTCAACGCCGCGGGCTTTTTGCGCATCAGCGGTGGCAAGAACCCGCTCGACGCGACAAGCGTCCACCCCGAGAGCTACGAGGTGGCCACATCCGTCCTGGAGCGCGCCGGTGTGGCGGCCAGTGAACTCAGCCGCGGCGGCGTGCCCGACATCGAGCGCCGCCTGGGCAGTATCTCGGCGCTGGCAAGCGACCTGGACTGCGGCACCCTCACGCTCATCGACATCGTCAACGAGCTCAAAAAGCCCGGCCGCGACCCGCGAGACGACGCGCCCGAGGTGGTCTTTAGCCGCTCGGCGCTTTCCATCGATGACCTGGAGCCCGGCATGGAACTCAAGGGCACGGTGCGCAACGTTGTGGACTTTGGCGCCTTCGTCGACGTGGGCGTGCACCAGGACGGCCTCGTGCATATCTCAAAGCTGGCCAACCGCTTTGTCAAGCACCCGAGCGACGTGGTACGCGTCGGTGACACGGTCAAGGTGTGGGTCGAAAAGGTCGATCGCGACCGCAAGAAGATCTCGCTCACCATGGTACAGGGGAAGTAAACCGCCAAAGCAGGGGTACCCCCTGTAGCGACGTGCAAAATCGCGAGTATTCTGCAAATTCCGCTGTTCCGGATGCCTCCCAGAGGCGAAAAAGCAAAAAACAGCCCCCGTTTTAGCGTCGTCAGAGCCAAAACGGGGGCCGTTCCATGCTTCGGTTAACTGATAAAGACCTTTACCTTGCTGAATACTCGCGATTTTGCACGTCGCTACAGGGGGTACCCTTGCTTACGGCAGAATATGAAAGCCGAGCGAGGCGATATCCTTGGCAAAGCCGCGCACGGTGTCGAGCGAGACCTCGTACGGGTCGCGACCGATGTTCTTGCGCTTGGCCAGGATGCTGTTGGGCACCGTAATGATCTGGCAACCGCAGGCTTCTGCCTGGTAAATGTTAATGAGCTCGCGCGTGGACGCCCACAGGACCTCACAGTTGGGCTTGATGGCGGCCTTCTTGACCGACTCCGTCATAAACGGAATGGGGTCGACGCCGGTGTCGGCGATGCGGCCGGCAAAGAGCGAGATGATGGACGGCGTCTCGGCGTCAACGGCCTCGACCATCTCATCGACCTGCGTAGGCGTAAAGATGGTGGTGACGTTGACCTTGATGCCGTCGGCGGAAAGCTTGCGGACCAGCTCGGCGGTGGACTCGCCCTTGGTGGTCACGCACGGAATCTTGACGTAGACGTTCTCGGCCCAGGTAGCGATCTCGCGGGCCTCGACCTCCATGGTCTCGACGTCGTCGGCAAAGACCTCAAACGAGACGGATACATCGGTGATGTGGGCCAGGACCTCCTTGGCAAACGCGCGGTAATCCGTCACGCCGCCCTTCTTCATAAGGGACGGGTTGGTCGTGAAACCCTGAACGTTGCCGTTCTCGTACATGTCGAGCATGCCCTCGAGGTTTGCACCGTCAGCGAACACCTTGATTGCCATCTGCCTGATTCCTTTCGTTAGCATACGGCCGATAAACTGCTAAACACTTTACCTACGTTTATCAAGGCGTGAACTGCGGTTTTTTATCTTCTCGGCGAACGGTATAAACACCTCAGTGTTTGGATTGATAAATCGATTGAGCATGCAAAAGCAAAGAGTCGCAGTTTGAGCAAACGTCAGAACGCGGGATTCATTAGATGAGGCCGAAATGCTGCATCGCCGTGACGGTGCCGTCGTGTGCGACATCGTCGGTCACGTAGTCGGCGACCGCCTTGACCTCGGGCATGGCGTTGCCCATGGCCACGGCCGTCTCGACAGCAGCGAGCATACCCAGATCGTTGCCGGAATCACCAAAGCCAAAGGTGCGCGCGTTGCCGGTGCGACCCAGGTATTCCAGCGCTCGCGCCACTCCCACGCCCTTGTCAATGCCCTTGGGGCTCAGCTCGCGATTCTGACCACCGGTGTTGCACAGCTCAAACTCGCAATCGATAAAGCCATCATCGTTGGCTACGCGAGCCAGGTCACTCGCGACGATGCCTACCTTGCCCACGCGCAGACGGCCGTCGACGCGCATTTCCTCGGTGCTGTGCACCACAGAAGTGCCGATCAGAGACGACCGCTCAACACCCGCGGGTTCCAGGGCAAAAGTAGCCACGTTGGTCTCGAAAAAGGCCTCAATCCCTGCCGCGGCCATACGGCGCGCAAGCTCCTCGATAACGTCCTCGTCAAAGCAGTCCTCATACACCACGCGGCCCTCGACCTCGAGCGTGGCGCCCGCCATGGCAACGACGCCCGCGGGGTCGAGCGCACGCAAGCTATCGGCGATGAGCCACAGGGGGCGACCCGTGCAGATAAACGCCTTGTGTCCCGCGTCGCGCAGACGATGAAACGCCTCGACGACCGCCTGCGAGGGGCGAACCGCCGAAAAGTCCTTGTCGGTCATGTTGTCGGGATCGAACGACGTCAGCGTGCCGTCCACGTCAAAAAAGAGCACAGCGGGTTCGGGACACGCATCAATCATATGGGTTCCTTTCGAGGATAAGGGCAAACGAAGCATCCATCATATAATGGAGCGACGCAACCAGAGAGGTCACCCATGGAATTTTACGCAAGCTGCCCCGAGGGCTTTGAGTCCGCACTCGCCGATGAGCTTAAACGCCTCGGGCTTTCGCATGTCCGCCGCCTGAAGGGCCGCGCCACGTTTGAGGGCGAGCTCGAAGAAGGCTACCGCGCCTGTCTATGGTCGCGCCTGGCGAGCCGCGTGTTCGTGGTACTCGGACGCTTTGAGGCACAGGATGCCGACGAGCTGTACGATAGCGTTTACGACATCACCTGGGAGACCATCATCCGCCCCGGCGCCACCATCGCCATCACCGCCCGCGGCGTGACCGAGCAGCTGCGCAACACGCGCTTCTCGGCCCTGCGCGCCAAGGACGCGCTGTGCGACCGTCTGGCCGAGACCACGGGCCGTCGTGTCGACGTCGATGCCGCCGATCCCGACGTTCACCTGCTGCTTTCGCT
>CABQAK010000012.1 GCA_902462065.1 uncultured Collinsella sp.
CGGCGTGCCCGTCACCATCTTCGAGGCCCGCGACTCTCTCGGCGGCGTGGTCCGTCACGTCATCCCCGAGTTCCGTATCGCGAGCGACGATATCTCCCACGATGCCGAGCTCTGCCTGGCCTTTGGCGCCAAGGTGCAGCTCAACGCTCGCGTGGATTCCATCGACGAACTCAAGGCTCAAGGCTTTACTGACGTGGTCGTGGCCACCGGTGCCTGGATGCCCGGCTCTGCGGGCTTGAGCGAGGGCGCCGAGCTCGATGTGCTGGAGTTCCTCGAGGCCGCCAAGAAGGGCGAGAAGCTCGAGCTGGGCGAGGACGTCGTGGTCATTGGCGCCGGCAACACCGCCATGGACGCGGCCCGCGTGGCCAAGCGCCTGGCCGGCGTGAAGAACGTGCGCCTGGTGTATCGCCGCACCAAGAAGCAGATGCCCGCCGACGAGGAAGAGCTCGATCTTGCTCTTGCCGACGGCGTTGAGTTCTGCGAGCTGCTGGCCCCCAAGGCGCTTAACGGCGCCGTGCTGACCTGCGACGTTATGGAGCTTGGCGAGCCGGATGCAAGCGGCCGTCGCAGCCCCGTCGCCACGGGCGAGACCGTCGAGCTTCCCGCCACCACGGTGATCTGCGCCGTGGGCGAGGGCATCGATGCCAGCCTGTACGATGCCGCGGGCGTCGAGCACGACCGTCGCGGCCGTCTTGCCGCCACCTCCACCGGCGTCGAGGGCGTTTGGGCTGCAGGTGACTGCCGTCGCGGTCCTGCTACCGTGGTCGAGGCTATTGCCGACGCCGCCGAGGTCGCCCGTGCCATCGCCGGTGTGGACTTTAACAAGTACACCGACTGCAACGAGCAGGCCGGCCGCGAGGACACCTGCTACGAGCGCAAGGGGTCGCTGTGCCGCGACAAGCGCAACTGCACCAAGACCCGCTGCCTGGGCTGCGGCTCGGTGTGCGAGGTCTGCTGCGACGTGTGCCCCAACCGCGCCAACGTGGCAATTAAGGTGCCGGGCCTGGCCAAGCATCAGGTCGTCCATGTCGACGGCATGTGCAACGAGTGCGGCAACTGCGCCGTGTTCTGCCCTTACCAGGAGGGTCGTCCCTACAAGGACAAGCTCACCCTGTTCTGGAGCGAGGAGGACATGGAGAACTCCGAGAACGAGGGCTTCCTGGCCGTGGACGAGGACCACTTTAAGGTTCGCGTCGCCGGCACGGTCCGCACCGTCTCGGTCGATGCCGTCAACACCGGTCTTCCCGAGGCCGTCCGCCTGACCATCAGGGCTGTGCGCGACAACTATTCGTACCTTCTTAAGAAATAGGCGAGTCTCTTATGGCCAAATCCATTCAACATAACGTGGCCTACGTTGCCTGCGGAAGCGGTTGCGCCTCCGCAGGCGGCGACGCCCGCTGCAGCGAAGGCTGCATTGGCTGTGGCGCCTGTGTCACGGCCTGCCCCCACGGCGCTATTGCGCTGGTCGATGGCATCGCCCGCGTGGATCGCTCCAAGTGCACGGGCTGTGGCCTGTGCGGTATGGCGTGCCCGCAGCGCGTGATTGCCTTCGTTCCCGGCTACCAGAACATTCTGGTGCGCTGCAACAACACAGATAAGGGCGCCATCGCTCGCAAGATCTGCGACACGAGCTGCATCGGTTGCGGCATGTGCGCTAAAAAGTGCCCTGCCGGCGCTATCCGCATCGAGGACAACTGCGCCCATATCGACGGCGTGGACTGCCTGTCGTGCGGCATGTGCGCCGTCGTCTGCCCGCATGGCGCCATCCACGACCGCACCGGCATCGCCGCCGGCGTGTAGAAGGGAATCACCATGGCACAGGAATTCACTTTTACCGTTAACGGCGTCGAGCGCACGATGACGGAGAATAAACCGCTGCTGCGCTACCTGCGCGACGACCTGCATATCCATTCCGCCAAGGACGGCTGCTCCGAAGGTGCTTGCGGTACCTGCACCATCCATGTGGACGGTGCGGCCGTCAAGGCGTGCGTGCTGACCACTGCTCTTGCTGCCGGTCGCAACATCGTAACCGTCGAGGGCCTGCCCGAGGACGTGCGCGAGGCCTTTGTGTACGCCTTTGGCGCCGTGGGCGCCGTGCAGTGCGGTTTTTGCATTCCCGGCATGGTCATGGCGGGCGCAGCGCTCATCGCCGAGGACCCCGAGCCCACCGAGGAGCAGATTAAGTACGCCATTCGCGGTAACGTCTGCCGCTGCACCGGCTACAAAAAGATTATCGAGGGCATCTCGCTGGCCGCTGCGGTGCTCCGCGGCGAAAAGCAGATCGATGAGGACCTGGAGCGCGGCGATGACTACGGCGTGGGCAAGCGCGCCTTCCGTATCGACGTGCGCAAGAAGGTGCTCGGCGAGGGCAAGTATCCCGACGACATCGACGAGCTCGATCAGCCGGGCCTGACCTATGCCAGCGCCGTGCGCTCCAAGTATCCGCGCGCCCGCGTGCTCTCCATCGACACCTCCAAGGCCGAGGCCCTGCCCGGTGTGGTGGGCATCCTGCGCGCCGAGGACGTGCCGGTCAACCAGGTCGGCCACCTTATCCAGGACTGGGACGTCATGATCGCCCAGGGCGATATCACCCGCTGCGTGGGTGACGCCATCGTGCTGGTGGTTGCCGAGGACGAGGCGACGCTCGAGAAGGCCAAGAAGCTCGTAAAGATTGACTACGAGCCGCTGGAGCCCGTGCGCAACATTGTCGAGGCCAAGGCTGCCGACGCCCCGCGCCTGCACGACAGCTTCTTTGCCTTTGGCAACACGGTGGAGCTCAAGGACAACGTGTGCCAGAGCCGTCACGTGACGCGCGGCGACGCCGCCAAGGCGCTGGCAGAAAGCGCGTTTACCGTGACGCAGCGCTTTACCACGCCCTTTACCGAGCATGCCTTCTTGGAGCCCGAGTGCGCCGTCGCCTTCCCGTACAAGAACGGCGTCAAGGTGCAGTCGACCGACCAGGGTGCCTACGACACGCGCAAAGAGTGTGCCCACATGTTTGGCTGGGACAACGAGCCCGAGCGCGTGGTCGTCGAGACCATGCTTGTGGGCGGCGGCTTTGGCGGCAAGGAGGACGTGTCCATCCAGCACCTGGCCGCGCTCGCCGCATATAAGTTCCAGCGTCCCGTGAAGTGCAAACTCACGCGCGCCGAGTCGCTCGCGTTCCATCCCAAGCGCCACGCCATGGACGGCACCTTTACGCTGGGCTGCGACGCCGAGGGCAACTTTACCGGTCTGGACTGCGAGATCAACTTTGACACCGGCGCCTACGCGTCGCTGTGCGGCCCGGTGCTCGAGCGTGCCTGCACGCATGCCGTCGGCCCCTACAAGTACCAGAACACCGACATTCGCGGCTTTGGCTACTACACCAACAACCCGCCCGCCGGCGCGTACCGCGGCTTTGGCGTTTGCCAGTCCGAGTTTGCGCTCGAGAGCCTGATCGACCTGCTGGCAGAGAAGGTCGGCCTGGATCCGTGGGAGATTCGTTACCGAAACGCTATCGAGCCGGGCGAGGTTTTGCCCAACGGCCAAATTGCCGATTGCTCCACGGCGCTGAAGGAGACGCTGCTCGAGGTCAAGGATGCCTACTATGCGCATCCCGGACACGCCGGCATTGCCTGCGCCATGAAGAACGCCGGCGTGGGCGTGGGCCTGCCCGATGCCGGCCGCTGCAAGATTCGCATCGAGGACGGCGTGGCCGTGGTCTATGCCGCCACGTCCGACATCGGCCAGGGCTGCAACACCGTCTTTTTGCAGGACGTTGCCGAGGCATGCGGTCTGCCGCTTCGCTGCATTGCCAACGGCGAGTGCTCCACCGAGAACGCTCCCGACTCCGGCACCACGTCTGGCTCGCGTCAGACGGTCGTGACCGGCGAGGCCGTGCGCGGTGCCGCCTTCCTGCTGCGCGATGCCATGCTTGACATCGAGGCCGGCAAGTCTGCGCCCGCCGCTCCCGTGAATGCGCATGGCGACGGCGTCAAGATCGAGTACGACGACGGTCGCGCCTATCAGCTGCACACGCAGGAGCTCGTCGCCGGCCAGGGTATGCATCCTCAGGATCCCGCGGCCGCCATCAAGGCGCTCGAGGGATGCGAGTTTGGCTACGTGTACCTGGAGCCGACCGACAAGCTGGGCGCCGACGTTCCCAACCCCAAGAGCCATATCTGCTACGGCTTTGCCACGCATGTGGTTATTCTGGATGACGATGGCCGCGTGAGCGAGGTCTATGCCGCGCACGATTCCGGCAAGGTGGTCAACCCCATCTCCATCCAGGGCCAGATCGAAGGCGGCGTGCTCATGGGCATGGGCTACGCACTTACCGAGGACTGGCCGCTCAAGGACTGCGTACCCCAGGCAAGGTACGGTACGCTCGGGCTGTTCCGTGCGCCCGAGATTCCGGATATCCATGCTATCTACGTGGAGAAGGATGAGCTATTGCCCGTGGCATACGGCGGCAAGGGCATCGGCGAGATCGCAACGATCCCCACGGCGCCCGCCGTACAGAACGCCTACCGCGCGTTTGACGGCAAGCTGCGTCCAGATCTGCCCATGGTGGATACGCCGTACAGCCGCGTTCGCAACCGCGGGTAGGGTAGGGCGCGGACAGTCATTGCTGACGAGCTGTTCGCACTCAACCTTAACTGCATATGCTGCGCCTTTGGCCCCGGTTCCATCGCGAGTTGGGGCCTTTTGTTTGGAGCGGAGGCCGCGTCTCGAAACGGGTCGTGCTTTCCTTTTGAGCCTCGGGACTGCGGACGATTTCTTGGACCGTTACGCGGCCCTTCCCAGTGCGGCGCGGAACTCGGCCGGCGTGCGGCCGCCGAGCGCATCGCTGCGCCTCTCCGTATTGTATCGGCCGATCCAGCCCCCGAGCTCCTCGATGAAGCGGGCGGGGGTCCAGCCCGACCAGTCCCTGCCGTGCCAGAACTCCCTCTTGAGCAGGCCGAAGAAGCCCTCCATCGCCGCGTTGTCCGGGCTGCAGCCCTTGGCGGACATGCTCCTGGCGAGGCCGTGCCCCTCGCAGATCGAGATCCGTCCGGGCCAGCGGTACGGAAAAGTGTCGAAATAGGCACCTTAAAACTTCGGAAAAGTGTCAAATTCGATAGGAAAAATATCCGGAAAAGTGTGGATGGATGACAAAACAGCACTTAGAAGCCGGTGCTGGATGCGGAATCCTGCGGCCGCCTTCAGCCCTCGCTACTCGTCGTCCCCGTCGTTGGGGTCGCCCTTGAGGGTGTTGATGTCCAGGTACTGGTTATCGTCCTCTTTTTGCTGGGTTTCCGACTCCGCTTGGGTGGGGCCGCGGAACAGCTGGAATCCCTCAAACGCAATGACGCCGAGCAGGGCAATGATAATGGCGATAAAGGCAACCTTGACTGCCTGCGGAAATTCCGAGAAACGCAGTGCCTTTTCCTCGGCGTAATAATCGGCGAAGCGCTCTTCGCCCGTGCTTTTGGTATACGCCGGCGCGGACGCGACCTCCGGGTCATATTCCGGTGCAGGCGTGGCAGTGTACGGATCGTTGGGATAATCGCTCGATGCGGTGCCATAATCCTCGGTCTCGATGCGACCGGTGCCAGCATAGTCATCGGAATAATCGGAATATGCCGCACCGCCCTCATAGTCCGCGGCGCTCGTGTTGGCGGCAAAAAGCGGGTTAACTGGAACGTCGAGCGCCGACATGTCGGTAGAGGTCTCATCCAGATCGGCTGCAGCCCAGGAATCGTAGGCAACCTGACGGGCAACGGGCTCATCGAGGCTTGTGACCGGAGGCTTGCGTGCCGCAGGAACGGGCAACTGCTGGGCGCTGTACATAACGGTGCTGTCGGCCGATTTGCCCTGCGTCGCTGCAGCGAGAAATGCCGCCGTCTCGGATGGGTCGCTTGCGGGGCGGGGAGCGGGCGTGGGCGCCGAAGTGGGTGCGGGCGTAGGCGCGGGCGTCGAAACGGGCGACTGCGCAGGAGTCGGCGCAGATGCGGGCTTAGGCGCAAGTGCGGGATTGGGGTTTGACGGGCGAGCCCCGCCGCCCATGAGTTCGTCGGCGGTCCACGGGCGATCATCCATCACGTCGTCAAGGCTCAGCGAAAACAGGTCGTCTTCACCCTCATCGAACATGCGGTGCACATGTCCACCAATTGCCGGAATCAATCCGCGACCGGTGCATGATGCCTTGCTCAACGCCATTCTGTTCCATCCTTTCGAAATACTAATGACATCGATTATATGGAACTTCCCAAGCGGCTCGGTCTTGGATTCGTGCTTTCCAGAACTCGCGCCCAAAAGGGGAGGGGCAATCCAGGCGAGTGCCTACTTGTCGCCGGCCGCCGCCTTGGCCTCATTGAGGTAGCTATAGAAGCTGTACTTGGAGATGCCAAAGAACTCGCAGGCGCGCTCGCTCGACTTGGAAATGAGGAAGGCGCCGCGACGGTCGAGGTAGCCAATGGCACGAATGCGCTCGTCTTTGGTCATGAGCGCCGCGGGCTTGCCCACAAACTGCTCGCACTCGTGCAGCAGGTCCTCGAGCAGGTCGCCGATGTTCTTGGTAATGGGCTCGGGCTCGGTATAGCCCGTGCCGCCGGTGCCGGTAAAGGCGTCGAGCGAACGCTCAAAAGCCTTCATAAGCGTAATGTCAAAGTTGATGCCCAAAATGCCGACGGGCTTGCCCTCGTCGTTGCGGATAAAGATCGTCGACGATTTGAGCAGCTTGCCGTCGGTGGTTTTAGTGAGGTACGGCTCGCGGTCGTGTACATCGGTGGCGCCCTCGTGCATGGACTCAAACACGATATGGCTGGGGCCGTCACCCAGTTTGCGCCCGCTGACGTGGCCGTTTTCGATCACTACGATGGAGTGGTCTACGTCCTCGGTCTCCAGATCGTGGACGACGACTTCGCAGTTGGGGCCAAATTGGAGCGCCAGGCCGTGTGCGAGGCGCTTGTAAAACTCAATCTGTGCGGGGGTCATGGGTACCTTCCTAAAAATTAGTTTGGGCTCACTGTGCCATAAACCACACCTGTTCGCAAATAACGAAAGCGTCGCTGCGTCGTGTGACCGTTCGGCGGCGAAAAAGTACCGATTACGGCAACAAACAATTCGTTAGGTATGCCAATCAAAAAGTGTGATAGAACATTACTAACAAACTTTTTGTTTGGCATCCACATAAAAGTTCAGCCGTGTGAATGGGATCGGGCTGAAACGCGTATGCGGGGGCCGGCAAGAGAGAACTTAAGGAGTTCACCGTATGGCCGATAAGATCCAGTGGGCGAGCAACACGATGCCCAAGAGCGATGACAAGCACTTGGGAATCATGAGCCTCGACCACGTGAAGAAGGCCCGCGCCTTCCACCAGTCGTTCCCCCAGTACACCGTCACTCCGCTTGCCCGCCTGGACGGCCAGGCCGCGCGTCTGGGCCTGTCCAACCTGTGCGTTAAGGACGAGAGCTATCGCTTTGGCCTCAACGCCTTTAAGGTCCTGGGCGGCTCGTTTGCCATGGCCAACTACATTGCCGACGAGACCGGCAAGGACGTTGCCGACTGCACCTTCGATTACCTGACCTCCGATCAGCTGGCCGAGGACTTTGGCCAGGCTACCTTCTTTACCGCCACCGACGGCAACCATGGCCGCGGCGTGGCATGGGCTGCCAACAAGCTGGGCCAGAAGGCTGTCGTGCACATGCCCAAGGGTTCCACCAAGCCCCGCTTCGATAACATTGCCGCCGAGGGCGCCACGGTGACCATCGAAGAGGTCAACTACGACGAGTGCGTGCGCATGGCCGCCGCCGAGGCTGACGCCTGCGAGCGCGGCGTCATCGTTCAGGACACCGCCTGGGAGGGCTACGAGAAGATCCCGTCCTGGATCATGGAGGGTTACGGCACCATGGCTTCCGAGGCTGCCGAGCAGCTGCGCGAGATGGCCATCAACCGCCCGACGCACGTGTTTGTCCAGGCTGGCGTGGGTTCGCTCGCCGGCGCCGTGGTGGGCTACTTCACCAACCTGTATCCCGATAACCCGCCCACCTTCGTCGTGGTTGAGTGCGCGCCTGCCGCCTGCCTGTACAAGGGCGCTGCCGCCGGCGACGGAGATCCGCGTATCGTGGACGGTGACATGCCCTCCATCATGGCCGGCCTGTGCTGCGGCGAGCCCAACATCCTGGGCTGGGATATCCTGCGCAACCACACCACCGCCTTCGTGTCCTGCCCCGACTGGGTCACCGCTCGCGGCATGCGCACCCTGGGCGCTCCCGAGAAGGGCGACCCGCGCGTCATCTCCGGCGAGTCCGGCGCTGTGACCACCGGCCTGGTCGAGACTCTCATGCTCGATCCCGAGTACGCCGAGCTCAAGGAGCTCATCGGCCTGGATAAGACGAGCTCCGTGCTCTGCTTCTCCACGGAAGGTGACACGGACCCCGATCAGTACCGTCGCATCGTCTGGGAGGGCGAATATCCCACTTGCTAATCGTTGGGACGGAGTAAATAGGTATCGCTCCGCCACCTCACAGGTAGATTCCTTCGTTTGAAAGGTTATGAACAATGGCTAAAGAACTCGATTTCGACGCAATCAAGGCTGCTGCTGAGTCTCATCGTGCTGATATGACTCGCTTCCTGCGCGCTATGATCTCTCACCCCTCTGAGTCCTGCGAGGAGGGTGAGGTTGTTGCCTGCATCAAGGCCGAGATGGAGAGCCTTGGCTATGACGAGGTCAAGGTCGACGGCCTGGGCAACGTCATGGGCTTTATGGGCGAGGGCGACAAGATCATCGCCATCGACTCCCACATCGACACCGTCGGCATCGGCAACATCGAGAACTGGGACGCCGATCCCTATGAGGGCTACGAGACCGACGAGATCATCTACGGCCGCGGCGGCTCTGACCAGGAGGGCGGCATGGCTTCCGCTACCTACGCTGCCAAGATGATGAAGGACATGGGCCTCATCCCCGAGGGTTACAAGATCATGGTCGTCGGCACCGTCCAGGAAGAGGACTGCGACGGCATGTGCTGGCAGTACATCTACAACAAGGACGGCATTAAGCCCGAGTTCGTCATTTCCACCGAGCCCACCGACGGCGGCATCTATCGCGGTCACCGCGGCCGCATGGAGATCCGTGTCGACGTTCACGGCACCTCCTGCCACGGCTCCGCTCCCGACCGCGGCGACAACGCCATCTACAAGATGGCCGACATCATCGCCGACGTCCGCGCCCTCAACAACAACGGCTGCGACGAGTCGACCGACATCAAGGGTCTCGTCAAGATGCTCGACCCCAAGTACAACCCCGAGCACTTCGAGGATGCCCGCTTCCTGGGCCGCGGCACCTGCACCGTCAGCCAGATCTTCTACACCAGCCCCAGCCGCTGCGCTGTCGCTGACTCCTGCGCCATCTCCATCGACCGTCGCATGACCGCCGGTGAGACCTGGGAGTCCTGCCTGGACGAGATCCGCAACCTGCCGGCCGCCAAGAAGTACGGCGACGACGTGAAGGTCTCCATGTACATGTACGACCGTCCGTCCTGGACCGGCGAGGTCTACGAGACTGAGGCTTACTTCCCCACGTGGATCAACAAGGAGACCGCTCCGCACGTCAAGGCCCTCGTCGACGCCCACAAGGCCATGTTTGGTGACGAGCGCATCGGCTGCGAGCCCAGCATGGACAAGCGCACCGGTCGCCCGCTGTGCGACAAGTGGACCTTCTCCACGAACTGCGTCTCCATCCAGGGCCGCTACGGCATCCCCTGCGTGGGCTTTGGCCCGGGTGCCGAGTCTCAGGCTCACGCTCCCAACGAGGTCACCTACAAGGACGACCTGGTCACCGCTGCCGCCATGTATGTGGCTGCCCTGAACCTCTACGATCCGAGCCAGGCCGATGGCGACGCCACCGTGTTCCGCGCCGGTCTGACCAACAACAAGATCGACTAGTCCCATTCCTCGATTTTGTTGAGCCGGGGGCCGCTCGTGTCCCCGGCACCCCCTGTTGACTTGGGGCCCGCGGTCGTTATCTCCCATGCTTCCTCAACGGTGGCGGGTCCTCGTCATGGTGTTCTGCATGTTCTAGCCACACGCGCATGCCGGAGCACATCTACTCATTGCGATCGTTTCATCTTTAGAAAGGACATTTCCATGGACGCTAAGTTTACCGAGCTCGTCGAGCAGCTGAACGGCCTCGATTTTAAGGGTATGTACGGCAGCGACTTCCTGCACACTTGGGACAAGACCACCGATGAGCTCAAGGCTCTCTACATCGTCGCCGACGCCCTGCGCGAGCTGCGCGAGAACAACGTCTCGTCCAAGATCTTCGACTCGGGCCTGGCCGTCTCCCTGTTCCGCGACAACTCCACCCGTACGCGCTTCTCCTTCTCTAAGGCTGCCAACCTGCTCGGCCTTGAGCTGCAGGACCTGGACGAGAAGAAGTCCCAGATCGCTCACGGCGAGACCGTCCGCGAGACCGCTACCATGATCTCCTTCATGGCCGACGTCATCGGCATCCGCGATGACATGTACATCGGCAAGGGCGACGCCTACATGGCCGAGGTCTCCGAGTCTGTCCAGCAGGCCTACGAGGATGGCGTCCTGGATCACCGTCCCACGCTCATCTCCCTGCAGTCCGATTCCGACCACCCCACGCAGTCCTCTGCCGACATGCTCTACCTCATCAACGAGTTTGGCGGCCTTGAGAACCTCAAGGGCAAGAAGGTTGCCGTCACCTGGGCCTATTCGCCCTCTTACGGCAAGCCGCTGTCCTGCCCGCAGTCGCTGATCAGCCTGCTGCCCCGCTTTGGCATGGACGTCACCCTGGCTCACCCCGAGGGCTATGACCTCATGCCCGAGGTCGTCGAGCGCGCCAAGGGCTATGCCGCCGAGTCCGGCACCACCTTTAAGCAGGCCAACACCATGGCCGAGGCCTTCGAGGGCGCCGACATCGTGATCCCCAAGAGCTGGGCTCCGTTTGCCGCCATGGAGAAGCGTACCAACCTGTACGCCGAGGGCGATGACGCCGGCATCGCTGCGCTCGAGAAGGAGCTGCTCGCCCAGAACGCCACCCATCAGGACTGGTGCTCCACGACCGAACTCATGGAGAAGACCGCCAACGGCCAGGACACCATCTTTATGCACCCGCTGCCCGCCGACATCTCCGGTGTCTCCTGCGAGCACGGCGAGG
This sequence comes from uncultured Collinsella sp., assembly GCA_902462065.1. Lineage (GTDB taxonomy): Bacteria > Actinomycetota > Coriobacteriia > Coriobacteriales > Coriobacteriaceae > Collinsella. Next base: position 11,153 of record CABQAK010000012.1, read on the forward strand.
TTAACGCCGACGTCTTCGACATGCACCGCGTGGGCATGTACAAGGAGGCCAGCTACAAGCCGTACGCCATCGCTGCCATGATGTTCCTGCAGAAGGTTGCCGATCCCGCCGCTACCCTCAAGGCCCTCGACGAGCGTAACACCGCCCGTTGGCTCCAGGCCTAAAGCCGGGTTGAGGTAAGCCATGTAAAGGGGGCGCTCTGCCAACCGGCGGGGTGCCCCTTTTTTACATCGCGGGCGTGCGGGATAAGCGCTTTCGATGTGGATGCCCGCGGCGCGAGTTATGGGTACGATGGTTTCAGGGGAGGTATCGCCATGAAACTCGGTTGCGTCATTATGGCTTCGGGCGAGGGCAAGCGGTTTGGCTCCAACAAGATGCTTGCCGATATCTATGGCGAGCCGCTGATTGTCCGGACCATCGATTCGGTTCCCCGGGGCTTTGACGTCGTGGTTTCGACGCGTTGGCCCGAGGTCGCTAAGATTTGCGAGGACAAGCATTGCCCGTGTGTGCTGCACAATGGCGAGCTGCGCAGCGAAAGCGTCCGTGCGGGCCTTTCGTGGGGAGCCGAACGCAACTGGAAAGGTTGCCTCTTTTTGCCGGGCGACCAGCCGCTCGTGAGCGCGGATTCTTTTGAGGCCATGGTTCGCGCGTTTGACGAGCGTGACCGCAAACATCCGGTGCGCTTGGCGTGCAACGGTGAGCCTTCGAGTCCGGTGCTCTTTCCGGCGGAACTGTTCGATGCGCTCATGCGTCTTGAGGGCAAGGACGGCGGCGGTTCGATCCTCAAGGACCGTACCGACGTGGTGCTGGTCGAGGCGCGTGCCTACGAGCTGTGGGACGTCGATACCGCCAAGGGACAGCAACGCATAACGGAGCATATCGCTGCCTGCTCGTATTTTGATCGCGTGGCCAACAGCATCAATCAATAAGGAGCAATTATGATCATCATAAAAAACGGCGCGCTCGTGACGCCACAGGGGCTTCGCCGTGCCGATCTTGCCATGGATGGCGATAAGATCGTGCGGATTGCCGCGGCGATTGAGCCGGCCGAGGGCGATACCGTCGAGGACGCCGCGGGCTGCTGGGTGTTTCCCGGCTTTATCGACGGCCACACGCACATGCAGTGCTGGACCGGCATGGATTGGACAGCCGATAGCTTTGAGACCGGCACGCGCGCGGCTGCCTGCGGCGGCACGACGACCATCGTGGACTACGCGACGGCCGATCGCGGCGTGACCATGCCCGATGCCTTGGCCGAGTGGCATCGCCGCGCCGACGGAACCTGCACGGCCAACTACGCCTTTCATATGGCACTCGCCGAGTGGAACGAGCGCAACCGCGCCGACCTTTCGGCCATGCGCGAGGCGGGCGTATCGTCGTTCAAGACCTACTTTGCCTACGATCACCTGCGCTTGGACGATGCCGAGACGCTCGAGGTGCTCGAGGAGCTCAAGCATATTGGCGGCATACTGTGCGTGCATTGCGAGAACGGCACGCTGGTGAATGAGCTGCAGAAGCGCGTGTTTGAGCAGGGTATCCACGGGCCCGAGGGCCACGCGCTCAGCCGTCCGGACGTGTGCGAGGCCGAGGCAGTGAGCCGTCTGCTATATCTGGCGCACCTGGCCGGCGACGCACCGGTCAACGTGGTGCACCTTTCGACCAAGCTGGGGCTCGAGGCCATTCGTGCCGCCAAGGCGCGCGGGCAGAAGAATATCTATGTCGAGACCTGCCCTCAGTATCTGATGCTCGACGATACGTGCTATTTGGAGCAGGGCGAGGACGGCTTTGCGGGCGCCAAATATGTGATGAGCCCGCCGCTGCGCCATGCGGGCGACCGTGCGGCACTGCGCGAGGCGCTTGTGGCCGGCGAGATCGATACGATCGCCACCGACCACTGCAGCTTTAACCTGCACGGGCAAAAGGACCGCGGGCGCGACGACTTCCGCGCGATTCCCAACGGCGGACCCGGTGTGGAGCATCGTCCCGTCGCGATCGCTACGAGCTTTGAGGGACAGCTGGGCCCCGAGGACCTCTGCCGCCTGATGAGCGAGAACCCGGCGCGCGTCTTTGGCATGTATCCGCGCAAGGGCTGTCTTGCCGAGGGTGCCGATGCCGACGTGTGCGTGTGGGATCCCAAGGCGCGCTGGACCATTCGCGCGGCGACGCAGCATCAGGCTGTGGACTACACGCCGCTCGAGGGTTTTGAGGCACATGGCCGCGCCAAGGCTGTGTTTGTGAATGGCGTGCTGGCCGCGCGCGACGGCGAGCCCACCGGAGCCCAACCCGGCCGCTACGTCCCCCGCTAACAGGGGGGGGAGTGCCGGACCCCTCCGCAGTTGCGGTGAAATACGGACTGTTGGGGCCATTAGGTGGCCAAACAGTCCGTATTTCACCGCAACTGCGGAGACTGGGGCTGGCTACTTGAGACTGGTGGCGATGAGGGAGCGGTTGAGGACTGCCTCGAAGCGATCTGCCATCGTTGGGTCGGCAAGCGTGTCGACTTGGTTGAGCATGATGCGGGCATTGTTGAGGTTCAGCATCCGCAGTTCGGCATTGAGCACCATGGCGACGCGCTCGGGCGTGGCGATATCGGTGAGCTCGCAGCCGCAACGCTCGCAAAAGAGCTCGGGGCGGTGGGCAACCTCGGCGACGGGCTTGCCCAGCCCCGAGGCGCCGACGACCCAGACAACGTCTGCCGTGGCGGCGGGAATTACCGGCTCCCAGGCGGCATGCGCCTTGAGCGGGAGTCGCTTGCTGCCATCTGCCTCGGCCAACACATAGTCATAGCGCTGCGCCAGCTCGTTGAGCGGCTCGGCGGGGGCGGAGAGCTTGCCTGTCTCCGGGTCCAAAACACCTGCCTGGCAGATGCTTCCGCGGGCAAGTCCCGCGCATGCCTCGCAGGTGCAGCCGGGAACATGCAGGGTCCCCGGCTTCCAAAGCGCGGCGTCCAGGCGACGGCTCGACCCGTCCCATGGCACGCCGGCGACGGGAAACATGTGCGTGGTGGTGCAGAGGAGCACCCTGTCGCCGGCGCGCATGAGCTCAAGACCCAGCGTTTTCAGCAATGTCGACTTGCCGCCACTGCCGATAATTGCGGTAATGCCCGGCTCGATCTTGAGCGCGGAGGCAAGGTTTCCGCTCGTCGTTTCCATCTGTTCACCGCCGTATAATACTGTGATAATAAATAATCATCAGAGTAGCGGTCGAACCGCTTTTGCTCTGCTCAAACCGTAGCACAGGGAGGTGCCCCGGGAATGCTCGTTTATGTTCGCGGCGCTGGCGATATCGCCACGGGCGTCGCCGCTCGTTTGGTTCGCGCCGGCGTGTCGGTCGTTATGGCCGATATCGCGGTTCCCACGTGCATCCGCCGCACAATCAGTTTTTGCGAGGCCATTCGCCTGGGCGAGGTCGAGGTCGAAGGCATTCGCGCTCGCTTGGCACTGACGCCGGCTGAGGCGCTCGAGATTACCCAAGCGGGGGATGTTGCCGTCGTGGTGGACCCTCAGGCCAAGATGCTTGATGAGCTTAAACCCGCGGCTGTGGTCGACGCGATTTTGGCCAAGCGCAACCTGAGCACCACGCGCGACATGGCGCCTGCCGTCATCGCCGTGGGGCCGGGCTTTACCGCGCCGGTCGATTGCGACGCCGTGGTCGAGACCATGCGCGGGCATTTTCTCGGCCGTGTCATTACCCAAGGTTCGCCGCAGCCCAACACGGGTGTGCCGGGCATTATCGCTGGCTATGGCAAGGAGCGCGTTATCCACAGCCCCGCCGACGGCGTGTTTCGGTCCGACCGCGCAATCGGCGACATCGTGAGCGCCGGCGACGTGATTGGCTACGCGGGAGATATGCCCATGTGCACGCAGATCGATGGCTGTCTGCGCGGGCTTTTGGCGAACGGCGTGCAGGTGACTGAGGGCTTTAAATGTGCCGATGTCGATCCGCGTGGCGATGCCAGCTATATCAACTACATTTCGGACAAGGCGACGTCGGTCGGCGGCGGTGTGCTCGAGGCACTCGCTATGCTCACCGATGTCTTTAGAGGATAGAAGGCGGCAATGGAAAAGCTCGATGTGGTGAATGCGGCGCTTGGCGCTCTGAAGGCTGGTAAGACGTGCGAGCTGGTGGTCGTGGCCGGCACGGCAGGGTCATCGCCGCGCGGCGTGGGCGCCTGGATGGCCGTCTTTGCCGATGACAGCCAAGCGGGTACCATCGGCGGCGGCAAGATCGAGCTCTTTGCGCTGGACGAGGCGCGCGAGCTGCTGAGCGCGGGACAGTCGCGTCTGGTCCGCTACACCATGGGCGGCGAGAACTCCGATACCGGCATGATTTGCGGCGGAGCCATCTGCCTGTGCTACCTGCATCTGGATGTATCGCAGGTGCCGTTGTTCCAGAAAATTGCCGACGTCTTGGCGTATCGACGCATCGGCGACTTCGTCATCGACTTTGAACCGTTTATCGCGAGCGCACTCGAGGGCGATGTGGCCGAGCACCATGGCGATGCATCGCGCCGCACCATTGCGGGCTGCCCCGGGCTTTCGCTGGTGGAGGAGGGGAGTAGGGTCACCTACACCAACGCAGCCTCCGAGATTCCCGCGGCGCACATTGAGACGCTCTGCCCCGAGGGCCTGACCTATATCTTTGGCTGCGGCCACGTGGGCGCCGCGACGGCGCGGGTGCTCACGGCGGCGGGCTTTGCCGTTGTAGCGTGCGACGATCGCCCCGGCACGTTGACACCCGAATGGGTGCCCGGTGTCTACGACCGTCGTCTGGTCGACTACAAGAAACTGAGCGAGCTGTGCCCCATCGGCCCGCGCGACTTGGTGGTCGTGGCCACAGCGGGCCACAAGTCCGATATCGACGTGGTGATTCAGGCGATGCGCGCCAAGCCCGCCTACCTGGGCTGCTTGGGCTCGCGCCGCAAGACGGCCTTTGTGCGCGCCCGCCTGGAGCAGGAGGGCTTTACACAGGACCAGATCGACGAGCTGCACCTGCCGATCGGAGTCGCCATCGAGGCCGAGGATCCCGAAGAGATCGCCATCTCCATCGCCGCCGAGATGATCCACCTGCGCCGCACCAAACTCGTCCCCCGCAAGCGCTAGTCGCATCCCCATCAATAAGTTGCGGTGAAATAGTTCCTAGATAAGCCTGACGGGCGGTCAACCAGGAACTATTTCACCGCAACTGCTTGTTGGGACCCATTTGTGCGGGGGAGTTGTGGAGTTGTGCAGGCAGACGAGGTTTTTCTGGAAATACGCTCCCGATGCGCGTATAGTACTGATTGTTTTGTCGGCTCCTGCTGCGTCGAGTCCAAACCGCGAAATGCCATGAGCGGCGCGGATGCAGCCAGGAGGCACGAGGACAACCCATCGTGGCCACGCCCCGTGCTTAAAACCCCAAGAAGGAGTGAACAATGGCAGAAGAGAAGTATGTGCCGCGTCTGAAGACCAAGTACAACAACGAGGTCAAGCAGCAGCTTCAGGACAAGTTCCAGTACGAGAACGTCATGATGATCCCCAAGTTTGAGAAGATCGTCGTGAACATGGGTGTCGGCGAGGCCGCTACCGATTCCAAGGCCATCGACGGTGCCGTGCGCGACCTGCGCGCCATCACCGGCCAGCAGCCGATGATCACCCGTGCCCGCAAGTCCATCGCTACCTTCCGCCTGCGCGCTGGTATGCCGATCGGCTGCAAGGTTACCCTGCGTGGCGACCGTATGTGGGAGTTCTTCGATCGTCTGACCTCCGTCGCGATCCCCCGTATCCGCGACTTCCGCGGCATCTCCGCCAAGAGCTTCGACGGCCGTGGTAACTTCTCCATGGGCGTCACCGAGCAGCTCATCTTCCCCGAGATCGACTTCGACTCCGTCGATCACCAGCGTGGTATGGACATCACTTTCGTGACCACCGCCAACACCGATGAGGAGGCCAAGGCCCTTCTGGACGCCTTCGGTTTCCCGTTCAAGAAATAGGTTCACCTGCCCTATAAGCGCCGTTCCCACAAGGGGGCGGCGCTTGGGGCGAACAATACTCTATGTGAGGAGGATATAAGTGGCTAAGACATCGATGATCGTCAAGTGCAATCGCAAGCAGAAGTTCTCTACTCGTGAGTACACGCGCTGCCAGCGCTGCGGCCGTCCGCACTCTGTGTACCGCAAGTTCGGCCTGTGCCGTGTCTGCTTCCGCGAGCTTGCACTCAAGGGCGAGCTTCCCGGCGTTAAGAAGGCCAGCTGGTAAGTCACTACCAGCGTTTCAAGCATCAGTTTGGAACAGGGAAAACGCGCTAAAAAGGCTTTGCCGTTAAGGGCGGCGAAGAACCAAGAGCACGTGTTCATCAAGAACGAAGGAGAATCTGTATGAACCTTACAGACCCGATCGCAGATATGCTTACGCGCATCCGTAACGCTAACTCTGTGAACAAGGCCACGGTCTCCATGCCGAGCAGCAAGAAGCTCGTCGAGATCGCTCGTGTTCTGCACGAGGAGGGCTACATCGAGGGCTACGATGTCGAGGACACCGTTCCCCAGAAGACTCTGCACATCACGCTTAAGTATGGTCCCAAGAAGGCTAAGGTCATCAACGGCATCCGCCGCATTTCCAAGCCGGGCCTGCGTAAGTACACTGGCGTTGCCGACATGCCCCGCGTCCGCGGTGGCCTTGGTACCGCCATTATTTCCACCAGCCATGGCGTCATGACCGACCGCGATGCTCGCAAGCACAACGTCGGCGGCGAGATCATCGCATACGTCTGGTAATTCGCTCGGTAGGTAGAAGGAAAGGAGATCACCGTGTCTCGTATCGGTAATAAGCCTGTCCAGATTCCCGCCGGAGTCGAAGTGGCAGTCAACGGCAACAACGTTGTCGTCAAGGGCCCCAAGGGCCAGCTCGAGCTCGATGTCTTTGAGAAGCTCGCTATCAACGTCGAGGACAACGTCCTCACCGTTTCCCGTCCCGACGACGAGCGTGAGACCCGTGCCCGCCACGGCCTCACCCGCGCCCTCATCCACAACATGGTTGTTGGCGTTTCCGAGGGCTTCGAGAAGAAGCTCGAGCTCGCCGGCGTCGGTTACCGCGTGCAGCAGAAGGGCAAGAACCTCGAGTTCTCCCTGGGCTTCTCGCACCCCGTGATCGTCGAGGCTCCCGAGGGCATCACCTTCGAGGTTCCCGACAACACCCACGTGAACGTCAAGGGTATCAACAAGCAGCAGGTCGGTCAGATCGCCGCTGAGATCCGCGGCCATCGTCCTCCCGAGCCTTACAAGGGCAAGGGTATCCACTATGTTGGCGAGCACATCCGCCGCAAGCTGGGTAAGGCCGCCAAGTAGTCGTAACCGACTCACTCGCATAAGACCAGCACCCCGTCAGGTGCTGGCAAGATCAACCTTTTTAGGAGTTTACGTATGAACAAGCATAAGGCGAAGCTGGAAGGCCTCAAGCGTCGTCAGCGTCGTGTTCGCGGCAAGGTCTCGGGTACCTCCGAGCGTCCGCGTCTTCGCGTGACCCGCACTAACGCCAACATCTATGCCCAGATCATCGACGACAGCAAGGGCTCCAGCCTGACGCTCGTCTCTGCCTCGACCCTCGAGGCCGAGTTCAAGGGCACCCACACCTCGAACAAGGAGGCTGCGGAGAAGGTCGGTCAGCTCGTTGGCAAGCGCGCCATCGAGGCCGGCATCACCAAGGTCGCCTTCGATCGCGGTGGCCGTATCTACCATGGCCGCGTCAAGGCCCTCGCCGACGGTGCTCGTGCCGCCGGTCTCGAGTTCTAGGAGGTATGTAGCACATGGCTCGTAATCAGAAGCAGCAGCGCGAGGCCTCCGAGTTCGAGGAGCGCGTCGTTTACATCAACCGCGTGTCGAAGACCGTCAAGGGTGGTCGTCGCATGAGCCTCGTCGCTCTCGTCGTCGTTGGCGACGGCAAGGGCAACGTCGGCGTTGGCATGGGCAAGTCCGCTGAGGTGCCCCTGGCCATCTCCAAGGCGTCTCTCGATGCCAAGAAGAACATGTTCCACGTGCCGGTGACCGATCAGGGCACCATCCCGCACGAGGTTCTCGGTCACTTTGGTGCCGGCCGCATCATCATCAAGCCCGCTGTCGAGGGTACCGGCGTTATCGCCGGCGGCGCTGTGCGTCCCCTCTTCGAGCTTGCTGGCATCAAGAACGTCCTGTCCAAGTCCCTCGGTACCGACAACGGCCTCAATATCATCAAGGCTGCCGTCGAGGGCCTCAAGGAGCTCTCCAGCCCTGAGGACGTCGCGGCTCGCCGTGGCCTGACGGTCTCCGAGATGTTCGTCGGTAAGGAGAACTAAGCATGGCTGACACCATCAAGATCAAGCAGGTCCGCAGCACCAATGGTTGCAAGCAGGACCAGGTCCGTACTGTCCGTGCCCTCGGTCTCCACAGGATCCGCGAGGTTCGCGAGATTGCTGACAACGAGTCCGTCCGCGGCATGATCTTCAAGGTCAAGCACCTTGTCGAGATTGTAGAGGAGTAGCAAATGCAGCTTCACGATCTTACTCCCGCGCCCGGTTCCACCAAGAACCGCAAGCGCGTCGGCCGTGGCAATTCTTCGGGTCACGGCACCACTTCTGGCCGCGGCCAGAAGGGCCAGGGTTCCCGCTCTGGCGGCACCAAGGGTGCCGGCTTCGAGGGTGGCCAGACTCCGCTGGCTATGCGCCTGCCCAAGCTTCCGGGCTTCCGCAACCCCCGTCGTATCGAGTACACCGCTGTTAACGTTGAGCGTCTCGAGCGCAAGTTCGAGGACGGCGCTGTGATCGACGGTGCCGCTCTTAAGGCCGCTCGCATCACCAAGAGCGAGTTCGAGCCCGTCAAGGTGCTCGGCAATGGTGAGCTCACCAAGAAGTTTACGGTCAAGGTCGACAAGGTCAGCGCTTCTGCGCAGGCCAAGATCGAGGCCGCCGGCGGAAAGGTCGAGCTGCCGTGCTAAATGGTCTTAAGAATGCTTTCCGCATCAAAGAATTGCGCGAAAAGATTCTTTTTACCATAGCTATGCTCGTCGTGTACCGCATTGGTGCGCACGTTCCTGTGCCCGGCATTCCCTTCCAGGGGATGCTGGGCCTTTTCTCGACCGATAACAATTCGGTCGCCGCAGGTGCTATGGCCCTCCTGAATCTTTTCTCTGGCGGCGCTTTGAGCTATGTGTCGGTGTTTTCGCTGGGCATCATGCCTTACATCACCAGCTCGATCATCCTCCAGATGCTCCAGGCCGTCGTGCCTTCCCTGCATGAGCTTGCCCGCGAGGGCGAGGTCGGTCAGACCAAGATTACGCAGTATTCGCGTTACCTCACCCTGGCTCTGGCAATCCTCAACTCCGTGGGTTACCTCTTCCTCTTTAAGAGCTTCGGCATCAGCTTTAATGGCGCCGGCGCTCCCGAGATCATCTTCGACCTCATGATCGTCGGTACGCTCACCGCGGGCGCCATGCTGATCATGTGGATTGGTGAGCTCATCACCCAGCGCGGTATCGGCAATGGCATGTCGCTGATCATCTTCGCGAACATCATGGCCGGTCTGCCGCAGGCTATCTTCTCCAGCACTGAGGGCAATGCCGGTGGCATCATCACTATGGTGATCATCTGCGCCATCATCCTGCTGGTTATCCCGCTGATTGTTTTCCTTGAGCGCGGCCAGCGCCGCATCCCGGTCTCCTACGCCAAACGCGTCGTGGGCCGTCGCATGATGGGTGGCCAGACCACCTACCTGCCCATCAAGGTCAACACCGCGGGTGTCGTGCCGATCATCTTCGCTTCGGCGCTGCTGTACTTCCCGGCTCAGATTGCCGTGTTCTTCCCCGGCATCGGCTGGATCCAGGCAGTTGCCTCTGCGCTTTCGACCGGTTGGCTCAACTGGGTGCTTAACGTTGTCCTCATCGTGTTCTTCGCGTACTTCTACACCTCCATGGTGTTCAACCCCGATGACACGGCCGACAACCTTAAGAAGCAGGGCGGCTTTATTCCGGGCGTCCGTCCGGGTAGGGCTACCGCGGCCTACATCAAGAACGCGCTCAACAAGATCACGCTTCCCAGCGCTGTCTTTTTGGCGCTCATCGCCATCGTGCCTTCGATCATCTTCTCCTTTACGGGTAACCAGCTGATCCAGGCATTTGGCGGCACGTCCATCCTCATCATGGTCGGCGTCGTGCTCGACACGGTCGATAAGCTCGAAGGCCAGATCAAGATGTATGATTACGATGGATTCTTTAAATAGGCTAGAGGAGGATTGCTCATGAACCTCGTATTGCTCGGAGCTCCGGGTGCCGGTAAGGGCACCGTCGCACAGGAGCTCGTCGCCGAGTTTGGCGTCGCTCACATTTCCACGGGCGACCTGCTGCGTGCTGCCGTCAAGGGTGGCACCGAGCTTGGTATTCAGGCTAAGAAGTACATGGACGCTGGCGAGCTCGTTCCCGACCAGCTCGTGATCGACCTTGTCAAGGAGCGCCTTGCCGCCGATGACGCCCAGCAGGGCTTCATCCTCGACGGCTTCCCGCGCAACACCGCCCAGGCCGTGACGCTCGATTCCGAGCTCTCCGCCATGGGTCGCGAGATCGACTGTGCCCTTCTTGTCGATGTGGCCCCCGAGGTCATTATCGATCGTCTGTCTTCGCGTCGCACCTGCCGTGCCTGCGGTTACACCGGCACCGCTGCCGATGCCACCTGCCCCAAGTGCGCCGGCGAGATGTATCAGCGCGACGACGACAAGCCCGAGACCATCAAGAACCGTCTTGACGTCTACGAGAAGTCCACGAGCCCGCTCGTCGACTACTATCGTGGCCAGGGTCTGCTCAAGTCGGTCAACGGTGACCAGGCTCGCGAGACCGTGTACGGGGATGTCAAAGAGGCTCTCGGTCTATGATCAAGATTAAGTCTGCAACGCAAATCGAGCAGATGAAGAAGGCAGGAGCGCTATCTAAGATGGCGCTCCGCCACGTTGGAGCCATGGTGCGCCCCGGCGTTTCGACTTTTGAGCTCGATCAGCTCGCGGAGCAGATTATCCGCATGCATGGCGGCACCCCGGCCTTTAAGGGTTACGGCGGGTTCCCGGGGACCATTTGCGCATCGATCAACGATGCCGTGGTCCACGGTATTCCCAACCCCGACATGATCCTGCGCGATGGCGATATCATCTCCATCGATACGGGAGCCGTTGTCGACGGTTGGGTCGGCGATAACGCTTGGACGTTTTTCGTCGGCACCCCCACGCCCGAAGCCAAGGCTTTGTGCGAGGTCACTCGCGATTGCCTTAAGGCTGCCATCGAGCAGGCTGTTCCCGGTAACCATATCGGGGACGTCGGTTATGCCGTTCAGTCCCTCGCCGAGTCTCACGGTTACGGCGTGCTTCGTGATTATGTGGGCCATGGCATTGGCCGCGTGATGCACGAGGACCCCAACGTTCCTAACTATGGAAAGAAGGGGAGGGGCGTTCGCCTCCAGGCCGGCATGGTCATTGCCATTGAGCCGATGGTTACGATGGGTTCCAACCATGTGAGCACGGGCTCCGACGGTTGGATCGTTACGACCAACGACCACCTGCCCGCCGCGCACTACGAGAACACCGTCGCTATTACCAATGACGGTCCGGTGATTCTCACCACGGATGCCCAAGGTGCTTGGTGTTCGCTCCAAGGCGGAGAAATGTAATAAGTTCCACTTAGTTGTGGAGCCATTACGAAGTTATTACGATGCGTGCATACGTGTTGTAGAATACTCAATCGCTGTCGTTTTCTAGAGAAAGATGATTGCTTGTGAAGAAGGAAGACGCAATTGAGCTCGAGGGTACGGTAAAGGAACCGCTGCCCAATGCCATGTTTAAGGTCGAGCTCGAGAACGGTCATTCGGTTCTGTGCAACATTTCTGGCAAGATCCGAATGAATTACATCCGCATTCTCCCCGGTGACAGGGTTGTCGTGGAGCTTTCCCCGTACGACCTGACCCGCGGCCGCATCACCTATCGCTATAAATAGCGGCACGCATACACGCACTCCATTTCCGGCTGCAGGCTTAGCTCAACCTACGGTCGGATTGTGTGTGAAGACCAGCCATAGTTTTAAACGCCTGCGGCTGGGCGAGTAGATAGTAGGGAAGTAGTTTGAGCGCTACCGAAAGGAAGAACGATGAAGGTACGTCCTTCGGTCAAGAAGATGTGCGATAAGTGCAAAATCATTAGGCGCCATGGCAAGGTCCTCGTCATTTGCGAGAACCCCCGTCATAAGCAGCGTCAGGGTTAAGAGAGGAGACTACGTTGGCCCGTATTAATGGTGTCGACCTCCCGCGTGAGAAGCGCGTTGAGATCGGTCTGACCTACATTTACGGCATCGGCCGCACCACTGCGACGAAGATTTGCGTCGAGTGCAACGTTAACGTGGATACGCGCGTTAAGGACCTCACCGAGGATGAGGTTAACGCCATCCGCGATTATATCGACAAGAACCAGATCATGGTTGAGGGCGACCTCCGCCGTGAGCGCAACCAGAACGTCAAGCGCCTTATGGACATCGGCTGCAACCGCGGCCTTCGTCACCGCAAGGGCCTCCCGGTCCGCGGCCAGCGCACCCACACTAACGCTCGTACCCGCAAGGGCCCGAAGCGTCAGATCGGTGCTAAGAAGAAGAAATAAGGAGCGCTAGATAGATGGCTACTGCTAAGAAGAACGTTCGCGCTGCCCGTCTGAAGCGCGCGGACCGTAAGAACATTTCCGTGGGCCAGGCTCACATTCGTTCTACGTTCAACAACACGATCGTTTCGATCACCGATCCCCAGGGCAACGTCATTTCCTGGAAGTCGGCTGGCCAGGTGGGCTTCAAGGGCTCCCGTAAGTCCACGCCGTTCGCTGCCCAGATGGCTGCCGAGGCTGCTGCCAAGCAGGCCATGGAGCACGGTATGAAGAAGGTTTCCGTCTTCGTCAAGGGCCCCGGCTCCGGTCGTGAGACCGCCATCCGCTCCCTCCAGGCTGCTGGCCTCGAGGTCTCGAGCATCCAGGACAAGACCCCCATTCCGCACAACGGCTGCCGCCCCAAGAAGCGTCGCCGCGTGTAACTGAAAGGATCGTATCAATATGGCAATCGACAGGACTCCTGTTCTTAAGCGCTGCCGTCAGCTCGGGATCGATCCCGCTGAGCTCGGTTACAGCAGCAAGAAGGAATCTATCCGTCAGCCCAAGCGCCGTCGCAAGGAATCTGAGTACGGCATGCAGCTGCGCGAGAAGCAGAAGGTCAAGTTCATCTATGGCGTTCTGGAGAAGCAGTTCCACGGCTACTTCAACAAGGCCCGCAAGATGAACGGCGTCACCGGTGAGAACCTCATGATCATCCTTGAGTCTCGCCTCGACAACGTTGTCTTCCGTCTTGGCTTCGCCCGCACCCGCAAAGAGGCTCGTCAGTCCGTCCGTCACGGTCACTTCACCGTGAACGGCAAGCGCGTGGACATCCCGTCCTACCGCGTCAAGGCCGGCGACGTCGTCGCTGTCGGCGAGAAGTTCCGTGACCTCCTCCCCATCAAGGAGGCCCTGATTTCCTCCGAGCGCTTTGAGGTCCCTGGCTGGCTCGAGGTCGATATCGAGAAGCTGTCTGGTAACGTGCTCGCTCTGCCGACGCGTGAGCAGATCAGCGGTGATATCAACGAGCAGCTCATCGTCGAGCTCTACTCTAAGTAGTCCATCCGGGCTGCTGAGGCTGGAGGTAATACATGTCAGAATTCATTAGGCCTCAGGTTCAGGTCGAAGAGATCAACGAGACGTCTGCTCGTGTCTCCGTCGAGCCGCTCGAGCGTGGTTACGGCGATACGCTGGGTAACTCCCTTCGTCGCGTTCTTCTGTCCTCGCTCGAGGGTGCCGCCGTCGAGGCTATTCAGATCGATGGTGCGCAGCACGAGTTCATGACCATCCCTAACATGGTCGAGGATGTCACCGACATCGTCCTGAATGTCAAGGGTCTTGTCTTCAGGGCTCTCGGCACGACCGACGAGGCGACCGCCACCATCTCGGTTGACGGCCCCTGCGAGGTCACCGGTGCGGACTTCTTTATTCCGTCCGAGTTTGAGCTGGTTAACCCCGAGCAGCACATTGCTACGCTCACCGAGGGTGGCCATCTCACCATGAGCATGCGCATCGGCTATGGCCGCGGCTATGTTTCTGGCGAGGCCAACAAGCGCGACAACGATCCCATCGGTGTGATCCACGTCGACTCGCTGTACTCGCCGGTTTCCCGTTGCGCCAAGCTCGTTGAGGCTTGCCGTGTCGGTCAGCACACCGACTACGACCGCCTTGTCCTCGAGATCGAGACCAACGGCTCCATCGCCCCGCGCGACGCCGTGGTCCAGGCTGCCAATATCATCAACCAGCATATGGCCGCCTTTATGAACCTTGCCGAGACCCCCGAGGTCGAGGAGGAGGCTTCGATCTTCGCTCCCGAGGTCACCAACGACAACGCCGAGCTGGACAAGCAGATCGAGGATCTGGACCTTTCCGTCCGTTCCTACAACTGCCTTAAGCGCGCCAGCATTCACTCGGTCCGTCAGCTCGTTGAGTTCTCGGAGAACGATCTGCTCAACATCCGTAACTTCGGTGTTAAGTCGATCGAGGAAGTGAAGGACAAGCTTGAGTCCATGGGCCTGAGCCTGAAGGCTTAATGCTTCGCATATTTGAGGAGAAACTAGACCATGCGTCACAACGTTAAGAAGGGCCTGAAGCTCGGCACCGATGCGAGCCACACCAAGGCCATGAAGAAGAGCCTTGCTAAGGCCCTCTTCGAGAACGACCGCATCAAGACCACCGAGACCCGCGCTAAGGCGCTGCGTTCGGTCGTCGACCCGATCATCACTTGGGCCAAGAAGGGCGACCTGCACTCTCGTCGTCTGGCTATCGCCAAGCTCGGCGATAAGCAGCTCGTTGCCGAGATCTTCGACAAGGCTGCCCAGGGCATGTGGCAGGACCGCAACGGCGGTTACACCCGCATCATGAAGCTCGGCAACCGCAAGGGCGACAACGCTCCCATCGTTATCATGGAGCTCGTCACCGAGCCTTGCACGCCTAAGGCCAAGAAGGCTGCTCCGGCCCCCAAGAAGGCCGCTGCTCCCAAGAAGGTCGAGGCTGTCGAGGAGGCTCCTGCTGAGGAGACCGCTGAGTAGACATTCCGTCTGCATAGGCTATATTCGAGGGGTACGTTCGCGTACCCCTCTTTTTTTGTCGCGATACCGTTACTTGTTTGTTGGGAGCGCCCATGACTGCGCCGTCTGATTTCAATTCGATTTCCGAGCTTGACGCCACGCTCGTATTTCGCGTGGCCTATGATGGCTCGTCGTATAGCGGATTTGCCGAGCAGCCGGGACAGACGACGGTTGCGGGTGAGCTGCGTCGAGCCATCGAGACGCTGCTTCGCCGTCCGATCGATCTGACGTGCGCGGGGCGTACCGATGCCGGCGTACATGCCGTGGCTCAGTACATCAGCGTTCCCGTAACGGACGCTGAGCTCGCGTGTACGCGCCGTAGGTGGCTGCGGGCTATGGATGCCCTGCTGCCCAAAGATATCGCCATAAACGAGGTCTACAGGGCCCGTAAGGGCTTTTCTGCGCGCTTTGACGCGCGCTCTCGCACTTACACCTATCGCATTGCCGATCGTGATGCGCGGCCCGTGCTGTCACGCGGTGCTGTGTGGTGGCATCGCTATCCCCTCGACGTCGATGCGATGGCGGCCGCCTGCCCTGCGCTTTTGGGCGAGCAGGACTTTAAAAGCTTTTGCAAGGTTGCCTCTGCCGTGGGCAAACCTACGCACCGCTGCGTAATGCGCGCCGAGTTTGGCCATGAGGTTGCGTTTGACGAGGACATCCTGACGTTTACCATCGAGGGCAATGCGTTTCTGCATTCGATGGTCCGTACGATCGTTGGCACGCTTGTCGAGATTGGCATGCATCGCCGTGAACCCGAGTGGATGCGCGAGGTCATCGATGCTTGCGATCGTACCGCTGCGGGCCCCACGGCTCCTGCCTGCGGCCTTACGTTTATGGGCGTGGATTACGATCCCGCCGAGCTTGTCGTGCTCGACTAGGGGAGGGCTCGACGCGACGTTCGTCGGCACCTGTCATCTGTGGGCTGCGCGTGTGCAACATCTGTTCTTGGCGTGCAGTGCAACCGGTGTCTCATTGCTTTTATTGCCGGGGTGTACCATGAACGACAGTTTGATTCATTGCTGTCGAGAGGACGGATAACTTGGTTCGACGTGGCTCGCATCCGCGACTTTCGGTGATCCTTGTAGTAGAAGGTTCGCCCAGCTATGCGATGCGTGCGCTCGAGAGTATCCAGAACCAAGACCTCTATGATTTGCAGATTGTCGTTGTCTGCCGCGATGCTGCGCCCGGTGTGCGCCATTCGCTTCAAGTTGCTGCCGACAGGGACATCCATATTGATTTGATTGACGTCGAGGACGCGAAGCGCGGCGCTTGTCTTCGTGCCGGTTTTGATGCCTCGCGCGGCTCTCAAATCATCGCCATGAACGCCGATGAGTGGTTTGCTCCGCAGGCCCTTTCCAAGATGGTCGATATCGCGTGCGATACTGCGGCAGACATTGTGCTCCCCTCGGTGTCGCTCGATCGATACGATGCGCATCGCGAGCGTCATTCGCGCGTCTTGGATGCTGCCTCTATTGCCATAGAAGACGAGTCTTCTATGGTGACTGGGCTGCCCCAGTTGATTTTGGGCGGCCTAGTCGCTCAGACCTCTGGCGTGATGTATAGCCGTCCGCTGTTTGAGGCATGCCTGTCGCGCGGCAAGGCGTACCGTACGGTTGAGTTTATGGCTTATGCGCTCTCGCAGGCACGATTCGTGTCCGGCTGCGGCGACGCTTGTTTCCACGCGGTGGCACCTAAGCTTACAGATGCCTTTGATCCCACCATGTATACCAGGATATCCGATGACACTCGAGCGCTCGACGAGCTTGCGGACTCACTCTCGGAAGCAGATAGCGGTGGTCGGCTCAAGCTGGCAAGCCAAAAGTTCTACTTTGCCGGACTGGTCGCCTGCATCGAGAATTTGTGTCTGAGCCCGCATGGAGTGTCGTCAATCGAGCGTTCCGCCCGCATGCGTGATATGCTCGAGGCGCCTCGAACCCGTCAGATGGTCGCCGCGCTCAAGGATAACCATCGGGGGCTCGGTCTGTTGTTTGGGCCGATCGCCAGCGCCAAGCCCGCGCGCTGCGTGATGTGTACGCATCTGGCAGCTTTTCTTAACCGGACGGGTGCAAAAACCGCCTAAACGGCTCATTTCGAAACAAATTTGCATAGAATTGTTTCGAAATGCGTTCTTATACACAAAAGCCTTCAAATAGCGTTAAACTATTCAATCACTGATTGATTGTCTCCGCCATCTTTTGGAGAGAGGGTTTGTATGGCTAAAAAACGCAATGGGCGCCAGGATGCCATTAGAGATATTGTGCGCAATAAGGACGTCCGCACGCAGCGCGTGCTGGTCGATGAGCTCCGCGCTATGGGCTTTGATTGCACGCAGGCGACTGTCTCTCGCGATATTGCCGATATGGGGCTGCGTAAGCTCCCTGAGGGCATCTATGTTCTGGCAGAGGACCTGCACCTGCAGCGTATGGTTTCCGAGCTCGTAACGGGCGTTTTGCGTACCGATAATCTGGTTATGATCAAGGCCCAGCCTGGCACGGCTTCCGGCATCGCCGCCGCCGTTGATGCGGCAGAGTTGCCCGATGTGCTTGGCTCGCTTGCCGGCAACGATACGATTTTGGTTATTGCCCAGACGGCCGAGGACGGCGAGCGTCTCGAGGCGCTGATCAATAAGCTGAGCAATTCTCGCAAGTAGGCGTGCGGGTCGTGCGCTCGGCACTGCGTGCGCTGACATCGTGGCTTGTAAGGGGGTATCGACGTTGGTCGGTACCCCCCTTTTTTGTTTGCCGGTATAAAGATCGCCTACCAGGTCGCTTCGAACTAAAAGGCCCCCGAGCAGTTCAATAAGCTGCTCGGGGGCCTTGTTGCTTATGGCTGGATGAATTTCTAGCCGACCGTATCGTCAGGCGTGGGCGAAGGGTCGGGAGTGGGCGTAGGCGTGGGCGTAGGCGTGGGCGTAGGCGTGCCGCCATCGCCGCCGGTCGACCCACCAGTGGAGCCGCCCGTCGAGCCACCGGTCGTACCGGTGCCGCCGGTGGTGTCGCCGCCCGTGGTCTCGGTGGTCGTGGTCGTCGTGGTGGTCGTTGTGGTGGTTTCCTCTTCGTCTTCGTTCTCGTCCTTGTCGTCGTTCTCCGTCTTCTTGGTGTTGTTGGTGCCGTAGAACTTCCAGACGCTGTTGTTCTTATAGGTGGGCGCCGTTCCGGTCGCAAACTCCTCGCGCTCGGTACCGGTCAGAACGGTGTTCATAAACCGCTTAAAGACAGGCAGGTTGGTGCTGTCGCCCAGCAGGTCCGTGCCGTACTTTTGGATGGGGATCTCGCCCGCGGAATAGCCGGTCCACAGGGCGCACGCCAGCTGCGGGGTATAGCCGCAGAACCACAGGTTGGTGGTGTTGTCGGTGGTGCCCGTCTTGCCGGCATAGGGCTGGTTGACACTCAGGGCGCCGGCAGCACCCGTACCGCTGCCCTTCATGACGCCGGACAGAACATCGGTGACCGCGGCGGCCTCGCCCTCGGTAAGCACCTGTGAGGGATTGTCGGTGTGCTGGTACAGCACCGAACCGGTACGAGAATCAATCTCGGTGATGGCGATCGGCTGGCGATAGTAGCCGCCGTTGGCAAACGTCGCGTAGGCGGCGGCCATCTCGAGTGGCGAGATCGAGCCGGTGCCGAGCGTCATGACGGGAACGTCCTCGATGTTGTCCTTGGCGGGGTCGATGCCGAGCTTTTTGACGAGCGAGATGATCTTGCTGTTGCCGACGGCTTCCGCCACCTGGATGTAGCCGGTGTTGGAGGAGTATGCCGTCGCCTGCTTAAGCGTGATGCTGCCGTAGCTCTGGTTGGCGTAATTTTGGACCTCGGTCGTGGTGCCCTTGGCCTTGAGCGGCGAGTTGCAGTTGAGGGTGACGTTGGGGTTCATGCCGTTTTGGATGGCAGTTGCCAGCGTAAAGGCCTTAAAGGTGGAGCCGACGGGACGCTTGGCCGTGGCATGGTTTACGTGGTTCTCGTCGGCGTTGTAGTCGTAGCCGCCCACCATGCACTTGATGTAGCCGGTCTTGGGGTCGACGACGACCATGCCCATGTCCAGGCCGTCAAGCGAGAGCGTGTCGAGCTGCTCGCGGACGGCATTCTCTGCCACCTGCTGCATCGTGGGGTCGATGGTGGTCTTGACGGTCAGGCCGCCCTTAAAGAGCACGTCGGTCGAGAACTCCTGCTCCAGCAGCTGCTTGACGTAGGAGACAAAGTAGGGCTGCGAGTATACGTCGACGCCGCTGCCCGAGATTTCGGTCACATTGAGGGTGATGGGCTCGGCCTGTGCGGCATCGTGCTCCTCCTGGGTGATGTGGCCCAGGCGCA
Organism: uncultured Collinsella sp.; assembly: GCA_902462065.1. GTDB lineage: Bacteria > Actinomycetota > Coriobacteriia > Coriobacteriales > Coriobacteriaceae > Collinsella. The sequence goes on from CABQAK010000012.1 coordinate 30,640, forward strand.
GCATGTTGTCGAGAACCTTGTTGCGGCGAGACAGTGCCAGATCGGGATTGACCGTGGGGTCGTACTGCGAAGGCGAGTTGGGAAGGCCGATGAGTAGCGCGGCCTCGCTCAGGGTGAGGTCGGCGGCGCTCTTGGACAGATAGGTCTCGGCTGCGGCCTCGATGCCGTAGGCGCCGTGGCCGTAATAGATGGTGTTGAGGTACATCATGAGGATCTCGTCTTTGGAGTACATGTCCTCCATCTTGATGGCGATGTAGGCCTCGCGCACCTTACGCTCAATGGTCGAGTCGAATTGCTCCTCCTGCAGGATGGTGTTGCGCACAAGCTGCTGGGTGATCGTCGAGGCGCCTTCGTGCCCGCCGCCGAGGGTTGCCACCGCAGCACGCGCGATACCCCACAGGTCGATACCGCCGTGCTCGTAGAAGCGCTCGTCCTCGACGTCAACGGTGCCCTGCAGCACGTAGGGGGAGACCTCGTCCTTGGTGATAGACTTGCGGTTTTGCGTGTAGAAGCTCGCGATCTTGTTGCCGTTGCAGTCGACGATCTCGGTGGGCTCGCTCACCAGATACGCGTTGGCGTCGGTGTAGTCGGGCAGATCGGACAGCCAGCGGTTGACGTTGCCGACCATGCCGATGCCAAATGCCACGCCCGCAATCAGCAGAAAGCCCAAAAACGAGAGCAGGATTATGGGCAGAGCATGCGTCTTTGAACGGCTGCGTCCCTGTCGTTGGCGAGGACCCATATATTGACCTCCAGGTATGTCGTGCCGGACGGTGGATGTGCCGTCGGGGCAGGATGGACATAAGTTATTACACGATAAACCAAACGGGGCGCGCGAGGCCTCGTGTATGCTGGAAGACGGCATTTTTCAGAGTGAATGCATACCTTGGTAAGGAGTTTGCCGATGGCGATTCGGGCGATGGGGCCGAGCGGACAATACGAGACTGGATTGGATGCTGCCGGTGCGGCGCTGCCCGAGTTGCTGGCGCCGGCGGGCGGACTCGACCAGATGCTTGCGGCCATCGCCGCGGGCGCCGATGCCATCTATGCGGGGTTGGGCGGCTTTAACGCCCGTGTGGGCGCCCATGGCTTTACGGATGACGAGTTTGCGCGCGGCTGCGCCGTGGCGCATGCCCATGGCGTGCGTGTGTACGTGACGCTCAACGTGTTCGTGTTTGACGATGAGTTGTCCGACGCGGTGGCGTTGGGAGCTCATGCACTGGAGCTGGGCGCCGGTGCTCTGATTGTCGCCGATGCCGGGTTGGCCTGCGCGCTGCGCGCGGCGATTCCCGGGGTCGAGATTCACCTGTCCACGCAGGCGGGCGCTCATAGCGAGGGTGCCGTGCGGCTTGCCGCCGATGAGCTGGGGGTCGAGCGCGTGACGACGGCACGCGAGCTGACGGTCGACGAGATTGCGGCGCTATGTGCCACGGGCGTGCCCATCGAGGTATTCTGCCACGGTGCGATTTGCATCGGCTATTCGGGGGCGTGCGAGTTCTCGGCCTTGCGGCGTGGGCGCTCGGCGATGCGCGGCGACTGCACGCAGCCGTGCCGTCTGGCGTACGACCTAGTGGACGAGGCGGGGCAGAGTGTTGTTGCCGTCGAGGGAGACCGCCTGCTTTGTCCGCGTGACTATCTGGGTATCGCGCACCTGCCCGAGCTTGTTGCCGCCGGCGTGGCATCGCTCAAGATCGAGGGGCGCATGAAGAATCCCGATTACGTATTCAACGTGGTGAGGGTGTGGCGTCGGGCACTCGATATGCTGTGCGACGGCGCGTGGGACTCCGGTGCCGTGGAAGAGCTTGAACGCGAGCTGGGAAGGTCGTTTAACCGTGGGTTTACCGATGCTTACCTGCGGGGTCGTTCGGGTGCCGAGCTCATGAGCTTTGAGCGCGCGATCAACCAGGGCGTGCGCGTGGGCCACTTGGTGGCGGTGGGTCACGAAGAGGTGACGGTTGAGCTTGATGCCGCCGTGGCGGCGGGCGATACGCTCGAAATCCGATTTTACCCGGGTGCCGACGCGCGTCCCGATGTGCCCAAGCGCTGGCCACAGGTGCCTTGCCCCGTGGATGCCGCTGCGGGGGAGCGCATCGTCGTGCATTGCAAACGTAAGGTGGACGCGGGCTGCGAGGTCTATCTGATTCGCAGCGCCGGCGTGTTGGATCAGACGGCGGCGGTGTTGGAGCGCATGCGGGCCGAGGCGGATGCGATTGCGCCCGTTGCGCGTGCCGTTGAGGTGCTGCCCTTTGAGGGCGCTGCGGTGGATGGCGGTGCGTCGACGGAGTTGGTGGGGTCGGCGGGGCCGGCAAAGCGCGAGGATTTTGCTCGTATGGTCTTTGCCTGGGAGCTGATGGATGTGGGTCCGCGCGATGAGCGAGATCTGTCCGATACAACGGTGGTGCTCGACGAAGTGTGCCGCGCGGGCGACGCCGAGCGGACTCGGGCGCTTATGCAGCGTGCCGGGCGCGTCGTCTGCCGCAATCTGGGACAAGTGGCGATGGCCCGCGAGCTGGGCACAACGTTTGACGTGGCGGCGCCGGTGTTCTGTGCCAATCGGGCCACGCTTACCTGGCTGCGCGGACTCGGTGCGGGGCGGGTGTGCTTGTCGGCCGAGTTGCTCGGCAATGATGCGGAGCGTGTTGCCGAACTTGCCGCTTGCCCCGGTGTCTTGGGGCCTGTCGATGCCGACCGTCCCGAGCTCATGGTGTGCGAGCACTGCTTGCTGACTGCCGAGGGCGCCTGCGCCACGGATGCAACGGGGCAGGTCCGTTGCCGTGACTGCTCGCGCCGTCAGCAGGCGCGCTTTTTGGTCGAACGTGACGGCACGCGTTTGCCGGTCGTTATCGACGCGTGCGGCAGGACGAGGATTTTCCTGTCGTAGGTGCCGCGTCGCGCTGTTTTGGTTATTATTAGTGGGTTTATGAACTTCCAGCACCGCCGTATCCGGTGAGGGTGCTATAGCAAAAGGAGGATACCCAATGCTGTCTGTTGACGAGCAAATGCGTATCATCACCTCGGGTGCAGCGCAGATCGTCCCCGAGGCCGACCTTCGCAAGAAGCTTGAGAAGGGCGAGCCCCTCAACATCAAGCTCGGCGTCGATCCCACCAGCCCCGACCTGCACCTGGGCCATGCCGTGCCCCTGCGCAAGATGCGTCAGTTCCAGGACCTGGGCCACAACGTCACCCTTATCATCGGCAACGGCACTGCGCTGATCGGCGACCCCTCGGGCAAGAACTCCACCCGCCCGCAGCTTTCGCAGGAGCAGATCGAGGCCAACGCCGAGACCTACGTGAGCCAGGCCATGAAGATCCTGGACCCCGAGAAGACCACCATCGTGCACAACGGCGACTGGATCCTTTCGATGGACCTGGCCGGCCTGCTGCAGGTGTGCTCCAAGTTCACCGTCGCCCGCATCCTCGAGCGCGACGACTTTACCAAGCGCTACCAGTCCCAGACGCCGATTGCCCTGCACGAGTTCCTGTACCCTGTGATGCAGGCCTTCGACTCCGTGCAGATCAAGGCCGACGTCGAGATGGGCGGCACCGACCAGCTCTTTAACCTGCTCGCCGGCCGCGAGCTCATGGAGAAGATGGGCATGGAACCGCAGATCGCGCTCACCATGCCGCTGCTCGAGGGCACCGACGGCGTCCGTAAGATGTCCAAGTCCTACGGTAACTACATCGGCCTGACCGATGCTCCCAAGGATATGTTCGGCAAGACCATGTCCATCCCCGACGAGATGATTGGCAAGTACTATCGTCTGGCCAGTTCGCTCACCCCGGCCGAGGTCGACAAGATCGATGCCGCCCTGGCCGATGGCTCCGCCGACCCCTACGAGCTCAAGCGCGCTCTAGGCCGCGACCTGTGCGACACCTACCACGGTGCTGGCGCCGGCGACGAGGCTCAGGCCGAGTTCGACCGTGTGTTCAAGGAGGGCCAGCTTGCCGACTTCCCCGAGAAGCACGTTGAGCTGACCGTCAACGACGAGGGCCAGATTTACCTCGCTGGCCTGCTCAAGGACCTGGGCCTTTCGGCCAGCGCCGGTCAGGCCCGCCGCGACATCGACGGCGGCGGCGTCAAGATCAACGGCAAGGCTGTGGCTCCCAAGAGCTACAACATCGATCCGAGCGCCCTCAAGCTGGGCGACACCCTCTCCGTGGGCAAGCGCAAGGGCTTTAAGTTGATTTAGTTCCGCCGTTCTACCGAACGGCGGACCGGCCGACGCTGCGCGGGCCGCATTTGGACAATCTGACGTTCAACTTCAAGGGCGCGACCAGAAGGTCAGCGCCCTTTCGTTTCACGTCACCTTGTCTCAAATGCGGCCCGCTCGCTGTCGTTGCCAAAACATCGGCGCTCCCGTTGTTGGCACTTTGGGACACTCCTTGTATTGGTGCTCAGCGGCGGTCCCCATTGCACCAAGTGGCGTGTGCCGTTAAGCGGAAGGGGTGTTAGCGGGACTTTCTTTTTGGCATACAATGGCTATTGGCTTGCTGCGGTGAAGGTCTGTCCGCTCCGCAGCTTTTTTCTACGGTTAAAGGAGTATGTATGTCCGTTGAGGTCATGAGGTCTGTGATCGATGCTGCCGAGGGGCGCGTGCCCGTCGACACGCTGTTTACCAATGCGCAGATCGTCGACGTGTATGGCCAGCGTGTGGCGCCCGGTAGCGTTGCCGTCAAGGACGGTGTGATCGTCGGCGTGCTCTACGATGGTCGCGACGATGCTGCTGGCACCTACGAGGCAACTGAGGTCATCGACTGCCAGGGTCGCTATCTCGCTCCCGGTTTTATTGACGGGCATTTGCATATCGAGTCCTCGAACATCCGTCCCGCCGAGTATGCTCGCATGGCCGCGACGCGCGGTACTACCACCGCCATTGCCGACAGCCACGAGATTGCCAATGTTGCCGGTCTCGACGGCTTGCGCTTTATGATCGAGGACGGCCGCCGCGCACCCATCTCCATCAAGTACATGATGCCTTCGTGCGTGCCCGCGCTGCCCGACGAGCAGGCCGGTGCCGTTATTTCGGCTGCCGATATGCAGGCGTTTTTTGCCGAGCATCCGGGCGATGTCTTTGGCCTGGGCGAAATGATGAACCTTCCGGGCGTTTTTATGGCCGATCCCGAGACCTGTGCTCGCATCGATGCCGCTAACCAGACGCCGTCCAAGCAAGTCGACGGTCATGCGCCGCTCGTTGCCGGCAAGGACCTCAATGCCTATGCCGCGGCGGGTATTATCGCCGACCACGAGTCGACGATTCCCGAGGAGGCGCTCGATAAACTGTCCCGCGGCATGTATGTGATGCTGCGCGAAGGTACGTGTAGCCACGACTTGGCCAACCTGTCGCCGATGCTGCTAGAGAATCCCGCGCGCGCCCGCCGCTGCTGCTTCGCGACCGACGACCGCGCCCCTTCCGATGCGCTTGCGACCGGCATGATCGACAATGCCTGCCGCGCGGCTATCGAGGCCGGCATCGACCCCGTGGTCGCTATCTCTATGGCGTCCCTCTCCACGGCCGAGGCGTTTGGCCTGGACCACGGTTGCCGCGACCCACACGAGCTGCGTGGTGCGATTGCCCCGGGCAAGCGTGCCGACCTGCTGGTGCTCAACGACCTGACGTTTGCCACGGCTCCGCATCGCGTGTATGCCGCCGGCGCGCTCGTGGCACAGGACGGCACTTTTGTGGGCGAGATTGCACCCGAGATGGCCGAGGTCGCGGCCCTTGCCGATGAGCTACGCGCCTCCGTTAAGCTGCCGAAGCTTTCGCTCGACGTATTCGACTATGCCTTTAAGCCGGGCGAGGCCGTGATTGACGTGGTGCCGGGCAAGGCCATCACGGGCATGGTTCGCCCCAAGAACACCGAGGGCCTGCGCCGCATTATGCTGATTGAGCGCCATGGCCGCGGCGTGTCGCTGCAGGCCGAGGGCGCCGACGGCGACGGCCCCGCTGGCCTGGGCCTGGTCGGCAAGCATATCGGTCGCGGCTGGGTGCGCGGCTTTACCATCACCGGTGGCGCCATTGCCTCCACGATCGGCCACGACTCGCACAACGTGTGCGTGGTGGGCGACAATGCGGCGGATATGATGGCTGCCGTTGAGGCCGTGGGCCAGGGCGGCCACGTGCTGGTGCGCAACGGCGAGGTCGTGGCGCGCATTCCGCTGGCGCTCGGCGGCCTGATGAGCGAGGGCGCTGCCGAAGACGTTGCGGCGCAGCACGACGACTTTATGGTCAAGGCGCGCGCCATGGGCATCGAGCCGCCGCTCGACCCCATCATGGGCATCATCTTCCTGCCCCTGCCGGTGATCCCGACGCTCCGCATCCGTCCCGAGGGCATGTTCGACGTCACAACCTTCACCTACGCCGACTAGTCATCAGGGACGTTCTTAAACGACTAGCCGTTGGGGACACTCTTTGGCGGGCTGCCTGACGTCGCGACCGTGGGGCCTCTGGCGCGCGTGAGCTATTTGCTAGGTCCATGTAACGTTTATAACTACGGGGTCTTATTCGAGCTCCCTTTGGGTACGGTGTTTTCAGATATACATCTGTTTTCACTACTAAGCCCGAAGGGAGCTTTTCTATGTTTAAACTGATTGCATCCGATATGGACGGCACACTGCTTGACGAAAACGGCCAGGTGCCTCCCGAGACCTACGAACTGATTCTGGCGCTACACGAGCATGGCGTGCATTTCGCCGCATCGTCAGGTCGTCGCTACGATCGCCTGTGCGAGTTCTTTGCGCCCGTTCGCGACAAGATGGACTTTGTCGCCGCTAACGGCGCCCAAGTCTACGCCGACGGTAAGATGGTAGACCGTGAGGTGTATTCCCACCTGGCGATTCGAAGGCTCGCCCAAGCCGTCAGGACGTTTCCCAATCTGCATCTTGCGCTCTTTGACCGAACCAAGTCCTTCCTGCTCGATGACGAGTGCAAGTTCGTGCGTGAGGTCGATAAGGACCTTCCCAATGCCGAGCGTATTTGGGAGCTGCCCGATCCCAGCGTAAATATCATCAAAGCGAGTATCTTTTGCGACGACAGTGCGGTTATGGACAGTGCGTACGTGCTACAGCGCGAACTTGGTCAGCTCTTTACTTTTGCGCCTTCGGGCAACGCGTGGATCGATGCCATGCAGCCTGGTGTATCGAAGGCCTCGGGTATCGCGCAGCTCGCGGAGCATTACGGCATTGATCGCGACGAGGTCATAGCGTTTGGCGACTCGATGAACGACTACGAGATCATTCGCTTTGTCGGCACGGGCTGCGCGATGGAAAACGCGCGCCCCGCGCTTAAGGCGGTGGCCGATCGCGTGGTGGGTTGTAACCGCGACCACGCCGTCCAGCAGGAGCTCCGCCACGTTCTGGAGAGCCTCGCCTAATCCGGCAGTTGGGGACGTTCCTTTTCTGCCGGCAGCTGGGGACAGTCCTTGCAGCTTTTTCGCGAAGAGTGTCCCCAACGACTACTGTGACTGGGGCAGCTAATTTGGGACGGGGCTATTTTAGCTACCCCACACAAGCGGGCAGCTAAAATAGCCCCGTCCCAAATTAGCTGCCCTGCCGGGTTGCTGCTGCTAGGCGAGGGCAGCCATGATGGTGCGGGCGACGCCGTCGTGGTCGTTGTCGAACTCGGTGATGGCGTCGGCGGCGTCGCGGTCCTCGGGCTCGGCGTTGATCATGGCCATGCCGTGGCCCGCTGCCTGCAGCATGGGGATGTCGTTGATGTTGTCGCCGAACGCCCAGGCGTCGACGAGACGCTCGCCCAGGTGCTCGCATAGCCACGTGAGGGCCGTTCCCTTGGTGGCGCCCTCACCCATGACCTCGATATTCATGGCGTAAGAACGCGTGACCTCAATGCCTCCGAGCGTGTCGAGCTCAGCCGCGATGGCGTCGCGATCGGCCGGGTCGTGCCAGTACATGGCGATGCGTTCGAGCGTCTCGACCCCGTCGATCTTACTGTCGATATCCATGTCGATCGGTGTTCGTGTGCGCTTGAGCGAAGCCGCGATGTGGGGGTCACCGCCGCAGAACTCATCCAGGCGCCCGTAAAGCGAGCGGGGGAGGAAGCACTGCCCATCCGCGAAGATATCGAAGGTCACATCGTGGCCGGCGGCGATGCGATGGACGCGATGGGCAATGCCGCGATCGAGCGGACGGCTCAAAATGCGCGTGGCGCGCGAGGCATCGTTGGGCACATCGTCGTCGAGCTGCCAGACGCTGGCGCCATTGGCGCAGACCGCGTAGTGCACGGCAGGATGGGCGAGGATGGGCTCAAAGACGCCCGACAGCGGACGCCCCGTGCACGGTACAAACTCAATGCTGCGACGTGCGAGCTCGTCGAGCATCGCCCAGGTGGCGTCGCCCATCTGCTTGTCGCTCGTCAACAGTGTTCCATCCATATCGGAAAAAACAATCATTCGATGCAGCCCTTTCTACTGGCATAAAAAGCGTGGCCGAGGGCGGTGATGCCCTGGCCACGCTCGAGTTCTATAACGGTCCGCGTCCTAGCGGTCGGCGATCGGCTTGTACTCCAGCGGCTCGATCACCGGACGATAGGCCGGGCGAATAATACGGTGCGCGCAGAAGAGCTCTTCCATGCGGTGTGCCGACCAGCCGGCCATGCGGGCGACGGCGAATAACGGCGTAAAAAGCGTCTCGGGCACGCCGAGCATCTTGTAGATAAAGCCCGTGTACAGGTCGATGTTGGCGCAGATGGGCTTGGTCATGCCGTGGTCGCGCATGACCTGGGGTGCCAGGCGCTCGATGCGCTCGATGAGCGCGAACTCATCGCCCAGGTCCTTCTTGGCGGCAAGCGTGCGCGCGTAACGGCGGCAGACCTCGGCGCGCGGGTCGCTGAGCGTATAGACGGCGTGGCCCATACCGTAGATGAGGCCCGTGCCGTCGAAGGCCTGCTTGTCGAGGATCTTGCCCAGGTAGGCTGCGACCTCGTCCTCGTCCTCCCAGTTGGAGACATGCGCGCGGATGTCCTCGTGCATGGACACGACCTTGGCGTTGGCACCGCCGTGGCGCGGGCCCTTGAGCGAGCCGATAGCCGCGGCGTAGGCGGAATACGGGTCGGTGGCCGAAGACGACAGCACGCGGCAAGCGAAGGTGGAGTTGTTGCCGCCGCCGTGCTCGGCATGCAGCATGAGCATCACGTCGAGCAGCATGGCTTCGTCGCGGGTGAACGCCATGCCACCGCGCAAGACCTGTAGGATGGTCTCGGCGGTGGAGAGACCGGGCGTGGGGTGCGGCACGTGAACCTCGGAGCCGCGAAGCTTGGCGACCGAGGCCATGTGTGCGAAGGCGGCGATGCGCGGGAGACGTGCGAGCATGGAAATGGCGACGTCGATTTCGTGCTCGGGCGTGATCACGTCTGGTTCGGCATCGAAGGCGTAGAGCAACAGTACGGCGCGCTGGAGCACGTTCATGATGCTCGACGACACCGTGGTCATAGGGAACTCTTTAACGTACTCGTCACTCAGGTGTCTAAAGGCGCCCAGGCGCTCGCAAAAGCCGTCGAGCTCTTCCTTGTTGGGCAGCGAACCCGTGATAAGCAGATAGGCGACTTCCTCGTAGCCGTAGCGATTCTCGGCCTGGGCATTGTTGACCAGATCCTCGATGCTGTAGCCGCGAAGCGTGAGCTTGCCCTGATCGGGCACGACCTTTCCGTCGACCTTGTTGTAGCCGTGCACATCCGAGATACGAGTGAGGCCCGCGACCACGCCCGAGCCGTCGGCATTGCGCAGGCCGCGCTTGACATTGTGCTCTTCGAACAAGCCCTCGTCATAAGGGTCGGTCGGCAGGCCGTGGTAGAGGCTTTCGCTCTCAGACGAAATCTGGCGGCTTGCTTCGTAATCCAGAACCAGTCGGCTCAAGTGGTCATCGAAGCGGTAATAGATTTTCTTGGCGTCGTAGGCCATGTGCGCTCCTCTCCGGGCCGTGTGGGGGCGGCGTGCTTGAGTGCAGATGCGCCGGCCTGTTCCTGCACGGCCTGTTCGCTACAGGCGGTACATAAAGTTAAAGACGTCCTCGCGCTGGATGGACACGTTGACGCCCGAAAGCTCGCCGGCCTCGGCCAGGGCCTCCTGCAGCTCAGCGAAGTCGAGCTTGGACTCGGCGGTATCGGCCAGCATGGTCATGGTGAAGATGTCCTCGATAATGGACTGCGTGATGTCGCGGATGTCGACGTTGGCCTCGCCCAGGACACGGGTGACGCCGGCGACGATGCCGGGGCGGTTCTTGCCAAGGACGGTGATGACGATACGGGAGGACGAGATCTCGGCCATGGGAAACCCTTTCGCGTGATTGCGGCGCGCGCGGGGCGCTCCGCTACGGTACAGTGTTCATCATTGTACCTGTCTGGCGCAAAAAAGGCGCGCTCGCTGCGGCGTTACATGCCTGCAACATGAGCGTAAGGGGGAAGGCCGTACGGGGAAGAGCCGTCTGGCGCGTGTCCGGCTCGTGTTGGGTTGATTTCCGATCTCAGCCGAACACATTGAGCGGACAGGCCGTTCCCGCAGTCAGCCGAACGCCTCCGACGGCTGATTCCGAACTGGAAGCGGAGGGCATCCCCGCCCTTCGGTAGGGGATACCGCTCCGCGGCGCATGCCGCGGGCGGCGCCCCTATCGGACCACCGTGACCTCAGTTGGGATGGGCCCAGCACTGCCGCGTACTCGGTGAGCTAGAGCCAACTGTTCGTCTTCACGTCGCGTATGGCGATATTTCGGTCGTCCGGCTCGGTGATGCCGTAGCCGAACGCCTGGAGCGTCTCGATGGACTCCTGGATCCTCTGTTGGAACATGGGACCCGGATCGACCCTCGGCCCGAGGTGCCCGCGCCAAAGGCACGGCGTGGCGCGCAGCATGTTATGGATTTTGGAGATGGGCTCGATGTCGGCGTAGACGTTGAGCGTCGCCATGGCGTCCTTGTGGCCGAGGATCGATTGGAGCGCCTTGATATCGCCGCCTTGGCGGATCCACTGCGTTGCGAACGTGTGGCGAAGGCCGTGGAACGTGATCAGCTCGTCGTTGGTGCCCATGAGGCCGTTGGTCTCCGAGAACGTCTTGAACGCCCTGCGGATATAGCTTGTCGTCGCGAAGGTCGCGCCCGGCTCCGACAGGATGTAGCAGTCCCCGATCTCGACCGCCCCGGTAAGGCCGCGCAAGCGCAGCTTTCCGCAGTCGATCTCGTGGGTCTCCTTCAGGAAGGGGAGTAGGCCGACCGGGTCGATGGGGATACCCCTGGCGTCATGGGTCTTGGTGTCCTTGATGAACGAACCCATTCCCTTCGCGTACGCCACCGAGTGTCTGATCGAGATCAGGCCCGTCTCGAAATCCACACCGCACCACCGAAGGCCGCAGACCTCGCCGATTCGCATCCCCGTGTGCAGGGCGAGTACGACCGCCCTCTAATCCTCGGCGGACCAATCGAGTCCGAACTCCTTTCGGGCATCCTCTTCGCTCATGACTTCGAGAAGGTCTCCGGGTTGGCAACGAAGGGCGAGGCATAGCTGCTCGAGTGTGTTGAAGCGAATGCCGCGAATATGCCCTTTTTTAATACGGGACAGGTTCACGGGCGTGGTTCCAATCCTTTCGGCAAGTTCGTTCGAGGAAATCTTTCGCTCGGCCATGATCTTGTCGAGGCGAACAATTACGGGCATGGCGTTTCCTTACGCAATCTCGTCGGAGTCGAGGTACAGCTCTCGGGCGTACAAGAAGAGCTGGGAAAGCATGAACAGGACGATGCCGAGAACCAGAGAGGTCCAATCGAATGATGAAGCGATCTCTTGGGCGCCGACGGCCCCCTCGCCGCCAAACATCGAAACGGAGGTTTTGAGTGAGCCGGCGTAGAGGCTGGTGGCAGCTTGAACAACGAAGAGAATGCCGAGCACCTTCAAGCATGTCGCAGACCCTTTCTTGAAGGGGTCTCCGCTCTTGATCGTCCACACGAGAACGGCGCTGAGGATGGTCGTAGCGATACCGATGACGGCAGGGACCAATGTCGAGATCGCAAGGGCTGGATACGCGGGGGAGTCTGCAATTACAGGGTTGTCGAGCACTTCGATTGCTGGCTTTAAGGAGAACGCCACTTGTGCGATGGCGGTGGCGCAAAGGGTCGCAGAGGCTATCGCACATGCGATGCGGAAGGAATGAAGCCGGGGAGTGCGATTGTCGGAACTCATAATAACCTCCGAAGAATTTAAAAAACTCAGGTTACTTTTTAACAGTTTATGTTAAATTGACTTTGCCGGCAAGTAATAAGGGCCGAGCATTTTGTTCGGCCCCTCTGTTCCGACTGGATGAGGTTAAGGTTGGCGATGAATATGCTCAAAATCTCGAAGGCGATCTTTAGGTCGCTTCTCTCCTCCAGGTCGCTCTGTGTTGTCGTTGTTGCGTTGATGGTTCTTTGTGCTCTGCCCGTCTTCAGGAGCGCGGCTGGCATCGACGGACGGGTCGAATACCTCGAGTCGGGAATAACCCGTGTTGAGCAGGAATTGTCAGCATCCTATGCGGATGCGCTTGTGAATGCGGGGGAGGACGGTGTCTATACCTCTTCATCAAGCATGCCCGCGCTTCTGTACCCTCTTGCCGCGGGACGTCTTATCTTGGCACCGCTCTCTCCCCTACTTCCGTTTCTGCAGATATCGGATGGAGAGTACACCTATTATGACGGATCGAAGGAGTACTTGCTATGGGTCGCAACGGCCGTTGCCGTCTCGTTCCTTGCCGCGCGTCTTAACAAACGTGAAAAGCTCATCATCCAGGCACCGATGGGCGAGCTGGGTAGACTTGTTGCATCGAGCGTATGGGCGAGTGTTTTTGCAATGCTTGCCGTCCTCGCCATCAATCTTCCAGGGATAATCGCCGCGCTTGTGAAGAATGGCCCGGGCTCGCCGTTCTATCCGATAGGCTACATTCAATATGCGACTCCGGTTATCAAACCGGCTTGGCTGGTGTTCGCGCAGACGGCCATCTTGCAATTCTTGGTGGCAGCGTTCATCTCGCTTGTCGTTCACCTTGCCGTGAAGATTGCCAATAACCCTACGCTTGGAATCGTGTTCGTATGTGCCCTGATGGGGGTGACGATGGTTCCCGGGTATTACGGAAGATCCATCGCTTTACGTGAGTTCGCCCTGTTGAATCCCCTTACGTATGCGAACACTGAGTTGACCGTCGGCGCCTATAGCCCGTACCCGACAACGCAGATAGTGAATCTGCCTGGACTTTGCTTCGAGCGTGGCGCGATTGCCCTCGTATGCGCAATCGGGATCGAGGTGCTGGCAATTAGCCTGCTTTGCGTTGCTGGAAAGAGCGGCTGCGCGTGCCCGATATCCCCGATTTGTCTTGAGAGAGGTTCCTTCACTGCATCGAGAACGGCAACTCGTTCGAGCGCTTGTGCCTCCGCCGTTGCATACGTAAGAACGATGGGGAAACTGCTCCTGCGTTCTCCTACCCTCGCCGTATGCGCGATTGCAATGTCGACGACGATGCTGGCCCCGGCTCTGGTCGAGATGTTTCCTGACGCTGATAACGTTTCCGCTGTTCGGTATAGGGATGGGGAGCTCCGTTCAATAGATCGGTATCTAGAGCAGAACGCTGCGAATATGGACGTCGAGGGCAAAGCGGCCCTGGAAGACATGCGGGATGCTCTTTCGGGTTTCGTGTACGCGCCTATGCCTGCGGAGGGGTTTCGAAGCCTTGCGACGTACGAGCGCGCTCGAGGTGAGCTGGGCGCGGCAGATGCGACTCTCCTGCAATCGATCGGAATCGAGCCGGAGACTCCTTCTCGTGCGGAGGCGCGCGCCCTTCTGCTTGAGTCGATCGCGAGCTTGCCGGAACCCAAGGTTTACGAGTTAAGTACGAAGATGCCCCCATTAATCCTCCTTTCGTATCTCCAGGCAGCGCTTCCCTCCTTATTTTTGCTGTTGCCCGTGGTTGTCACATCGCTCGCGTGCACCCACCTGCAGTGTCGTTCCCTTCTGGTTCTCCAGATCCCCGCAACAGCGCATGTGCGTTTTCTGACGGCTGTTGCGCTGGCTCTCCTGCTTGGCTTGGTGCTGCTTTTGGTGTCGATGGTTCCCGCTGTCGTTGTGTCCGTGATTAAGAACGGTGCGGGTGGATCGGAGTATCCCGTCGCTCTCATTCGGGCGGGAGCTTCGACAACGTCCATGGTGGGGGAGGCGGTGTTGTGCAGTATTCCGTTGCTGGTCATGGCATACGGCGTGATTTCCGTCGTCGCTGCGTTGACAGCAGCGATTAGCCGCAACCCCGTTGTCACCGGAATGGTTTGCGCGGTTCTCTTGGTGTTGGGTTCGTTGAGCGCTCATGTTGAAAGCGTGGGCATGGGCGTCGCGCTGCTGGCTCCATTCGCCTCGTTTGATCCCGCTTCCCAGGTGGGGACGATTGGGTTCCTTGGGCGAGGGACGAACGCGATGCCTTTTGGAGAGGTCGTCGGCGCATCGGGCGCTCTGCTGGTGGTCTTGGGCGCCGTATCTCCGTTGATGGTGCGCCTGAGTGTTCCAAAGATCGAAAGGGGATGATCTCGATGATTGACCTTCAAACGCTGACGATCTCTTATGGAAAGAAGGTGCTCGTAGATTCGGTGAACGCTGAGTTTGCCCCGGGTACGGTCTACGGTCTCGTCGCTCCGAACGGGCATGGAAAGACGACGTTGCTGCGTGCGATGGCAGGTTTGCCGGGTCCTCGCGTGGACGGGAGCATCGTTCTGGATGAGGTGCAGGGTACGGGTGCGAGAGAGGTCCGTTCTATGATCTTCTATGCACCTGGTGAGGGGACGCTGCTGTATCCCGGATTGCGTGCGGAAGATCACCTCAAGATGGTTTGCGATATGTGGCCGCACGCTCGCGATATCGAAGAGATAGTGGAACAAACGCAGATAGGCGAGTTCGCGAAGATGAGGATCCGCACTCTGAGCCAGGGCATGAAGCAGCAGCTTACCCTGGCGATTGCGTATGCGACGGGCGCGCGGTACCTTCTATTAGATGAGCCCATGAACGCGCTCGACCCCAGCAGGGTGGACTTGCATTCCGAGATTCTCAGGAAGCTGGCCGATTCTGGTACGTGCATCATCATGTCATCCCACATCTTGGATTCGGTCGATAGGCTGTGCGATGAGATTCTGTTTTTGAAGGATGGGAGGTTCATTAGGAGCATTCCGCAAGATGATGCTGCGCCGAAGTCTCCTGGATCCCATTTCGCAAAGCCTGCCGGACGCGCCGAGGGTGCGCTAAGCACGTATCGGCGACTCTACGAAAAGGGCGGGTAGAAATGCAAGTTAAAAATCTATGTGGTCAATATGATGCCGTTGAACCCGCGTATCGATACCGCTCAGCCA
>CABQAK010000013.1 GCA_902462065.1 uncultured Collinsella sp.
AGTTCCTCGACCGGCTCGGCACCAAAAGCATAGGGCGGGTCGACGGGCTGGTGCTTCGTGTGCCCGCCGGTGGGCGCGCCTGCGTGATGGGCGCCTCGGGCGTGGGCAAGTCGACGTTGCTTGCGCTGGTGGCGGGGGAGTGCGCACCGTGCTCCATGGTGTTTCAGGATGTGCGCCTGGTCGAGGACGCCTCTGCTTTGGATAACGTGCTGGTGTGCGCCGATGCACGCGTGAATATCTCGAGTGCCGCTGCCTTGTTGCGCCTGCTGGTACCGGGGATCGATGTGCATGCCCGCGTGGCCGAGCTCTCGGGCGGGCAGCGCCGTCGTGTCGAGATTGCCCGAGCCCTGCTGTGTCCGGGCGGCGCAGTGATTCTGGACGAGTCCTTTACCGGTCTAGACATCGCTGCGCGCGACGCATGCACCGAGGTCGTGCTCGACTTGCTCGACGGCCGTATGCTGTTGCTTGCCACGCACGATTCCGCTGACGCTCGGGCCCTCAATATCTCGGACATCATCACGCTCTAAAGACTTACTCAGCAACAAATTGATCCGTTTTTTCTCCGTCCCCATGGGGTCGGGTATGGTATTCTATCTACGGGGTAATACTTAGGAATACCAAGTAATACCAACGCCGTAGAACAAACTCCAGATGCGGGCCAATCGGGTTGCCTTCACAGCCCGTCGCCCAGCCGCGTGGCCCGCATCCATCCGCACCACCGTCGTTTCAAGAAGGAAGCGCCATGGCAGAACACATGACCCCGGTTGTCGCGAAGGTTTTGCCCGAGGAAAAGGCGGCCTTCGCGGCGGCAACCCAGCTCGTGGGCACCACGCCGTCCAACGCCATCCGCATGTTTATCGCCGCTTTCAATCGCTGTGGCACCTTCCCGTTCGACATTTCGCCCAACGGGGCCTTTGGCGCTGCGCCCGATTCTCATCAACAATGACTGTTCCAAACTGCCGGCACTTGGGGACGTTCTTTTTCTGCCGGCAGTTAAGGAACGTCCCTAAGTGCCGGGTTTTGAGGAGGTTGGCATGCTCAATGCGATGGCGTGGGCGCTTGCCTGTTTTGGCGTTGTCGCTGCCGATATAGCCCTGAGCGTGGTTCTGTTTTCAGTTCTCGATGCCGTGTCGGTGCTGACGGGCTATCCGATCGACAATCTCGATATCCAATGGTTTCAGGCTGCCGCTCAGACGGCGTCATTTTTGATGGCGCTGCTGTGGTGGCGTTATCTGTGGCCCCGCTCCTTCATGGCGCGCCGGCAAGGCGAGCGCCCGCTCGGTGGGGGAGCAAGCGCGGCATGGAAGCGCATTGTCTGCGTTGTCGTGATCGGCCTATCCATGCAGGTGGTCATTAGCTACCTATGCGACGGCGTGCTGTCGCTGCTGCCCGAGGTCGCGGCAGACTATAGCGAGCTCGTCGAGGAAACGGGCATGGGCGATACCAACCTTCTTGCCGTCCTGACCACGGTGCTTGGTGCGCCGTTTTGTGAAGAGCTCCTGGTACGCGGCGTCATGCGAGCGCGCAGGACGGCGCCATGGTGCCCTGGGCGGCCCCGAGCACGTGGGGTATCGCCGCGGCGGTCGTGCTGCAGGCGGCGATCTTCGGTTTTATGCACATGAACTGGGTGCAGGGCTGCTATGCGGGCGCTGCCGGCCTCATTTTTGGCTGGGTGCTCGTGACGACCGGGAAGCTCCGCTACACGATCCTGCTACACTTTGCCTTTAATGCCGGGTCGTATCTCATGACGTTGCTCTGGTTTGTGAACACGCCGTTCGACGTGGTAATCACGGTCACCATCGCCGGCATCATCCTCGTGGAGGCGATGCGCTCACTGCGCCACGCATGCGAGATGGGCATAGCGACAGCACCGCTGCCCTAATTGCGGCGTCCGCCTCCGTTGGCGCCCTGACGCCCCTGAGCTGCACGGTTGCGGCCGGCGGTGTTCTGCGCACGCGACATGCCGCCGTGCCCCTTGCTGCCCTTGGGGCCCTTGCCGGCGCCACCGTGGGCCTTGCCGCCCTTCTTGCCGGTGCCATGCCCGCCGCCGGCAGAGGTCTCGCCCGGGCGTGGCGGCACGGGGCGAATCAGGCAATGCTTGGTGTAGCCGATCAGATCGCGACGGCCAGCCTTTTCCAGTGCCTCGCGCACGAGCTTGTAGTTCTCGGGCTTGCGATATTGGATGAGCGCGCGCTGCATAGCCTTCTCGTGCGGGTCGCGCGCCACATAGATCGACTGCATGGTGCGCGGGTCAACGCCGGTGTAGTACATGCAGGTGCTCATCGTGGACGGGGTGGGGTAGAAGTCCTGTACCTGCTCGGGCATGTAGCCCATGTCGCGCACAGCCTCGGCAAGCTCCACCGCTTCCTTCATCGTCGAGCCGGGGTGGCTCGAGATCAGATACGGTACTACGTACTGCTTGAGTCCGTATTCGCGGTTCAAGCGTTCAAATTTACGACAGAACGCATCGTAGACGGCGCGGCTCGGTTTGCCCATTACGGAGAGCACCGCATCGCTCACGTGCTCGGGTGCCACGCGTAGCTGGCCCGAGACATGGTGCTCCAACAGCTCGCGCAAAAACTCGTCCGAGGCGTCGGCCATGGTGTAGTCAAAGCGGATGCCGCTGCGGACGAAGACCTTTTTGACGCCCGGCAGCTGGCGCAGATCGCGCAACAGCTGCGTGTAGCCGCTTTCGTCGACCACCATGTTCTTGCACACGCTCGGCCATAGGCAGCGCTTGTTCTTGCACACGCCGTGCTTGAGCTGCTTGTCACAGGCCGGGCGGCTAAAGTTAGCCGTCGGTCCGCCAACGTCGTTGATGTAGCCCTTAAACTCGGGATCGCGCGTGAGCAGCTCGGCCTCGCGCATGATCGAGTCGTGGCTGCGCATCTGCAGCACGCGGCCCTGGTGGAAGGTGAGCGCGCAAAACGAGCACTCGCCAAAGCAGCCGCGGTTAGAGCTGATGGAAAACTTGATCTCGGCAAAGGCCGGCACGCCGCCCGCGGCGTCGTAGTCGGGGTGCCAATCGCGTGCGTAGGGGAGTTCGGCGACCTCGTCCATCTCGTCGGTGGTGAGTGTCGCCGACGGCGGGTTTTGCACCACATAGACGCTGTTGGGGTAGGGTTCTACCAGGCGATGCCCGGTGATGGGATCCATGTTCTGCTGCTGCACGTTAAAGCTGCGGGCGTAGTTGAGCTTGTCGGCAGCAAGGTCGTCCCAGCTGGGCAGCAGGTCGTAGTCGTAGACCTCGTCGAGCGAGTTGGTACGGTAGACGGTGCCGTTGATATAGGTGATCTGATCGACGGGCAGTCCCGCGTCGAGCGCGTCGGCGATCTCGACGATCGCGTGCTCGCCCATGCCGTAGATGAGGATGTCGGCGCCCGAGTCGAGCAGTACCGAGCGCTTGAGCTTGTCCTGCCAGTAGTCGTAGTGGGCCAGACGACGCAGGCTCGCCTCGATGCCGCCGATGATGATGGGCGCGTCCTTGAACGTTTGGCGGATGAGGTTGCCGTAGACCGTGACGGCGCGGTTGGGGCGGTGCCCCTCTTTACCGCCAGGGGTGTAGGCATCGGTGTGGCGACGATGCTTGGTCACCGAGTAGTGGTTGACCATGGAGTCCATGTTGCCGGCACTGACGAGAAAGCCCAGGCGCGGCTCGCCGAGCACGGTGATGCTGGCGGGGTCGGTCCAGTCGGGCTGACAGATAATGCCCACTTTGTAGCCGTGCGCGTCGAGCACGCGGCTGACGATGGCCATGCCAAAGCTGGGATGGTCCACGTAGGCGTCGCCGCAGATGTAGACAAAGTCGCACTGGTCCCAGCCGCGCGCATCCATGTCGGCGCGACTGACGGGGAGAAACTTATCGCGGCCCGGACGCCAGGGGCGGGCGGGCGTCGCTTGGGAATGCTTGGTGCGGGCGACCGTGGCCTGCGCCTTACCGCCGCGCTTTTGCTGCTGGCCCTGTTTGCCCTGCTGACTGCGCTGGTTGTTCTGAGCGTGCTGAGGCTTTTTTGCCACGATCCCTCCCGGTGTTTGTATGCTGCACGTAATTGTAACCAGTCTTTTTGGGACGGGGCTAAAAAGACTGGTGGAGTACATGGGTTGGCGGATCGGCGTATCGATGCGGGTGCCGTTTGTTTCCAGACTGTGTATCTGCGCGTTGGGGAGCCCGTCTCGCGCGCATGCCATGTTGTCAATGGGTTACAGTATGAACGGCGGCTATGTTTCCGCCAACGCACGAGAGAGTCGTCAACAAGGAGGATGCACGACGATGCAGCGTGCCAAACAGATATCGGAGTCCATCGAGCTGGGCATCATCTTGGCGCTCGCCGGTGGCTTTATGGACGTTTATTCGTACATTGGGCGCGATCATGTTTTCGCAAACGCGCAGACGGGCAATATCCTGCTCGTGGGCGTGAGCATCTCGGAGGGCAACTGGGCGCTGGCGGGGCGCTACTTCTTCCCTGTGGTGTCGTTTGCTGTGGGTATTATGCTTGCCGACCTGGTTCACGAGCGGTTTGGCAGTGTGATTCACTGGCGCCAGGTGACGGTGTTTTTTGAAGCCGTTATCTTGCTGGGCGTGAGCTTTATCCCGGGCGGCGGTTACAACCTGCTCGCCAACTGCCTCACTTCGTTTGCCTGCGGTATGCAGGTAGAGAGCTTCCGCAAGATCCACGGTCACGGCATCGCTACGACCATGTGCATCGGCAACTTGCGCAACGCGCTACAAAACGTGGATGATTACATCATCACCCACAGGCGCGGCTTTTTGGAAAACGGCCTGCTGTACTTTGGCGTGATCTTTACCTTTGTGTTTGGCGCCGTGTTGGGCAACTGGTGCATTGAGCGCATGGGCCTGCACGCCATCGTCGTGGCGAGCTTGCTGCTGTTTGTCGCGTTTGCCATCATGTTCATCGACCGCGAGCGCGACTTGCGCTTACGCTGGAAGGTTGCGGCCGAGGCTTGGAAAGAGGGCTGCCGAAAGTAACCGAATGCGGCAAAGGGGCTGTCCCTTCGCCGCATTATTTTTCATCATATGTTGAAACGCTTTAACACTTTTGATGTTCTCGCGTGTTTTTTGTTACAAAAGCGTTAGGATGGGACTCATAGCGCGGGGCGTAATGGGTGCCCCGCACACGATAGGAGGCTATCAATGGCTAATCGTTTCGTTCTCAATACCATCTCTTATCATGGTTCCGGCGCCATCAAGGAGATCCCCGGCGAGCTCCAGCGTCGCGGCTACAAGAAGATCTTCGTCTGCTCTGATCCCGACCTGGTCAAGTTTGGCGTTACCTCTAAGGTGACCGACGAGCTCGACGCCGCCGGCATCGCTTGGAGCCTCTACTCCGAGATCAAGCCCAACCCCACCATCCAGAACGTCAAGGACGGCGTCGAGGCCTTCAAGGCCGCCGAGGCTGACGCTATCGTGACCATCGGTGGCGGCTCTTCCATGGACACCGCCAAGGCCATCGGCATCATCATCAACAACCCTGAGTTCGCCGATGTCCGCAGCCTCGAGGGCGTTGCTCCCACCAAGAACCATGCCGTGTTCACTATCGCCGTGCCGACGACCGCCGGTACCGCTGCTGAGGTGACCATCAACTACGTCATCACCGACCCCGAGAAGGTCCGCAAGTTCGTGTGCGTCGACACCAACGACGCCCCCGAGGTCGCCGTCGTCGACCCCGACATGATGGCTTCCATGCCCGCCGGCCTTACCGCTTCCACTGGCATGGACGCCCTGACCCACGCCATCGAGGGCTACACCACCAAGGGCGCTTGGGAGCTCTCCGACATGTTCCACTTTGAGGCTATTAAGCTGATCAGCGAGAACCTGCGCGACTCCGTCGCCGAGGCCAAGTCCGGCCAGCCCGGCTCCGGCCGCGAGGGCATGGCTCTTGGCCAGTATGTCGCCGGCATGGGCTTCTCCAATGTCGGCTTGGGCATCGATCACGCCATGGCCCACACCCTGTCCGCTCACTACGATACCCCGCACGGCGTCGCTTGCGCCATGCTGCTGCCGATCGCCATGGAGTTCAACAAGCCGGTTTGCGCCGAGCGTCTGGCCAAGGTTGCCGTCGCCATGGGCGTTGACACCACGGGCATGAGCACCGACGAGGCCGCCGACGCCGCCATCGCCGCCGTCAAGCAGCTCTCTGCCGACGTGAACATCCCGCACGTCTGCGAGGCCATGAAGGCTGACGAGATCGAGGTCCTGGCCAAGGACGCCATGGCTGACGCCTGCTTCCCGGGTAACCCGCGCGAGGCGACGCTCGACGACGTCATCGAGCTCTTCAAGAAGATCTGCCCGGCTGCCTAACTTGGTTCGGCGGGCCCCTGCCCGTTAGCCCCACAATCGTCCTCGGACATGTCGGAAGCCCCCGCTGCGCACTTCGTGCGGCGGGGGCTTTTTGTGCCGCGCCGATGCCCCGATATGGGCAAAACCAAGGCATGCTGCCCGCTGCGGATAGGTGGTGCACTTCCCAGCGTGCATTTTTGGGAGTATTCAGCAAGCTCTGAAAAATGCATAACGTTGTGAATGGGTCGTAGTGGCCCGCGGCGCCCATCGACAGCACTTGTGGGCGGGCTATCGATGGGCGGAGATGGCTGTCGCCGCGTTTTTGGTTTGCGCCGGCCTGCAACACTGCTGCAACCACATCGTTATGTCGTTTGTGATGGGGCCGTTGGGGCCCACGGTGCTGAATACTCCGTTTTTTGCACGGTCCAAGGTGGGGTACCCTAGGATGAGAGAAATTGATACCTCATATTTATGCATATATCGATATTTCTATGCAAGATTTGGATTGTAAACCGTGCGCGTGCATAAAACCGGTGTGGGGACGTCTGGAGTCGGCTCGGCTCCTGGGGCATTGCACGTGCAGAACGGTTAAAATCGGGACTCGGTCTTAGTTTTACTTGGAAGGATGCATATGGCTTCTAATGTTGATGCTTCTCTAGAGGAGACGCTCTCCTATATTACTGACCAGTTGAAGGCGCTTACCTCGATTGCTTCGCCTACGGGCTATACCCGTGCGGCGACTGATTATCTGATGGAGACCCTGCGCGATATGGGGTTTGGGCCCGAGCGTTCCAATAAGGGCAACGTGTTGGTTGAGCTTGGTGGCGAGGGTGGGCCGCTCGTACTGGCGAGCCATGTCGATACCCTGGGCGCCATGGTGCGTTCCATCAAGGACAATGGTCGCTTGCGTCCCACGACGCTCGGCGGGCATCAGTGGTCTACGGCCGATGGCGAGAACTGCACCGTTTACACGCGCGATGGCAAAGTCTTTACGGGTGTGGTCCTCAATACCGAGCCTTCGGCGCATGTGGCCGATGAGCCGGTCAAGACCATCGAGAAGAACATGGAAATCCTGCTCGACGAGAACGTTGACAGCAAGGACGATGTGCTCGAGCTGGGTATTCAGACGGGCGACATCATCGCTATGGATCCGCGTACCACGGTGACGGAGAGCGGCTACATCAAGAGCCGCTTCCTGGATGACAAGCTGTCGGCGTCGATTCTGCTGGGTCTGGCCCGTTCCGTTGCTGACGGCGAGGTGTCGCTTTCGCGCAAGGTGTCGCTGCTCTTTACCGTGTACGAGGAGGTCGGCCACGGCGGTGCCTTTGTGCCGGCCGACACGCGTGAGATGATCAGCGTGGACATGGGCTGCGTGGGTGACGACCTGGGCTGCACCGAGCGCATGGTTTCGATTTGCGCCAAGGATTCGGGCGGTCCGTACAACTACGACCTGGTAACCACGCTGTCCAACATCGCGCGCGAGCTGGAGCTCGATTACGCCATCGATGTGTACCCGCACTACGGCTCCGACGTCGAGGCCACGCTCTCGGCCGGCTACGACATTCGCCATGGTCTGATCGGCCCCGGCGTGTACGCGAGCCACAACTACGAGCGCAGCCACATCGACGGTGTGCGCAACACTTTCGAGCTGGTTCGCGCCTACGTCCAGCGCTAACGATGCAGCGGCCTCGGCTGACACGGCAGTACCGACCGAGGCTGTCCTCTCTAACTTGCGGTGAAATAGGGACTGTTTGGCGGTTTTAAACGCTTAAACAGTCCCTATTTCACCGCAACTTATGAAGGGGATGGGGCTACTTAAGTGCGCCGGTCACCGTGCCGCCGCCGAGGACGATGTCGCCGTGGTAGACTACAACGGCCTGGCCGGGGGCGATGGCTCGCTGCGGCTCGTCAAAAGTCAGCAGCATTTGCCCGTCTTCGCCGCGCGTAAGGGTCGCTGCTTGGTCTTTCTGACGGTAACGGTACTTGGCGCCCACGCGAATGCCGCCGGCATCGAGTTCTGCCTCCATGCGGTCGGCAGGGGCGCTCCAGATCCAGTCGTCGGCCGTGAGTGCTGTGGCCGTTAGGTCCTCGGCCTCGCCCAGATGCACGGTGTTGTTGGCGGCATCGACGCCCGTCACATACACGGGATGCGCCATCGCGACGCCCAAGCCCTTGCGCTGGCCGATGGTATAGCGCAACGCGCCGTTATGGCGTCCGACCACGCTGCCGTCGCGCCACACAATGTCGCCCGGTGCAGCGGGATGTCCGCAGCGGCGCTCGATATAGCCCGCGTAGTCGCCGTCCGCGATGAAGCAGATATCCTCGCTCTCGGCCTTCTTGGCGTTTATGAAGCCCTGCTCGGCGGCAATGCGGCGCACGTCGCGCTCTTTGTCCAGCCCAGCCAGCGGAAAGATCGTGTGTGCCAGACGCTCTTGCGTGAGCGAATACAAAAAGTAGCTTTGGTCCTTCTTGGGGTCCTCGCCGCGGTGCAGCTGCCAGGTTCCGTCGGACACCTGGCTCGTCTTTGCGTAGTGGCCTGTGGCGATGTAGTCGCAGCCCATATCCAGCGCCGCATCCAGCAACGCACCAAATTTAATATGGCGGTTGCAGATGATGCACGGGTTGGGTGTCAGCCCTTCCTGGTAGGCGGTCACGAAGCGCTCGATAACATTGCAGTCGAAGGTCTGCTGTAGGTCGAGCACATGGTGGGGTATCCCCAGGCGCTCGGCGACGGCCTTTGCATCAGCGATGTCGCGGTCGACCTTATTTATGCCCGTGACGGGATCGGGCGCGGGACAGGTGAGGCGCATGGTGGCGCCGACGCATTCGTAGCCCTGGCTTTTGAGCAGGTACGCAGTCACGCTGGAATCGACGCCGCCGCTCATGGCGACGAGCACGCGCTTGTTGTGCATGGGGAGGTTCTCCTTGGTGGCATGTGGCCAAAAAAGAAAAGCGGCGCGGGAGGCTGGTTCCGCGCCGCAGACATTGTAGCAAGTTCGGACGTCTCGTGGGACACCCTGATGGGATGGGCTCAGACTGCCGGGAGAGGGGAGACCGGTTCGCCCTGGGCTCAACCCATGGGCGACGGGCCCTAGTCCTGGAAGAGTGCCGTGGACAGGTAGCGCTCGCCGGTGTCGGCAAGCAGGGCCACGATGGTCTTGCCCTCGTTCTCGGGGCGCTTGGCCAGCTGCAGTGCGGCCCACACGGCGGCACCGGACGAAATGCCCACGAGCACGCCCTCCTTGTGGCCCACGGCGCGGCCGGTGGCAAAGGCGTCGTCGTTCTCGACGGGGATGATCTCGTCGTAGACCTGGGTGTCGAGGACGTCGGGCACAAAGCCGGCACCGATACCCTGGATCTTGTGCGGGCCGGCCTGGCCCTTGGAGAGCACTGGGGAGGTGGCGGGCTCGACGGCGACAACCTGAATTTCGGGGTTCTGCTCCTTGAGGAACTCGCCCACGCCGGTCACGGTGCCGCCGGTGCCGACGCCGGCGACGAAGATGTCGACCTTGCCGTCGGTGTCGTCCCAGATCTCGGGGCCGGTCGTGGCCTTGTGGATGGCGGGGTTCGCGGGGTTCACGAACTGGCCGGCGATAATGCTGTTAGGAGTCTCCTTCTGCAGCTCCTCGGCCTTGGCGATGGCGCCCTTCATGCCCTTGGATCCGTCGGTGAGCACGAGCTGTGCGCCATATGCCTGCATCAGCTTGCGACGCTCGACGGACATGGTCTCGGGCATGGTGATGATCACCTTGTAACCGCGAGCCGCCGCCACCGAGGCGATGCCGACGCCGGTATTGCCGCTCGTGGGCTCGATGATGGTGTAGTCGCCGCCGCGTACGAGCTTGCCTGCCTT
The DNA here is from genome assembly GCA_902462065.1 of uncultured Collinsella sp. Taxonomy (GTDB): domain Bacteria; phylum Actinomycetota; class Coriobacteriia; order Coriobacteriales; family Coriobacteriaceae; genus Collinsella. Next base: position 10,152 of record CABQAK010000013.1, read on the forward strand.
CTCGGCCTCGTCGATCATGTTCTTGGCGACGCGGTCTTTGACGGACCCGGCGGGGTTGAAGTATTCCAGCTTGACGAGCACGCGGGCCTTGAGGCCCTCATCGGCCTCAAAGTGAGTGAGCTCCAGAAGCGGGGTGTGGCCGATAAGCTGATCGATGGACGTGTAAACATTGCTCATGGTGAACCTCCAAAGTGTTCAAATGACTGGATACCGTGTGGTTTCACGGTGTGTGTAGCAGCAAACCCACAAACCTTATGGGTTGTTCTTTTTGCTGTTGGCAAGCATAGTAGACAGTAAAGCCTAGTAACGCAATAGGAAATAGAAGATTATTACGAGGCGATTAACCAGCTTGACGGGAATAGGTATTTTCAAAACCAATTTTTCGGCTAGAATTTCTACGAATTAAAAGACCGAAAGGCAGCTATATATATGTTGGTTTCCACAAAGGGCAGATATGCCCTGCGCGTTATGGTCGACCTGGCCGAGCACCAGGCGACAGGCCGTATCCCGCTTAAAGAGATTGCGGCGCGTCAGGGTATTTCGGAGAAGTACCTCGAGAATATTCTGGCTACGCTCGTGCGCGCCAACATGCTCTCGGGCATGCGCGGCAAGGGCGGCGGCTATGTGCTCACGCGCCCGCCCGAGCAGTACACGGTGGGCGAGATCTTGCGCCTGACCGAGGGCAGCCTGGCGCCGGTCGCCTGCCTGGATGGCGACTGCAAGGGTTGTTCGCGCTCTGACGAGTGCCCCACGCTCGACGTGTGGAAGAACCTGGACAAGCTTATCAACGACTACCTCGACGGTGTGACGCTCGATCAACTTGTCGCTCCCAACGAAGGCTACGACTACGTGATCTAGCCCACCTGCCATTTGGGGACGGGGTGGAAATGGCAGATTCTCTCGCCCTTTGAGACTTGGCAAATAAGAAGGCCGCCCATTTTTGTGATGGGCGGCCTTCGTTTTGGGCTGTTGAGACGGGCGCGGCCGGAATGGCCGTTTTAGCCCTCGGCGATGCTGTCGAGGATGCTGCGCATGATGGACACCAGGATGCTGCCCATAAAGGCCGATCCAAAGCTGGCGATGGAGATGCCCGCGCCCAGCAGATTGACCGACAGATAGCTGGCCAGCTCGAGCATAAAGCTGTTGACTACGAGCTGAAAAATACCCAGCGTAATGATCGTGAGCGGCAGCGAGATAACCGTCAGGAACGGCTTGACGAGCGAATCGACGATGTTCAGGAACAGTCCCACGAAGGCAAAGCAGACCCAGGCGTCGGCCATGCCGAAGGGCTGAATGCCGGGGACGAGAAACGTTGCGATCGCGATGGCGATTGAGGTCAAAAGCCAGTTGAGCATAAAGCGCATGGTGTGAATCCTTTCTTGCGCATGGCGTGGTGAGGGAGCGTGAGAGGCACATGCCTTTGCAACTCGGACAGATGCTCGGGCACGGCTCTGTTTGGGCGCCCATTGTCTCAGATATTCGTGGAGCTTGCGTGCGCATTCGGTTTCAAAACGGCGTTCGTCCTAGAAAACGCGCCGCTGGCAGAGAGTTTTGTCGCTTTAGTTTGGTGGTGTGCTAAACTGCTACGGGCAAAAGCCACAGGCGTTGCCCTATTGCATAGAACGGGCGAACGATGCCCGATGTCAGTATCAACTTCGATGCCTTATGGCGGGTTTGGCGGTGATCGATGAATATCGAGAACATGTTTGACAAGCCTGATGTCAAGCAGCTGGTCCACGCATTTAGTCTTTTGGATGACGAGAAGGATATCCAAGCGTTTTTGACCGATATCTGCACGCCGCGCGAGATCTGCGATCTTTCGCAACGTCTGCAGGTTGCGCGCTATCTGGATGAGGGCGAGCCTTATGTTGAGGTTCAGGCCCGCACCGGCGCTTCGTCCACTACGGTGAGCCGCGTTTCAAAGGCGCTGAACGGCGAGTATGGCGGCTATCGCAAGATCCTCATCAAGCTGGAGGATGGCGAGTAGGCCAGCGACAACAAACGAATTGTGCAGAACCGTCCCTTCGGGGGCGGTTTTTATATGCCCGCAATCGGCTGGTGCGTTGGGGTCAGGTTGCTTTGCACCAAAACATGGAGCTGAGGTAGCAATCTGTCCGCGTGGGCGGGTAGGATGGAAGCATTGAATATTGCGAACGGTTTGAGTGGAGGACCATGCCTGTTCGAATCTATACCACCAACGCCGGCGCGGATTTGAGCGATGCCGAGGCGGCGCTGCTTGCCGACCTTATTGCCCGCCACGGGCGTGCCGTGCTGCTGGCGCCAACGTTTGCCGAGCTCGACCTGTGCCGTCATGATGCGGCGGAAGCCGGCGTTTCGCTGGGTATTGACTACAAGACGCCTACATCGTGGCTTCGCTCGCTTTGGGAGCTTTTGGGCGACGGGCGCGGTTTCGTCGACAACCTGCAGCGCCAGATGCTGTTTTCGGACATGGTAGCGCGTCTCGACGACGCCGACCTGCAGCCGCTTTCGCGCAGCCAGGGCACGGTGCGTATGCTCGCGCGTATGGCTCGCGATGTGCTGCCGGGTGTGGCAGGGACAGGTGCCGAGCGTTGCTGCGACAACGTTTGCAAGCCCAAGCCCAGAAGCGACGCCGAGGCTCGCGTGTTTGAACTTTTGTGCGCCTATGCGCGCGGTTTGGACCGTCGAGATATGGTCGAGCCCTGCGAGGCGGCTGACATTATGGCCGGCGCTTTGGCCGACAACCTGCCGGGGTGCGCCCGCGCCGTTTGCGTGCGCGGCGTCACGTCATTTACGTATAGCCTGCTCGAGCTGCTGTCCGCCGTGGCAAACAACGGGGGAGAGGTTGTCGTGCTGCTTGCCCGCGAGCAAGCGGCGATGCGCGAGGAGCTTGCCGCGGCATTTGATGTCCGCGGTGTGCTGTTTGAGATCGCGCCGCTGGACGAGGATGCCGGCGCTCCCGCGATTGCTCCAAAGTCCGTCGTACGTCCTGCCTTTGTGGAAGTCGCCGGGCCCCATGCCCGTGCCCGTGTCTATGCGGACGTCATCGATAAGATGGTGAAAGCGCGCAAGGAGTCCAAGGTCAACGATGCCGCCTCCGCACCCGTCGATCCCGTGCGCGTACTCGTGGTGTCCGCCCGGGCACCCCAGCTGTTCGGCGAGCTTGCCGCTCGTTTGGCGGCGCGCCACGTTGCTGCCGAGACGGCCGAGTTCACGGCGTTTTCCCAATCCATTGCGGGCAGGCAGTTCACGGCGCTCGCCAACCTGATCGAGCGTATGAAGGCCGCCGACGAAGGGGCAGCTTCTAAGACTGAGTGGTGGCCCGCTCCGGAGCTTACCGACTGGATTTACAGCCCGCTTTCGGGTGCCGACGCCGCCAGCGCGCGCACGTTCGACAAGAATATGCGACTGTCGCGCAGCAAGACCACTGCGGGCGTCAAGAGCCTGCTGCAGAGCGTGCAGGGCCAGGTGAGGGGCGCGCGTAAAACGGCGAGCGACGAGAACTGGTTTAAGAGCGTGCCGTGCGTGATCTCGGACGTGTTCCAGGCGCTGTGGCGCGACAAACCCGTGACGGCGCTCAAGGCCATGCTTGCCGTTGCCGAGGCACTGCCCGATCGCGCACTTGGCGGTCTCGACGGTCAGGCCCGTCGCCAGGCGGAGGTGGCCCTGCTGCGCCACGTCATCGACATCCTTATGAATGACGCCCGTGCGCTCAACGTGTCGCAGGCCGCGACCGTGCCCGTGCTCGATGACATTCGAACCAAGGTGGACAAGCGTAGCGCCGCCTACGATTACGAGACCTACGAGGTTGACCGTGCGCCACGCGCCCAGGTTCGCTTTGCTTCGCTTGCCGATGCGGCGGCTCTGCGCCCCGGCAGCTACGATGCCGTGCTGTTTGCCGATGTCGATCTGGACAGCTATCCGCTCTCACACGAAGAGGGGCCGCTGACCACGCTGACGGCGAGCCTCGGTCGCGAGGACGTGACGCTTGAGCCTGCGGCCTTGCTGCGCGCACGCTTTGGCCGCGCGATACAAGCGTCGCGTGGTCCGGTTACGCTCGCCCGTGTGACCCACGATCGTCAGGCGCGCGAGTGCTATCCGGCGGCCGTGTGGACCGAGTTGCGGGCGCATGCCGAGGCCGCTAACGATGCTAAGGCCGCTGACGCCGACAAGGCCGCTGACGACGCTAAGGCCGTTGGCGCCGACAAGGCGAAGTGTGTGGGTGAGGGCGATATCGTAAGGGACTTCGATCCCGCGGCAGGCGAAGGTCTTAGGCGCGAGCGCGTGACCTGCGAAGCCCCCCAGCATCTGAGCGATGAAGCCATTCCGTATCTGGTCCTGCGTCGTCGCGATGGCGAGGGCGAGGATGCGCCGCTGGTGCCGCGCCTGACGTCTGCCTCGCAGATCGAGGCCTATTCGACCTGCCCGCTATGCTGGTTCGTCTCGTACCGCGTGAAGCCCCAGTCGATCGACGCTGGCTTTGGCAATATGGAGAAGGGCAACTTTGTCCACGACGTGCTGGAACACTTGCATGCCCGTCTGCCCCAGGAGGGCATGGAGCGCGTGACACCCATGAATCTGCCACGCGCGAAGGAGCTGCTGCGCGAGGTCTTTGACGAGACCTTGGCCGAGCATGCGGGCAAGCGCGGTACCGAGGGCCCGCTCGTGCCGCTCTCCCCGGTGGAGGAGCGCCAGGTGGCCGAGATTTTGCCGCAGCTGGAGGGCGTTCTTGCCTACGAGTCCGAGGCGCTCGCGCCCTTCGCGCCGCGCTACCTGGAGTTTGCGTTCAACGAGCTCCAGGTCGAGTATGCCGGCTGGCCGCTCGGCGGGCGCATCGACCGCGTGGATGTGGATGCCGAGAATCGCGCCGTGGTAATCGACTACAAGCATCGCACGGGCGTTGAGGAGTTTAAACTCGCCGACCCCACGGTGCGCGACGAGGAATCGGGCGAGGCCGCCATCGACGACCCGCGGTGGCTGCCGCCCCATACCCAGACGCTTATCTATGCGCAGGCCATGCGCCGGGCGCTGGATCTGGATGCCCGTGCGGCGCTCTATTTTTCGACCAAGGGCGGCAAACCGGCGCTGCGAGGCGCCGCGAGTGCCGAGCTGCTCGAGGAGGAGCGTGGTGACGGCCGCATCCCGGGGCTTAAGAAGGGCTTTCCCGGCGAGGGCGGCAGCATGGACTTCGACGCCCTGCTCGATCGCGTGGAGGACGGCATCGCCGAGCGCCTGCGCGAGCTCGAGGCAGGCAACGTTGCCGCCGTCGACCCGGCGTCGACGCAGGCCGCGCATGCGCGCTGCTCGTATAACCACGAAGGAACGTTTGTAAGGAGGGACGTGTAGACCATGGATCTTTCGACTTTGATGCCGCAACAACTGCAAGTCGTCAAAACGCTCGACCGCCCGCTGTTTGTCTCGGCAGGTGCCGGCTCGGGCAAGACCTTTACCCTCACGCGCCGCATCGTCTATGCGCTCTCGCCCGAATCCGGTCCGTTTGTCGAGCATCTGGATCAGGTGCTCGCCATTACCTTTACCAAAGATGCCGCGGCCGAGATTCGCGACCGCGTGCGTCGCGCGCTTATCGAAGAGGGTATGGACGAGGAGGCCCTGACCGTCGACGATGCGTGGATCTCGACCATTCACGGCATGTGTTCGCGCATCCTGCGCGCGCATGCGTTGGAGCTGGGCATCGATCCCGAGTTCACGGTGCTTACCGATACCGATGAGCTTATGGATCAGGCTGTTGAGCATGTGCTGGCCCGAGCGACGGCGCCCGATGCCGCCCCCGAGCTCGCCGCTTCGCTTAAAAGCCTCTACGCCTGGTATCCCATGGCAGGCGAGGGTGGGCCGTTTGGCGCCGGTACCACCATTAAAGGACTGGTGCGCGACCTGCTGGAGCTATCGAGCCAGCTGCCGGGCGGCATGGACGATGTGTGCGTGGCGCGCGGCCAGGCTGACACCTCGGCGCTTGCCGACGCCTATCGCGCGGCGTTGGGTGCGAGCAAGGCCGCGACCGAAAAGGCGCAGGTGGCACTCGACGCCATCGACGCGTTTGAGGCGAGCGGCAAAACCATGGAGGATGCGGCGCGACTCATGATGTCGTGCAGCATGCCTCGGGCGAGCAAGGCGTTTTCTAAGGAGCAGGTGGAGCTACTCAAGGCCGAGGCTGCCGATGCGTTTATCAATATCGTGCTGGCCTGCGGTGGTCCCGCGCTCGATGCGCTGGTGGGCCTGGCCCGTTCCGTGGAGGCTGAGTATCGCGCGCTGAAGGCCGGCCAGTCCGCGCTCGATAACAACGACCTACTGCGTATGGCGTACGAGGCGCTGCGCGACTACCCGGCTATTCGAGCGGCCTATGAGGGCCGCTTTAAGATGGTCATGATCGACGAGTTCCAGGATACCGACCAGATGCAGGTCGACCTGATCCGTTACCTGACCGGCGCGGGTGAGCGTGCGCTGTGTACCGTGGGCGATGCACAGCAGTCGATCTACCGCTTCCGTGGTGCCGAGGTCGAGGTGTTCCGTCGCCAGGAGCGCAAGGTGGGTTCGACGACGGCGTCCGAGACGGTCGCCACGTCCGATGCCCCCGCCGGCGAGCTTGTCAAGCTTGTACGCAACTTCCGCAGCCACGACGAGGTGCTGCGCTATGTGGCGCGCGTCTTTGACGGCGACACCGGTGGTTTGATGCAGGGGTTCTTGGATCTTGAACCGAGCGACGAACGCGAGGACAAGCTCAAGGCGAAGGCATCGCGCCGCCAGGCGATCTTCGTTGCCGGTGGCAGTACGCAGGAGCGAACGCAGGCGAAAGCTCGTGCGATTGCGGAGCGATTCCAAGCACTCGTTAAAGCGGGCCAGCCCCAGGGCAGCATGGTCCTGCTGCTGGGCCGCATGACCAACGCCGATGTCTATGCGCAGGCCTTCCGCGACCAGGGGCTCGACTGCGTGATCGCAGGCGGCTCGGTCTTTGCCCAGGCAGCCGAGGTGCAGACGGTGCGTGCCCTGGTCTGCGCACTCGCCAATCCGGCCGATACGGCGCAGGGCCTTATGCCACTGCTCGCCTCGCCGATGTTTGCGCTCGGCGCCCAGGAGTTCCTGGCGCTGGCGACCAAGCTGGACGACCAGACGGGGGAGACCTCGCGCCGCAACATCGACGTGGGCATCATGAGCGATTCCGATGTGCCGGGTTTGCAAGACTTGCCGCTCGTGACGCGCGCCCGCGAGGTGCTGCGGTATGCGCTTCGTCGCGTGGGCCGCGATTCGTTCGCCGCCATCGCGCGCGATACTGTCAACGCTTCCGGCTGGTTTGTGCGTCTGGCACAGCGTGGTCCCGAGGGCAAGGCCATTGCCGCCAACGTGCTTAAGGCGCTCGATGCCGTGGCCGAGGCGGAGGCCGAGTTCGGTAACTCGCCGCGTTCCATTGCGCTTGCCTTCGACCGCTTCTTGGCGGGCAAGGAGGCCCCGGGCGCGCTCAACGAGGAGGGCGACGGCGCGGTACGCATCATGACGGTGCATGCGTCCAAGGGTCTGGAGTATCCGGTCGTAGCGGTTGCCGAGTGTTTTGGCGTGCGTAAGTCCTCGGGTGCGGCACAGATGGGTCGCGTCGAGGGCGGAGCGCAGATCGTGGCGCTGCCGGCACGCTTCGACGGCGTTAAGCTCGCCGACGGAACCTTTGTGAAGGGCGACGACGTCAAAAAGCAGTTTGAGCATGCGTTTAAGGGCAAGGGCACGTCGTTGTGGCTGCCGCCAGAGCTCATGGAGGACGTCTGTGCGACGGGCTCTCCCGCCGAGGCATTTGCCCGCCTGCGCGACGACGACCTGCAGCTTTCGCTCGAGGAGCGGGCCCGCTTGCTCTATGTTGCCATGACGCGTGCGCGCGAGCTGGTCATTCTGGCGATGGATGCCGGCGTGAGCCGTGGCAAGGTGACGGCGCCGACCTTCGACGTCGAGACCGATCTGACCTACGACGTGCTGCGTCGTATTCTGCCGACGGACGGCCTGGACATGCCGCAGCTCGATGCCGACCGTTTGGTGTTCGACAACTCCCAGCCGGGCGACTACGAGCTCATCTCGCTGGCTGACTTTGCTTTTGGCGAGCAGTCGTTTGAGGCCAATGCTTCTCTGGATGCCGAGGGCAGGCTTGTCCGCGGCGATGCCGATGCCGCCGATAATGCTGCGCACTCAACTGTGCCCGGTCCTGCCGACCCCGAGCCCGATGCGTTTGAGCTCGTGTATCCCCAGGCGGTGGGCGTGCGCATGGGCACCTGCCCGTATCCGGCGCGCGATTCGTACAGTTACTCGTCAATTGCCGCGGCGCTGCATGCCGAGACGGAAGACCGTGCCGCCGAGACTCGTGTTCCCATGGACGAGGCAGGCGATGATGCAGAGTCGGATGGCTCGGAGATGGCCGATGCAGACGTGGCTGCTGTCGAGCCCGCCGGCAACCCCATGGCGCTGGGCTCGGCGTTCCATGCCGCCTGCCAGTGGCTGATCGAGATGGGTGCCGATGCGCTGCCCGCTGAGCGTGCCGATGCGCTGACGCGCCTGTGGCACCTGACGCCGGAGCAGCGCGAGCGCTTCGACGTTGCCCTGGACCGCTGGCTCAAGTCGGCGGTCCGTGCCGAGCTGCTTGCCTGGCCGTGCATCCGTGCCGAGGTGCCGTTCTTCTCGCTGGGCTGCGAGGACGAGGACATCGCCCGCTACGGTGCCCATGCCGAGGGCGCCATTGATGCACTGGCGACGAACCCGGCGGATTCGTCACGCGCGCTGGTCATCGACTACAAGACGGGCGGCACACCGGACGAGACGCCGGAACAGCTGCGGGAGAAGCACGCCCTGCAGGCGCGCGTCTACGCCGATGTTCTGCATAAGGCGGGCTTTGAGGCCGTGACCGTCAAGTTCGTCCGCGTGGAGCAAGTCGACCCCGCCAACCCGTGCGAGCCTCAGGTGGTCACCTACAGCCTCTAGCCCTCAATAACTTGCGGTGGAATGCGGACTGTTTTGGCCAAAAAAGCCGCCAAACAGTCCGCATTTCACCGCAACGCATGGGAGAGCCTGGGGCGGTACAATGGCTCGAACGGTTCAAACGAATAAGGAGCCATCATGCAGCTCACCAAAACGCTTAAGGTGACGCCGGAGGAGCTTTTTGACGCTCTGGCGGGGTCCATCATGCAGGATATCGAGAACGCCACGGGCAAGCGTCCCAGCCGCAACAAGCTCAACGGCTATAAGTACGAGAAGCGCGCCCAGTCCGCAAAAGGCAAGGCCAAGGGCACGGCGATCAAGGTTAAAATCAAGCACTTTGACTACCCGTGTCTCTATGAGGTCCGTTTTCAGTATGCGGCGGGCATCAATACTATGCGCTATGAGACTGCACCTGCTGGCGATGGTGCTTGCGAGCTCACCTATACCGAGGATTTTCAGGGTGCGGGTGGCAACACGTCTGGCATGCGCGGCAAGCTCGGCCTCTTCTTCTACGAGCGCAAGCTCAAGAGCCACGCCAACCAGACGATTGATCAAATCGTCAAATACATCGAGGGTGAGCGCCGCGTAAAGGCTAATCCCGCCTTCGCCGATGATACTGCCGAAAACGCTTCGGATGTATTCCATTGATACCCTGTGCAAAAGCTTTACCGCTCTTCACATCAACTGTGAACACTTCAGGCTTCGAGTCAGTAGCGAGCGGCCCGACAATATTAGTTGATGGAAGTGCCAAATGAATAAGAATGCCGCTACGCAACTGCACATCTATTCCGCCTTTTTCGTTCTCGCGGGATTTGTTTTAAATCGGGGAGTGTTTCTACTTTTCCTTGCGGAGAAAGGAATGCCTGTCACGGAAATCGCGCTTTATCAAGCCCTGTTTAACATTGCAACGGTCGTCCTCGAGCTGCCAACAGGGCTGATAGGCGATTTCTTTGGAAAGAAGTTTTCGATTCAAGTGGGCGTGCTGCTGCTTTTCTTCCATACGGCTGGCATGCTGTTGCTCTCAGGCCCCTTTCTCGTCGCGCTTTCCCTTGTTGAGGCACTCGCCTACTCCCTTCAATCGGGATCCGAACAAGCACTTTTATATGAAATTGCCCGAAATGCCGGTCAAGGAGAGCGCTTCCTCACCATCAACGCTCGGCTGCTTGCCGCGCAATCAATCGCGACGGGAGTGGCAATCGTGCTTGGATCATTCATTGCCCAAGTATCTTGGAGTGCCCTCTACGTATGCGTTTCCGTTTTCTATCTCCTGCAGCTTTTCCTTCTGTATCCCATTGAGAGGATGGAAACGACCCATTCCAAAAACTCTGGGGAGGAAAGGTTTGACGTAGCCAAGATCTTCAGACGCGAAACCTGGTGCGTTGGAGAATCCGCTTTTGCGGTGTTGCTTCTTCTAATCGGCACAAGCATGCTCGATGGATTCTATGGGAGTTATTACAACTTGAATCAGTTGGTATTCGACGCATTTGATGCTCCTGTCTCCATAATAGGAATCTTTTTCGGTGCATCCTATGCAGTAAATGCGACGGCCTACATTGCAGCAGATTTCTTCTCATTGCGTTTCGGGAAAAGAAATACCATGCTCGGCTCGATGCTAATCGAGGCTGGCCTTTTCATGATTCTTCCGTGGTTCGCTTCAAATCCGCTGTGTTTGTTTGGCCTTAGCATGGTGCTTTGTTTTCTCCCAGAAGTGGTGTACATCACTTCGGAAAACTTAATCCAAGACGCGATAGCGGACGATCTCCGCGCGACGATCCTTTCCGTCGCGTCTCTGGTAAGGGCTCTCTTTTCTGCAGTGTTTTTCTCCATATTTGGACATGTGTTGGGGTTATATCCCATTCAGATAGCGCTCGGTATTATTGGTGCAATCGCGATAGCAATTACCGCCGTTGTTTCATTAAAAATGGTTGGAATACAGGTCTCCAAGAATTGATATATCGATTGACGAGCTATCCGAAGCGTCGAGCCTTCTTGATGGACATGACTATTCGTCACAAATCATTCCGCGCATCGCCGGGGTTCCAGTAATACTCGATATATCTGGATGCCCTCATTCCCCTTTTTGAAGGTCCCAAATTGACTACCCGTGTTGGTTTGGCTAGGTTCGGGTGCTGTCCGTGCCGTGCGGTAAAATCGTTCAGTCAGAACACGAACCCGCATCGGAGCTCATCACATGGCATTCGTCCATCTGCACAACCACACCGTTTTCTCCATGCTCGACGGCGCAACCCGTATCCAGGATATGGTCAATCGCGCCGTAGAGCTGGGCATGCCCGCCGTCGCCATTACCGACCACGGCTACATGTATGGCGTGCCCGACCTGGCGCTGGCTTGCGACGCCGTTAACCACAACACGCCCGAGTACAAAACCTGGAGTCACGACAAGGCCTTCTTGGAAAAGGACCGCCGCGACGAGCTGGTGGAGCCCGATCCCGAGGAAAACCCGCGCGAGCATGCCCAGTATGTGAAGGACATGGCCATGTGGGACGAGAAGGGCAATATCGACGAGCTCAAGCCGCCTCTGGTCATCAAGCCCATCTTTGGCTGCGAGGTCTACTTTACGCCGGACGAGACGCTCGCCCGCGACCATAAGCCCGAGCTCTACCACATGATTCTTCTGGCCAAGGACCAGGAGGGCTACGTCAACCTGATGCAGACGGTCTCCGAGGCCGCCGTGCAGGGCTTTTACTACAAGCCGCGCGTGACGCTCGACAACCTGCGCCGCCACGCCAAGGGTATGATCTGCACGAGCGCCTGTATCGCCGGCATCATCCCCAAGTACATCGACCGCGGTGACATGGAAGGCGCCATCAAGTGGGCCGAGACCTTCCGCGATACCTTCGAACCCGGCGACTTTTATATCGAGATCCAGGAACACGGCATCACCACCGATAACGGCCTGACCGACGAGCAGATGGACCGTACACTCATCGATATCGCCAAGCAGGTGGGCGTCAAGGTCATCGCCACTAACGACTTCCACTACCTGCGCCGCGAGGACGCGCCCGTGCAGGACGTCATCATGTGCATCGGCATGAACGCCAAGGTCGACGACCCCAACCGCATGCGCATGACTGGCTCGGAGTTTTACATGAAGACCGAGGAGGAGATGCGGGCGATGTTCCCGTATTGCCCCGAGGCCTGCGACAACACGCTCGAGATCGCCGACAAGTGCTACGTAGAGCTGGACTGGGACTCCATCATCCTGCCGCGCTTCCCGCTGCTCGACCCCGGCGAGACACACGAGAGCCAGTTCCGCCGCGAGTGCGAGAAGGGCCTGCGCCAGCACTATGGTGACGACTGGGCCACGCGCGAGATCGGTGGCGTCAACATCAAAGAGCGCTTTGAGTACGAATACAAGGTCATTTGCGACAAGGGCTTTGCCGCCTACTTCTTGATCGTCGCCGAGTACGTGCAATGGGCCAAGGACAACGGTATCGGCGTCGGCCCCGGCCGTGGTTCGGCCGCCGGCGCTATCGTCGCCTACGCCATGAACATCACCGCGTTCGATCCGCTCGAGAACGGCCTGATGTTCGAGAGGTTCCTGTCCCCGCAGCGTACCGAGATGCCCGATATCGATATGGACTTCGACGATGAGCGGCGCCTCGAGGTCGTGGAGCACGTTCGCCAGCTCTACGGCCCCGAGAAGGTCACCCACGTCATCACCTACTCGACCATTAAGGCCAAGCAGGCCATCAACGACGCCGCTCGCGTCCTGGACTACCCGGTCTACATGGGCCAGCGCCTGTCCAAGATGGTCTCGAGCGACCCCAAGGTCAAGCTCAAGCAGGTGCTCGAAAAGCAACCCGGCAAAGAGGACCTGTTTAACCCCGATTTTGCCGAGGCATATAAAAAGGACGACGACGCCCGCCGCATCATCGACACGGCGCTCTCAATCGAGGGCCTCACCCGTGGCGAGGGCGTGCACGCGTGCGCCGTTCTGATCTGCCGCGACCCCGTCAACGAGCACGTGCCCACCAAGCTCGACACCAAGGGCGGCGTCGAGATTACCCAGTACGAGGGCCATACCGTTGCCGACATGGGCTTGCTCAAGATGGACTTCTTGGGCCTGCGCACGCTGACTGTTATCTCCAAGGCCAAGGCAAACATCAAAAAGAACTTCGGCATCGACATCAAAGAGGAAGAGATTCCCTTTGACGACCCCGAGATCTTTAAGCTCATGGGTTCCGGCCACACCGCCGGCGTCTTCCAAGTCGAGTCCGCCGGCATGACGGCCACGATCAAGAACATGAAGCCCACCGAGTACAAGCACGTCGTAGCATTGATCGCCCTGTACCGCCCGGGCCCGCTGGGCGCCGGCATGGTTTCGTCCTACATCAACCGTATGAACGGCAAGGAGCCGGCGGTCTCCTACGACGACCGCCTGGACGACATCCTGGGCGAAACCTACGGCACCATGGTCTACCAGGAGCAGGTTATGCTCATCTCCGTCGAGATGTGCGGCTTCTCCAAGGGCGAATCGGACTCGCGTATCCGTAAGCCCGTGGCTAAGAAAAAGATCAAGCTGCTCACGTCGACGGTGCTGCACTGGGAGGATGGCTCGGACGAGACCACCTACGACCACTGGATGAACGGCGCTATCAAGAACAACTACACGCGCGAGGTCGCCCAGAAGATTTGGGACGATGTTCTCGAGTTCGCATCTTACGCCTTTAACAAGTCGCACTCCGCCGGCTACGCCATCCTGGTTATGCAGACGGCGTGGCTCAAGGCGCACTATCCGCACGAGTACATGGCGGCCGTTCTGACGTCCTATACGGGCAAGACCGACAAGATCGTGCACTACGTCTCGGCATGCCGTCACGACGGCATCCCCGTGCTGTCGCCAGATGTCAACGAGTCGGGTACCGAGTTCACGGCTACCAAGGAGGGCGTGCGCTTTGGTCTGGCCGGCATCCGCGGCGTGGGCACCGGTGTGGCACAGGCGATTATCGCCGAGCGCGAGGCGGGCGGCCCGTTTAAGACGCTGCACGACTTTGTCGAGCGCGTGGACTCGAGCCAGGCCAACCGTCGCGTAATCGAATCGCTGATCAAGGCAGGCGCCTTCGACTCCACGGGGTATCCGCGTCGTCAGATGATGCACTTTGTGGACAAGAACAACCCCGAGAACATCATCGATGCCGCGGTAAAGCGCCAGAAGGATCGCGCGAGCGGGCAGACGTCGTTCTTCGATATGTTTGGCGACGTTGAGGGCTCGGGCTTCGAGGTCAGCGTGCCCGATCCGGACGGCCAGGAATGGGACCGACACCTCAAGCTGAGCCAGGAGAAAGAGGTTCTGGGCATCTATGTCTCGGACCACCCGCTGCGCCCGTTTGAGTATGCACTAGCCAAGGCGCGCGACTTCTCGTTCTCGCAGATCGATACCGGCTACGAAGTTCAGAATCCTACGGGCGGCACCATCAACCAGGAAATTCCCGAGGGCAAGGCGCTGTGGTGGGCCGGCATGGTCTCGAGCGTGTCCAAGCGCGTGACCAAAAACGGTGACCCCATGGGCATCGTGCAGCTCGAGGACATGGAAGGCGAGGCCACCGTCGTCGTGTTCCCCAAGACCTATAAAGAGGCCGAGGGGTACCTGTACGGCGAGGTCGATCCCGAGACCGGCGCGCAGCTGTCCGATGCCTTTGTGCGCATTAAGGGCAAGCTCGAGCGCTCGGACCGCGGCGACCAGATCATCGCGCAGGAGATCGTGCCGCTCGAGCTCAACGAGGAGAACAACAAGCCCAAGGTGTTTGAGGTCATGGTGCCCAACAGCCGCTTTAGCCAGGGCAATATGGCGCGCCTGGCCACGGTGCTCACCGCTAACCCGGGCGGCGACCGTGTGGAGATCTTTATCGAGCAGGTGGACGGGCGCGTGCTGCGTGCCGAGGTACCTGCCAAGGTCAACGCGCGTTCGATTCCGCTGCTGGCCGAGGCCAAGGCCATTGTGGGTAACCAGGGCCGCGTGACGGTGATCTAAGCTACCCCGGGTGAGATTGGAGGAAGTGATGGCGCAGGGGACGTTTGTGCAGGCGCTTCGCAAAGAGGCGGCGTTGAGCGGCACCTTTATGAAGGGGCGTTCGCTCATGCTCAACGGTGCCGTGCTGTCGATTGAGGACAGCGGCTCGCGCTTCTCCAAAAACGTGACGATTGAGGGGTCGGTGCGCGGCTCGCGCGGCGACCTGTACAAGACGCACGTGGCGCTCGACATGGACGAGCACGAGGTGATCGACTACGACTGCGATTGCCCCGCCGCCTATCGTTACCCCGGTATGTGCAAGCACGCTATTGCCACGGCTCTGGCGTATTTGGATGCCAGCGGCGCCGAGCCCGTCGAAGGTTTGCGCACGCCGGTCCGCACGTTTACGGCGCAGCCGAAACAGCCCGCGCGCACCGCGTCCGCCGCGCCGGCCGTCAACCCCAACTTTCCCTTCCCGGCGCCCGTCCCCACGAGCCCGAGCCTTGTGGCGGCGCTTTCCGATCTTTCGGACGCGCGCATGGATGAGCTGGCGAGCATGCGCCGCAAGCTTGCCGGTGCCGTTGATCCCGACGCCCCCAAAGCGGCGTTGGAGCCCTCGTTGGTGCCGTACTACAATCCGCTGTTCGCTGACCGCTTTAGCTGGGCGCTCGAGTTCCGCATTCGCTGTGGATCGGTCTCCTACGTGGTCAAGGACATCGACGGCATGGCCGATGCCTACGTGCGCGGCGGCACGTTCTCCTATGGCAAGAAGCTCACGTTTGTCCATTCACCTGAGGCCTTTGACGAAACATCGGCAAAGCTGCTCAACCTTGTTGTGACGACAGTTGCCTATCTCGATGACATCACAAGCTCGCGTTCGGCGTCGTACGACTTTGCCCGCAGTGGTTTTGTTGCCGAGCGTCAGTTGCCGCTGTCCGAGCATAGCATCGTATATGTGCTGGACCTGCTGCGCGGCCAGACCATCTCCTTTGAGCCCGCCTGGTCGCGGGGGATGACGACGCATCGCACCTACGACGTGGCGGTTGAGCTGTCTCCGCAAGGGGAGGACGAGGCATCCGCTAAGCGCCCACCGCTGCTTGCCGCCAAAATCGCGCCGGCGGCTGGTGGTAGCTATGACCTGCGCCTGCCCGCCGATATGTACTGCTTTGCGTCGGGCGATGCCGCCTACTTGGTTGACACGCGCCGCGCGCGCCGTACCGACGCTGCATTTGCTCAGCATGCCGCACCTTTTTTGTCGCGCTTGCTGCCGTGCCGCACGCCCGCCCATATTGCCGCCGAGCAGGTGGGTGAGTTCTGCCGTATGGCGCTGCCCATTTTGCGCGACTACACCGACCTCACCGCGCCCGCCGCGCTCGATACCGTGGCACCCGAGCCGAGCTTTGCTATGGCGATCGGCGTCGACGATGGGCTCGTGACCTGCAAAATTACGGTTACCTACGGCGATTGGTCGGCGGATCTCTTTAGCCTGGGCGCTCCGGGCAGCCCCTTCGAAGAGCAGCGCCCCGGTGTGCCGCCCCGCGACGAGGTGGCGGAGTTTCGCGTTATGGATACGGCGGCCCTGTACTTCGATTTCTACGAGCGCGGCCTGGCGTTTGAGGAGCGCGATGACGCCCGCTTGTTCTGCCTGCTGACCGAGGGCCTGTCTGCCCTGTCCGAACTGGGTGAGATCATGCTCAGCGACCGTCTGCGCCAGATCTCGGTCCGCCCCGCGCCCAAGCTCTCGGTTCGTGCGACCGTTAAGAGCAATCTGCTCGATGTCGAGCTGGGCGCGAGCGGGCTTTCGGCCGCGGACCTTGCCGTCTATCTCGATTCGTACAAGCGCCATCAAACGTTTGCGCGCCTTACGTCCGGCGACATCATTCGCCTGGACGAGGGGGCGCGCGCCGCGTTTGGCCTTGCCGAGGACCTGGGTGTCGATGCCGTCGACCTGCTCGACGGCGTGTCGCTTCCCGCGTCGAGCACCCTGTTCGTCGACAGCATGCTCGCACGCACGCCGGCGCTCGAGGCCGATCGCGACGCTGCGTTCCGCCGTACCGTCGAGCGCCTGGACACGCTCGGCAAGATGGACTTTACGGTGCCGGCATCGCTCAAGGCAACGATGCGCGGCTACCAGGTCGACGGATACCAGTGGCTCGGCTCGCTCGAACACCTGGGCCTTGGCGGCATCTTGGCCGACGACATGGGCCTGGGCAAAACGCTCCAGATGATTGCGCATATTCTGGCGCGCGTGGAGGCGGGGGACACCAAGCCCACGCTCGTGGTATGCCCGGCCTCACTCGTGTACAACTGGACTGCCGAGCTGGAGCGCTTTGCCCCGTCGCTCGATGTGTGCGCCATTGTGGGCGCCAAGGCTCAACGCCGCGTGCAGATCGCCGGCGTGGCCGAGCATAGCGTGGTCGTGACGTCGTATGACCTTATGCGGCGCGATATCGACGAGTACGTCGAGCGGGATTTTGCCCGCGTGGTGCTCGATGAGGCACAGTACATTAAAAATCCGCTCACGCAGGTGGCGCGCGCCGCCAAGCGCCTGCCTGCCGGCGTGCGCTTTGCCCTGACGGGCACGCCCATCGAAAACCGCCTGTCCGAGCTCTGGAGCATCTTCGACTTTTTGATGCCGGGCCTTTTGGGGACGCGCGAGTCGTTTGCCAAGCGCTTTGAGAGCCCCGTCGAGCATGCCGAGGGCGATAGCGCCGCTCGCCTGCAGGCGCTCGTGTCGCCGTTTGTGCTGCGCCGTGTTAAGGAAGACGTGGTGGCCGACCTGCCCGAGAAGATCGAAGACACCGTCATGGCGCAGCTTACCGGCGAGCAGCGCAAGCTCTACCTGGCCAACCAGGACCGCATCGCCCAGCAGGTGCAGCACCGCGAGGCTGGGGAGTTTAAGAAGGACAAACTCAAGGTGCTCGCCGAGCTCACCAAGCTGCGCCAGATCTGCTGCGACCCGCGTCTACACTACGAGGATTACAAGGCGGGGAGCGCCAAGCTCGATACGTGTATGGAGCTCGTGCACGGCGCACTCGACGGCGGGCATCGCATCCTGTTGTTCAGCCAGTTTACGGGTATGCTCGATATCATCGGTAAGCGCTTGGCCAAGGAGGACATCGCCTTCCTTAAGCTCACGGGCGCTTCGTCTAAGGAGAGCCGCGCCAAGATGGTCGCGCAGTTCCAAGCGGGCGAGGTTCCGGTCTTTTTGATTTCGCTCAAGGCGGGCGGCGTGGGCCTTAACCTGACGGCGGCCGACGTGGTCATCCACTACGACCCGTGGTGGAACGTGGCAGCGCAGGACCAGGCGACCGACCGCGCGCACCGTATTGGCCAGCAACATACCGTGACCGTGTACAAGCTCATCGCCAAGGACACGATCGAGGAGCGCATTATGCAGATGCAGGAGTCCAAGCGCGACCTGGTCAACAGCGTGCTCGGCGGCGACGGCATCTCGTCGGCGCTGTTTACCCGCGAAGATGTTCTGGCGCTGCTGGGCGGCGACGGGCGCTAACCCGCTCGGGTGGGGCCGCCAGGGCGGATAGCGCACGCTGCCCCATCGTCCCCGCCCGTTATGTGTTCATTTGCAATGCCGTGGATGGTTTGTCTGCCTTTGGGCATAAGAACCATCAAGAACATTGGCACGTCAGCAAAGGAGAACATCATGGCGAAATTCTTTAAGGACCCCGACGGTAAGCTCATTGCCGCCCTTGGCAACGACGTTGCAACCCCTGCCGGTTGCACGGAACTGACCGCAAACACTGAGGACGCGGCGCACGAGAAGCACGTGCCTGTTGTCGAGACCGAGCGCGACGGTCACGTGATTCGCGCACGCGTTGGCTCGGTCGAGCACCCCAGCCTGCCCGAGCACTATATTGAGTGGATCGCCCTTGAGGCCGAGGGCCGCTTAGAGGTCCATTACCTTGAGCCCGGCATGAAGCCCGCGACGTTTTTTGCCGGCGGTTCCAAGACCGGTACCGTCTATGCCTACTGCAACCTGCACGGGCTGTGGTCCGCGACGTTCTAGGAGCGCGCCCCCGCTCGGGGTATCATAGCTAGCATATGCACATGCGAGCGCCGACTGCATCATGCGGCCGGCGCTTTTACTACGATTTCGATGGTTTACGACGGAAAGGGCTGAGCCATGAAGCTCGCGCTTGCACAGATCGATATGCGCCTGGGTGATATTGAGGGCATTTGCGGCCGCATCGAGGACCAGGCTCGTCTGGCCCACGAGCGCGGGGCGCGCGTGCTGTGCGTTCCGGCTCCGCTCTTTATGGGCGCCATGCCCGGTGGCCTGGTGGGCGCTGCCGACTTTGAGCACGACATGCTTGCCGGCTTGACTGGTGTCGCCGAGCGCATCCAGGAGCTTGACATGATCTGCATCGTGCCCGCGGCGGTTTCGTTTGAGGGTCAGCCGCTGCTCGACTACATGATGCTCAAGGACGGTCATGTGGTGCCGGCGCGTTCGAGCATTGCCCTGCAGCGTGGCGAGAACAACGACACGCGTTGGGCGCCGCCGGTGTTCGACGTGGACGGCGTGCGCATCGCCGTGATTTTTGACTTGGACCGCGAACTCGAGATGTTGCCGACCGGTGTTGACCTCATTGCGTATTTCCAATTCAATGCGTTTGACATGACCGACCGCGAGACTGCCGCCATTGCCGCCGCTCGCAGCGGCGCCTACCGCAAGATCGCATCCAAGCGCAGCGTGTGGTTTGCCTGTATGGCGCCGGTCGGTGCTTATGACGAGTCGGTGTATACCGGCGGTTCGTTTGTGCTCGACGACTGTGGTCGTGTGGTGGCCCAGGCGCCGTGTTTTGAGGAGAGCCTGCTGGTTCAGGAGATTCAGCGCGGCGTGATGCTCGATGCCCTGGAAGATCACGAACTGCCCGAGTTCCGTTCCGAGGAGTGGCTGTGGCAGGCGCTGGTGCTCGCCGTGCGCGACAACGCCCGAGCCCACGGTGCGTCGCGTGCTGTGGTGGCGCTCGAGGGCGACTTGCCGTCGTCCCTGCTGGCGGCGCTGACCGTCGACGCTCTGGGCCCGCGTAATGTGATTGGCCTGGTGCTGGGGCGCAACCGTATCTTTACGCCGGCGCAGGAAGAGGCCGAGGCTGCCCGCTGTGCCGCCGTCCGCGCCATCGCCGAGCGTCTGCACATTCGCACCGTCGAGCGCGATGCACCGGATGCGGCGCGTGTGCTCGATCGCGACGTGTCGGCGGGCGATGCCGAGCGTCTGCGCTCGCGCACGCTGGGCCTCATGCTGGAGGACACGGCGCTCGAGCTGGGTGCGATGGCGCTGAGCCCGCTGTCCAAAACCGAGTACGCGCTGGCGGCGCCGGCGCTTTGCGGCGGCTACCAGGGCGATTACGCGCCCTTTGGCGATGTGTACCTGTCGACGCTTGAGTTTGTGGCGCGTGTGCGCAACCGCACGTCTGCCGTGGTGCCCCAAGAGCTCGTGACGCTCAACGCGGTGGAAGATTGTATGGAGCGAGTGCTGGCGCAGGCGCTCTCGACGCTCGACGGTCCGGTCGATATGCTCGACCGCGCGGCACAGCTGCTCGGCGGGCTTGAGCCGGGTGAGGTCGATGGCGCGCTCGAGGCGCACGTGGACCGCAATCGATCTTTCGACGACATCCCGATGGCCGCTGGCAAGCCTGAGGCCTGCTCGCTGCTGCTGATGCTCGTGCGTCAGGGCGAGGCCGCCCGCCGCATGCTGCCGACGGCGTCGATCGTCTCAACCCGTTCGTTTGTCGAGCGCGCCTGGCCGTACATGCTCGCGTGGTCCGACCTGGGGCTTAACGGCAAGGAGCGTATGACGGTCGATTCGCTGGCGCGCGCCGAGGTGCGCCGTTTTGCTGACGAGGATACGAGCGAGCGCGTGCGAAACGAGATGATGGGCGTGCTGGGCGAGCTACTGGGTATTTCGCCCGAGCAGATGGAGGAGCTGCGCTCCGAGGACGGCCAGCGCCGCCTGCACGAGGGTATGAAGAAGTTTGAGGGCGAGGTCCAGGACGCCATCGATAAGATGATGGGCGGCCAGGGTGGCCCGCAGGGTGGGCCCCAGGGTGGCCCGATGCCGCATCCGCCGGTGGATCCGAGGCAGTTTCCCTTTTTCTCTCAAAACTAACTATGGGATAGGATTCGCTTCCAACCCCGACACTTCAACTAAGCATCTTGGCCCCGTTGTGTTATTCTAGAACAGACGTTCGTGAATGATGCTCGGGGCCTTGCCTTGTGCTGTACTTGTGACGAGGGGAGGTTGGCTTGGTCATTTTGGGTATCGACCCCGGTTTGGCCCATACGGGTTGGGGGATTATCGAGGAGCGGCGCGGCGAGGTTCGCTGCCGTGCCTACGGTTGTATCGAGACCAGCGCGGGTAGTCCGCTCGCGGTGCGCCTGTCGCATATCGCCCGCGACCTCAAGGGCGTCGTGGAGCGGTATCGACCCGATACTGCTGCTATCGAGAGCATCTACTTTGGCGCTAATGTCCGCTCGGCAATCCCCACGGCACATGCCCGCGGTGCCGCGCTCGTGGCGCTTTCGGAGTGCGCGCTCGAGATCGGCGAGTACACGCCTATGCAGATCAAGCAGGCTGTGGTGGGTACCGGCGCCGCGGACAAGCGGCAGGTCGCCTACATGGTGCGCACGCTCACGCAGCTCGACCACGACCCTCATCCCGACCATGCCGCCGATGCCCTGGCTTGCGCCATCTGCCACGTAAACCTCAGCCGCACCCGCGCCCTCACCGGTGGCGAGTTCTATCAACAGAGAGGAACCGGATACTGATGATTTCCCAGCTCCACGGAACGCTTGTCGAGGCCACGATGAGCTCTGCTGTCGTCGATGTGTCGGGCGTTGGCTTTGAGCTCGGCATCTCGGGCAGCACTGCGGCCACGTTGCCGACGCCCGGCGGCGAGGTCCGCCTCTACACGCGTATGCAGGTGCGCGAGGACGCCATGACACTTTTTGGTTTTTCCTCAAAGGATGAGCGCACGATGTTCGACCGGCTCGTGTCCGTTTCGGGCGTTGGCCCGCGCCTGGCGCTCGCCGTGCTTTCCACCTATACCGTGGGGCAGCTGTATTCGCTGGTGATGGCCGAGGACGACAAGGGTATGGCCAAGGTACCCGGTGTGGGCAAAAAGACAGCTCAGCGCCTGATCCTAGAACTCAAGAGCACCTTTGCCAAGGATAAGGGCTTTGTGCCGGTCGACGTGATTCCCGGCCAGGTTGCGATGCCGGTTCCCGCCGCCGCTCCTTCGGCGATCGATGATGCCCGTGCGGCGCTCCTTTCCATGGGCTTTAGCCCGCAGGAGACCGATGTTGCCCTGAGCGGGTATGATGGGCAGAATATGCGTGTCGAGGATCTGCTCGGCGCGGCGCTTAAGCGACTCGGAATGGATGCGTGATGTGGGAAGCCGATGACTCTCAGGACCTGTGGGCGACGCCCGGCAACTCGCCGGCGGCATCCATGGCGCACGGCGAGCGCATGGTGGGCTCGGAGCTGACGGCCGAGGACCTCGATGTCGACCGCACTTTGCGCCCCCAGCGCCTGGACGATTACTGTGGTCAGGAGCACATCAAGCAGAGCCTGCGCGTGTTGATCGAAGCGGCGCAGAGCCGTGGCGAGACGCTCGACCACGTGATCTTCTCGGGTCCTCCGGGCCTGGGCAAGACCACGCTGGCCACCGTTATCGCCAACGAGCTGGGCGCTCAGATCAAGACCACGAGTGGCCCTGCCATCGCGCGCACGGGCGACCTGGCGGCCATCCTTACTAACTTGCAACCGGGTGATGTGCTGTTTATCGACGAGATTCACCGCCTCAACCGTTCGGTCGAGGAGGTCCTGTACCCCGCGATGGAGGACTTTGCCCTCGATATCGTGATTGGCAAGGGTCCGGCGGCGCGCTCGATTCGCCTGGATATTCCCAAGTTTACGTTGGTAGCGGCAACGACCCGCTCAGGCATGTTGACAGGCCCGTTGCGCGACCGCTTTGGCATTTCATATCGCCTGGATTACTACACGGTCGAGGAGCTCGCGCAGATTGTGACGCGCTCGGCGACTATCCTGGGCGTGACGATCGACCATCCCAGTGCACTCGAGATCGGCTCGCGTTCGCGCGGCACGCCACGTCTTGCCAACCGCCTGCTCAAGCGCGTGCGCGACTATGCGCAGGTGCGCGGCAACGGTCCCATTGAGCTCGATATCTGCCGTCAGGCACTCGAGTTCTTCGAGATCGACGAGCTCGGTCTGGACTGGATGGATATTCGCATTTTGGAGACGCTCGCCAAGACGTTCTCCGGTCGTGCCGTGGGACTTACGACCCTTGCCAGCGCGGTGGGCGAGGACCCGGGCACGCTCGAGGATGTCTATGAGCCCTATTTGCTGCAGTGCGGGTTGATGATTCGTACGCCGCAGGGCCGTCAGGCAACCCTTCGCACCTTTGAGCACCTGGGGATTGAACCTACCGTTTAGGGCGCTTTGTTTTGGCGGGCTGTTGGGCTATCGCTGGGCATCGGGTAAACATATCGCCGTTCATCGGTTATGGGCGTTTTACTATTGCGCGCCCGTGCTATGCTGAATTGGTCTTTTTCTCATTCGGTAACGAAAGGACCGCCCATGCCTACTGACATCGAAATCGCACGTTCTGTCACGCCACTGCCTATTACCGAGGTGGCCAAGAACGCCGGCGTCGACGTTAAGCACCTTATTCCGTACGGCTTCGACAAGGCTAAGGTCGACTATTCACTGCTCAACGAGCCGACTGATCACCAGGCTAAGCTCGTCCTCGTGACCGCTATCAACCCAACGCCCGCGGGCGAGGGCAAGACCACCACGACCATCGGTCTGGCCGACGGCCTGCGTCGTCGCGGCGTCAAGAGTGCCGTGGCCCTGCGCGAGCCTTCGCTCGGCCCCGTCTTTGGCGTTAAGGGCGGTGCTGCCGGTGGCGGCTGGGCTCAGGTGATCCCCATGGAGGATATCAACCTGCACTTTACCGGCGACTTCCACGCTATCGGTGCCGCCAATAACCTGCTGGCCGCCATGCTTGATAACCACATCCAGCAGGGCAATCAGCTCGGTATTGACGTTAAGCGCATCACTTGGAAGCGCGTCGTCGATATGAACGACCGTCAGCTGCGCCACGTCATCGACGGCATTGGCGGTAAGGCCCAGGGCGTGCCGCGCGAGGACGGCTTCGATATCACCGTTGCCTCCGAGGTCATGGCGATCCTGTGCCTGTCCACGAGCATCAGCGATCTTAAAGAGCGCTTGGGCGAGATCGTTGTCGGCTATAGCTATGCCGGCGAGCCCGTCCGCGCCCGCGACCTTAAGGCCCAGGGAGCTATGGCCGCACTGCTCAAGGATGCGCTCAAGCCCAATCTGGTGCAGACGCTCGAGGGCACGCCCGCGTTTGTCCACGGCGGTCCCTTCGCCAATATCGCCCACGGCTGCAACTCCATCATGGCCACGCGTATGGCTATGCGTTTTGGCGATGTCGCCATTACCGAGGCGGGCTTTGGTGCCGACCTGGGTGCCGAGAAATTCCTGGACATCAAGTGCCGCATGACGGGCGTTCGTCCCAACGCCGTCGTGGTCGTCGCCACCGCTCGCGCGTTGAAGTACAACGGTGGCGTCGCCAAGGCCGATCTCAACGAGGAGAACCTCGAGGCACTCAAGGCTGGCATGCCCAACCTGCTGCGTCACGTCGACAACATCCAGAACGTTTATGGTCTGCCCTGCGTGGTCGCCATCAACCGATTCCCGACGGACACCGAGGCCGAGCTTGCGCTCATCGAGTCCGAGTGCCAGAAGCTCGGCGTCAACGTTAAGCTTTCCGAGGTCTGGGCCAAGGGCGGCGAGGGCGCGCTCGACCTGGCCGATGAGGTCATGCGTCTGATTGAGCAGCCGAGCGAGCTCAAGTTTGCCTATGAGGACGGCGCTGATGTCGCTGATGCCCTCGAGGCCGTTGCCACCAAGGTCTACCGCGCCGACGGCGTTGACTTTACGCCGGCCGCCAAGCGCCAGCTCGCCGAGCTGCGCGAGAATGGCTTTGGCAACCTGCCGGTGTGCGTCGCCAAGACGCAGTACAGCTTTAGCGACAACGCCAAGGCCCTGGGCGCTCCCGAGAACTTCCGCATCACCGTGCGTGAGCTCAAGGTTTCTGCCGGCGCCCACTTTGTGGTCGCACTGACTGGAAGCGTTCTGACCATGCCGGGCCTGCCCAAGGTCCCTGCGGCCGAGAATATCGACGTCGACAACGACGGCAACATCACCGGCCTGTTCTAAGCTCGCTGCTCATAGCCGCTTGCCCGCCCCGTCGCGCCTACCAAGGCCCGGCGGGGCTTTTTGATCCTTAGGCCCGCGCATGTCTTGTAGATACCGACGGACTCTGCCCATCATAGGCTTTTGCGCGGGTAGAATGCATGGATAACTTGAGGCTCAAGCGCGACGGAAAGGAATCGTTGCATGGATCAGGACAAGACAACCGTGATGGGCGGCTACGGTTCCGCGCAGGCTGGCGATAGCGCCGATGCGACCTGCGTTGTTCCCAACCCCGGTTATGCCGACCCCGCCGCGACGCAGCCTTCTGCCGAGCCCACCCGGGTTATGGGCTATGGCGACACGGCGCAGGATTCTTACGCTGCATCTTCGCAAGGCCCCTATGGCAACGCAGTTCCGGATCCGTTTGATTACGCGCCGCAGGATTCTTATGCTGCCTCGACGCCGAATCCCTATGATGACCTGCCGCAAAATCCCATTCCGCAGCCTCAGCAGACGACGTATATGCCTCGCACGGCGCAGCCTCGCTACGAGTCGCGCGAGCCGTATCGCGAGTACCCCAAGTCGATTCCGCAATATGGCGAGGACGAGGAGAGGAAGCCGTCGCGTTCGTCGAGCGTGATCAAGAAGATCCTCATCGTACTGGCGATCTTCTTTGCGCTGTCGATTGTGTTTGCCATCGTGTCGGGCATGCTCAACAAGCGGGGGAGTTCAACGGCCGATGCCACTGCCGAGCAAACCGAGTCCGCCTCGTCTAGCACCGTCGATCTGAGCGATATCCCGGGGCAGTACTGGTCCAACGCCAAGAAGATCCTCAAGTCGCGCGGCGCCGATCTTTCGAATGCCGTGGTCCTGACTGATGATGGCTCAACGCCCGTCGTCGATGCCAACTGGGTCGTTACTTCTGCCTACTATAACGACAACGGCAACCTCGAAATTCAACTCACGCACAAGAACAGTTCGGGCAACTCGTCCGACGGCCAAAGCGGTACCGACAGCTCGAGCTCCAATACGCTGGAGGACTTGAGCAACAAGGTGCAGGAGTTGGGAGACAAGGCGCAAGAGCTGGGCGATACGGCACAAAATCTGGGCGATACCGCGCGGAACTTGGGCGACATGGCGACGGATGCCTGGAACGCCCTACAAAACGGCATCTCGGGCGCGCAGGGAAACTAGCTGTTAAGTGGGCTACAGCTGCTCGGCCGGACGGTCGGGCGAGCTAAAGCCCGAGTCAAACGTAACGACGCATGAGGCATCGGGCCGGCGCTCGTGCACGATGCACGTGACGAGCTCCAGCAGCTCCTCGTCGGATATGTCAAAGCCGTCGGGACGCACCAGGTCAAACGAAACGAACCCGTCGTGCTCGTGCAGGTCGTGGATGGAGAGCGCAGGATCGATCTGCATGACGCCGCGCTTGACCCAGCCGCGCAGGTCGTCGCCGGTGGTGGCGATGGGGTCGCAGTGCAGTGTGATGCCGATGCCCATCTGACGCTTGATGTCGTGCTCGATGGTGTCCAGAATCTCGTGGTGCTCAAAGGCATCGCCCTCGCCGGGCATTTCCACGTGGGCGCTGGCGAACTGACGGCCGGGGCCGTAGTCGTGCACCATCAGGTCGTGTGTGCCCAGGACCTGCGGATAGGACATGATCTTGTCGCGGATTGCCTGGACGAGCTTGGGGTCGGGCGCTTGCCCCAGCAACGGGCTGATGGCGTCGCGCACTAGGCCCATGCCGCTGATGCAGATGAAGATGCCCACACCCAGGCCTGCCCAGCCATCGAGGTCAAAGCCGGTCGTCTGCGAAATAAGCGCCGCCACCAAGACCGAGCCCGAGGTGATGACGTCGTTTTTGGAGTCCTGTGCTGTGGCGATGAGCGTCTCCGAGTCGATGCGATCGCCCAGCGTGCGGTTGAACGCTGCCATCCAGAGCTTAACGAGCATGGACAAGACGAGGGCGGCTAAGGAGAGCACCGAATATGCAGTGGGGGAAGGCTTGATGATCTTAGTGACCGACTCGAGGATCAGATTGATGCCGACGGCGCAAACCAGGACGGCGACGAACAGGCCAGCTAGGTACTCATAGCGACCGTGGCCATAGGGGTGGCCTTCGTCTGCCGGGCGGCTGGCAAGGCGGAACCCGAGCAGACTCACGATGTTGCTCGAGGCATCGGAGAGGTTGTTGAAAGCGTCGGCGATGAGGGAGACGGAGCCGGCGAGCAGGCCCGCGATGCCCTTGGCCAGGCACAGGGTGATGTTGAGGCCAATGCAGACGAGGCTTGCGGAAAAGCCCGCGTTGGTGCGGCAAGATGCATCGACCGGCTCGCTCTCGCTGCCGGGAACAAGCGTATGTACCAGCCGATTTACAAATAGCATAGCGGTCGTCCTCACAATCATGTTTAAGGGGATAGTGTAGCTTGCGCGGGGGCGCCGTGCACCGATGCTCAGAAAATGCAGCAATAGTCTGCCGGTGCTAACGAGCGAGCCTTCTCGTCTGCCTGGGTGGTCCATTTTGGGCCACATGGGTATGGGCATGTGCCTGCTTGCTCGACATACTTAATGTCGACAGCCCCTGTGCAAAGGAGGACGTTTCCATGGACGAGATGTTTGCCATTAAATGTCAAAACTGCGGCGGCCCTATGTACTCGCACCAGGCTAAGCGCAGCTTTGAGTGCGCCTATTGCGGCACGGTCGTTCCGTGGCAGGCTGATGCGGGGGAGCCCAAGAGCGCCCTGGGCATTCGCCATACGCCGCTGACGGTGGTGAATGGACTGCTCAAGCTCACGCATGTGTCGCAACTCGAGCGCCCGGAGGACCCGGACTGGTATTTCTTCAATTCGCACTGGCGCAATCAGTCGGTCCTGGAACATCTGCTGTGGGAGGATCGCGGCACGGCGCAGGAGTTCCAAGAGGCCACGCATGTGAGCATTCCTTGCCCCTTCTGTGGTGCGTCCTTTGAGGGCGAGTCGACCCAGCGCGTGTTTGAGTGCCCGTCCTGCGGCAACAAGATCGGCATTGCCGACCTGCTCAAGCCGGGGACGTTTAGCAAGCGTCTGACCATGGGCGTGGGTGCGGAGTATGTGCCGGATCAGGGTATTCCCTGCGAAATCTCGCCGCAGCAGGCACGTGCCAACGCGCTGCAGCTGGTGCGCCAGTATCCGGATGCCTTTGCCGGGCACGACGTGGAAGATGCGATCCAAAACGACATGATGCTCTTCTATTTCCCCATGGCGCTGGCGGACCTGCGCATGATGGCGAGCTTCCCGGGCAAGGGCCTGAGCAAGGAAACCCTGGTGTACTACGAGGTGCTCGACTGGGCATACCCCAGAGCAAACTACCTGGACGTTCGCCTCATGGGCATTTTGGAGCCGTGGGACTTTGCCAAGGTCGGTCCGTTCGATCCCGCCATGCAGGAAGGCGACTTCCGCGTCGTCTCCGTCGATGCATCTACCAAGGACCAGGTGGTCATTGATAAGTTGGCGCTCGACGTTGCGGGTAACGACGCCGAGGCTGTACTGGGGCTCAATAAAAAGAGCATCCGCACCTGGGCGCGCAAGGCCCGCAAGCATAAGGACGGCCTGGTGATGGTGCCGGTCTACTTTGTCGATCGTCCGGCGACAGACGGCCGCGATGGCGAGCAGGTGCGCATTGCCGTAAACGGCCAGACGGGCCGCGCGGCCGCGGTGGTGTTTAGCGACAAGCGCGAAACGCATATCGTGGCGCCGCTTAGCCCGAGCCTGCATCTGTCCAGTGAAAGCACCGTGCACGCCACGCCCGTCGAGGTCAAATACGTTAAATCGCCGTTCCTCTACCAGATTGTGCGCCGTGGAGACGGCGAGCAGCCGCGTCAGGTGGCAGCCGCCGTCGAGGGTTCTTACCGAGAGGAAAAGCCCAAACGCAAGGGCTTGTTCGCTGCGATCTTTGGGAAGTAGGGGAGTAGCGCCGGTTGTTGCCGTAACGTGATGGCCGGGGGTGCGGGGCGGCTCTCAGGAGTGCGGGCTGCTGTCTGATTGTTTGAGGGTGCCAGATGTAAATAAACAGTGGAGCGGCTGCAAAAGAGCTGCCTCACTGGGTAAAATCAGGTTGTGCCGCGGAACCCGCTCCTCAGCGCTTAAACTTCGGAGACGCGGGCAACGCAGGTATTATCGTCTAGGGCCGGCTGCAACCGGCCCTTTTCTATGACTCCCTTCGCTATCCGTTACTGCTTATATTCCCGCCAGATCGCGTAGAGGTTCCGGGCAATGCCGGTCGCGTACATCGAGAGGCGCAGGATT
This sequence comes from uncultured Collinsella sp., assembly GCA_902462065.1. Classification (GTDB taxonomy): domain Bacteria; phylum Actinomycetota; class Coriobacteriia; order Coriobacteriales; family Coriobacteriaceae; genus Collinsella. Next base: position 39,619 of record CABQAK010000013.1, read on the forward strand.
TCAAGAAACAAGTTCATAGGCTTCACCCCAATCGGAGATCGGAGCGTTGCCCGCAGGCGGATTCCGCGGCAGACAAGATTTTACCCTATACGCCGCAGCGGGGGATATCTGACCCCAGTGTTAGAGTGGTGTCCATTTGCATGGATGACCGGGCATGATCGCGACATGTCCTGGAGTTGAAATGCCGCTGGGGATACGAGGGGGAGCCGGGGTCGGATGTTGGGGCTCAACGAAGCAAGTGGCGCTTCTGTCTTTTTGGGATCGGGGATGCGAATCAGCCTGCAGCAATGGGCCCAGCTCGATTCGGGGCGCAGTGAGTCCCGAATCGAGCGTTCCTGGCTGCCATGCATGTCAGGTGATGAAAGCCCACAGCGGCATCGCCTTACACGGCAACGGGGGCCTCTTTGGGGCGTCCCACCCTTGGTGCATCGGCGAGTCGTGCCTCGATGGAGGCTTTGGACATCATGTGCTTGGTGCCATCCTTCCATGAATCCAGCAGTCCTGCATTTAGCAGTTGTGACACCCGTGCTGAGCTAACACCGAGCATACGCGCGGCATCCACTGCGGTGACGGCGGGAATGTCGCCGAGTTCGCGGTTGACGGCTACAGCGATAATCTTGCCGCCGTGTCGCGGCTCATGTCCGAAGTCTGGCACGGGAAGTTCAATGCCGTCCGAATCAAAGAACTCGAATTCCCATACGTAAACCAGGTAAGACCTCCTCTAATGGCGAATAATACGAGGCGTGCTCCTAGAATATTCCGGTCGCATCGATGCAGCTGAGCATACCTATCTTAAAGCCTCGCGCGGACACGAATTGCTGTGCTGTCTGACATCATCGCATGGGGCCTTGCGGTGGTTAAAATGTGACCATAGAGGCAGTTTTAGCGAACCCCGCGGGAGTGACGCGTATGGACAACAACACGCTGCTGTTCCAGGACAAAGGTTCGGGTAGGTTTAAAGACGTCAAGATCTACCTTAACCGCATCGAGGTGCTCAAGAAGGGCACTTTTGGTGGCAAGCACACCGAGATTGTTTATCTTAAGGACATTACGGGGGTCAGCAGGATCAAGGGCCGCGACGTTTTCCTACGTAACAGGCTGTTGACTGCCTGTGTCTTTAGTCTGAGCAGCCGCTCCCAAGCTCAGGAGTTCGTGAATGCGCTGAACATGGTGATGTAGCCGATAACGGTGTTCGGGCTAAGGTAAAAATCGGGGCGCAGAACGGTATTCTGCGCCCCCCCAATTGAGTCGATGTGTCTAAAAGGCGGGCTTGCCTATTCGCTGTCGTCCCCAACGTTTTCGCGGTCATTGGCAAGCATCGCCGCGCCGGCGACCGTTGTCGCCACGGCGGCGGCAGCGAGCCCGGCGGCAACGCCAGAGCCGTCGCCCGTGTCGGCGAGTTTTCCGGTCGAGCCCTTGCTCTTGTTGCCGCCGCCGTTCTTGTCGGCGCCGTCTGCGTTGGAACCCGTGCCGCTACCGGTGCCGCCTGCACTGCCCGAGGCCGCTACGGTAAAGCTTGCGGCTCCATCGCTGGCGAGCGTGTAGTTTTGCGCCGCGTCGCCCAACAGACCTTTCGCACGCACCCAATACGTCCCCGCGGCAAATGCCTCGCCCTCGGCCATTGCCGTGCCCGGAGCGCCGTCCGCGTCGTGCACAAACTCGAGCTGGGCGGTGCAGGCGTCGGTTTCGAGCTTGCCCTCGAGTGATGCCGCAATCTTGGCGCGCACGTCTTCGCCGGCCTTAAGGCCTTCGAGTCCCTCAAAATGGGGCGTCAGCGCGAGCGGATCGATATCGATGGGCACAGAGCCCTGCAGCCCCGTAACGGTCTCGTTGCCCAGGGCGTCGACATCCACGTATTCAATGGCAAACGCATGGCCCGAAGCTGTCGCGTTGAGCGCGTTGCTGCTGTCGGCAAGGCGGAAATGACCCTCGCCAACGGTCTTGCCATCCTGGAATGAGGCATCGCTCAGCGAGTCGCCGTACGTCATGCGCATGCGGGTCGGGAGATAGTACGGGAGATAGTACGAAGCCGTCTGCTTGTGCTCCGTATCGTAATTGCGCTGATAGATGCTCCGGGCCAGCGCCGCATCAACAAAGTCGGATGCGATGATGCCAATGTGCTTGAGGTAATCTGACTTTGTATCCTCGATGCCGCTGGGATTGATGTACGGGCTCTTATACAGATGCTCGTTGACTACTCGTGCCGAGGTAAAAGGATTGCCTCCGTGCGACAAGCCCGTGCAGCTGGTGTAGTTGATAGACCAGCAACGCTCCAGGACTTTCTCCTTGGCCCCGTTATCGTCCTCGACATCTACCTCGTTGCGCGTGCGCCCGGACGTTTCCTTCAGCGCATTATCGACCCAGCTGAGCTTGTCGGTTCCCGTGAGTTTGTACTTGTCCTGGGCGTATACCTTGGTGCAATAGGGCTCTTTATCGCCTGTTTCCCCCGCGGCTTCAAAGCCCCGCGCGTCTTGGACGAGACACATAGTGGCGCTGTCGGAGTGAGCCTTGATCTTGTCATCCCATTCGGTAAGGTCGAGGCCCCACGTGTGGCCGCTTACACTGTTGCCGGCGAGCCTAAATCGACGCAGCAGAACGATCTTTCCGCGCACCTCGTGTAGCGTGGGGATTCGGCTCGACGTATAGAACAGTTTGGGGTTGTCGTCCAAAACCTTGGCGAAAGCCGTCGTAACACTTTCGTCGGTAGCCTCGTCGTTGCCTCGTGATACAAGCATGATGAGCGCTTCTGTCGGGTTTTCGTTCAAAAACGTTTTAAAGTACCCGATGACATCGGAGAGATGCAGATAGTCCCCGTCTTTTTTGAATAGGTAGAAATCCCCGTGGCAGATGCCAGGGTTGTCGCCCTTTCCGAGCCGGATATCAAAATAGCGAATGCCTTCGAGCAACTGCGTGGGAATGTAATCCTGCTGGCATTTTACTTGCGAGGATTGGGGCTCGGTGTCGTTGTCCACGCTACAGGTGCCCGAATCGTGCGTACCCGGGATGCTCAGCTCGTCGAGGAACTTGTTGTCGTCGACGTATTTCATCCAACATGGCCCATCGACGTAGCTGCTGTACGTGATCCAGTCGAGGCTGCTAACCGTGGCATCGTTCTTTTTCATGTCGTAACCGATAAGTTCGAGCTCCCACGGAATGCTCTTACTCTTATGGCAGATCTTATTGTTGTCCTGGTCTTCGCCGTTCGATTCTATTGCCAGGTACTTAATGTCTTTTTTCTCGGTTTCTTTCTCGACCGTGCGGTCTCGGATGATATAGGTTCCGTTTGATTGCCGCTCGAACGCAAAAGCGCGGCTGGGCTTGTTGTCATACTCGCCGCTCCATACGTGGATGACCTTTCCGTCTTTGTCCGAGTCGCCATCGACCGACCAAATGCTGTAGCCCGTCTTTTTATGCTCTTCGAAATTGAGCAAGGTGCGGATAGCATACCAGTTTGTATCGTCATTCTTGGTCGTTACGTTCTCAAGGATGAGCTTGCTGGACGTGCCGTCATTAAACAGATGGCAGACGTTGCCGATGACGTTGCCGTCTTCGTTAACGCTTGCGGTACGAAAATAGCCCGCGGGGCGAAGGCGAATGACGAAATTGTCGAGGCTGACTGCTGGCCCGGCCGTGCTGTCCGCAAAGGCTGCCCGCGGGCTAATGCCCAGCATGGCGGTTTCGGGCAGGCTTGCAAGTGGCGACAACGCCGCGAGTCCAAGGCCCAACGTAAATGCTCGGCGGCTGATGGCGCGGTGTTCGGTCATAACTTCTCCATTCGTAGAGTGCGGTTATGCGATAGTTTTGGTCACTATACTGCTCAGATGTTTAAAGATGCTGGTTTAATTGTCTGCGCGGCGCAATAAATCGGCGGGCGGACGTGTTGGGGTGCTTGTCGTTTTCGTACTGTTGCTACATTTGGAGCGGTTCCGGCGTCCGGCATCCTCGCGTTCGTTGGCTACCGGCATAAGAAAGGGAGGGTCGGTTTACCGGCCCTCCCTGGGTACGAAGCTCTGGGGTACCGTCGCTTGTTTGCACTGCGCCTGTGTTTCCCGCTGCACTCGCCAGTCGCTTAACGCTTGATCTCGATATCGTCGAGCTTGACGTCCATGGCCTCGGTCTTGGCCTCGGCGATGTCGTCGGCAAACTCCAGAGACTTCATCATGGTCTCGACGGCGTCCTTGTGCTCCTCGACATTGTCGATGCTCACGTAAACGCTGCCGCCGCCTGCTTCGGTGAAGTACTCAGTCGTTACGCCGCCCGAGTGTGTATAGGAAGCGTTGCGCCAAGTCTTGCCGTTGTACTTGACGGGATCATTCTCGGTCCACTCAAAGTTGGCCTTCCATTTGGCCTCGTAGTCGAACAGCTCGTCGGCGTTCTTGTCGGAGTCGAAGACAGGGATGAAGCGATCGCTGGCGTGCTCGCTCTCGGTGAACTTAAACTGGGCCCTATCGGCGGTGTCGCCTGCGACGTCCGTGATTTCGACGCCCTCGGGCACCTCGACCTTAAACCAAATGAAGTCGGTCCTCATATCCACGGCTGGCTTTTCTGCTCCGCCGCCACCGCCACTGCCAGCAGCGCCACCGCTTCCGCCGCAACCCACCAGGGCAACCGCGGCAAAAAGACTCATGCAGAGGGTGAGAATCGCAAAGGCCTTCTTTTTCATGGTCGTGTCCTCCTCGATCTGTAACCGCCCATGGATTACCTGTCTTTACTGTACGCGCGAGCGGCTCGTTCGGGTGGGCCATGTGTCCCATTCTGGGGGCAGGATTTGCGCCGACAAGTGGCAATATACGCGGGCACAAAAGAGGGGAGGGCCGATGTCGTCGGCCCTCCCCGGGTTGGGCGCCCGTTGTTTTAATGGAGCGCATGTGCGCGGGTGCGCATAGGCACGTGCGGGTGCCCCGTTACTTGATCTCGATGCTCGAAATCTCGACTTCGCGTGCCTCGTCAACTGCTTTCTTCATGTCGTCGGGGAACTCGATGGAGTTGAGGAGTGTCTCGGCTTCTTTCTTGTGCTGGTCGAAGTTCGAGATGAGGACGTAGGCGCTTCCCGGCTCAACGTCGGTAAAAAGCATGGTTGAGATGCCGCTGTTGTCCTCGTATGTTCCGACGAGCCACGTCCTGCCGTTATACTCGACGGACCCGCCATCCTTCCACTGGAACGTATCCCCCTTCTTTTCCGCCTGGTCGGCGTGGGATTCCTCGGCCGTCAGCGCTTTTTTCCAAACGGGGATAAAGCGATCGGCCGAGGCGTTCTCGTCTTCGGGGAAGGTGAGCTGAACCCTGTCGGCATTCTTGCCGGCGGAGTCGCTTACGCCGACGCCCTCGGGCATCTCGACCTTAAACCAGATAAAGTCGGTCTTCTTGGCGACGGGGACCTTTTCCTTGCTCTCGCTCTTGGAGGCGCTGCCGCCGCCCGATGCGCTCCCGTCGCAGCCGACAAGGGCAAACACGGCAAAGAGGGCGATGCAAAGGGAAAGGATCGATAGGGTCTTTTTCTTCATGGTGGCGTCCTCCTTGTCTGCCAGGGACATCGTGTGCCGCGGATCGCTGGGGCGGCGGTTACGCATGCACATGATGCCTTTGTTTGCTGTGCGGTTATTCCTCCATTCGTCGTCCGGTGTCGTGGCGAGCGTTGCCCCAACATAGGGCTCCTTACCTATATGTATGCCCCAGTTGCCGCTGCCCGGGAGTCTCGAAACGTGGGCCATGTGTCCCATGTTTGTGTCGCTGCCGCCTATCGTGTGCCATAGAAATCCGCGATGGCCAGGTGCGCTGACGCTCATGTGCTTATGGGCTAGACTTAGCACCATTATGTGATCGATGCGGTCGGTCGGCGGTTGCCGCTCGACCGATGTATATGACTTGAAGGTGCATGTGTATGAGCCAAGAGATGATGGACAAGACCTGCCGCGGGTTTGCCGAGGCGCTTGCCGCGCGCGAGC
>CABQAK010000014.1 GCA_902462065.1 uncultured Collinsella sp.
AACGAGGTTCTCGAGCGTGCGGGGAATCAGCAGCAGGTGGGCGTCGGGCAGCGTCGCGCGGATCTGCGCCTCGGTCTCGTCCAGGCTGCGGCCGTCCTCGCGCATGGCCAGCGCGTACTCCACCAGCAGGCCCTCGGCGCCCGAGCCGGTGCGCGAGTCGATGCAGCGCACGTCGAGCTCGTGCGTTTCGGCCGTCAGGCTGGCGTTGGCATAGCAGGCGGACCACTCGCTGCACAGCGAGATAAAGATGGCGCTGTCGTGGCCGTCGGCGCGCACGCGATCAAAGAGCGCCTTGAACTCACCGGCGCTCGGCTGCGAGGTGTGCGGTAGCTGCTCGGAGCCTGCCATGCGGGCGACGTACTCCTCGGCGGTGATTTGCACCTGGTCGAGCAGGTCCTCACCTTCGATAATTACATGCAGCGGAATCACGTAAATGCCGAGCTCTTGGGCGCGGGCGGGGGAGATGTCCGACGTGGAGTCGGTTATGATGGCAAAAGACATAATTGCACCTTTCGTTGGGGCGCTTGCGCGCCGCCTTCTGAGAGCAAAGTGCGACAAGTATAGTGGAGTCGTTCCACATTGCCAGCTTTATTTGTTGAATAGTCAACAGTTTGAAGTGTAAGTGTGGAAATCACCAACTGGGGAAGAGGGATGCCGATGGAGGCGCTGGAGATATGCAGACGGCCGATTGTGCTGTTCGATTTTGACGGCACGGTGGCAGATACGGGCCGGGCGGTGATGACCTCGACGCGCAAGACGCTGGCTGCGCGCGGGTTTTCTGAGGCGCAGATGGGTGACCTGCGCCGCATGATCGGGCCGCCCCTGTGGAAGAGCTTCCACGACTTTTACGGCTTTTCCCGCGAGGAGTCGCTTGTGGTGGCCGACGAGTACCGTGCCTTTTTTGATGAGCTGGGGCCGGAGGAGTACCCCGTGTTCGATGGGATTCCCGAGCTGCTGGATGGGTTGACCGCCCAGGGCAAGCGTATGGCCGTGGCGACGTCGCGCATGGAGGCGAAGTGCATCGATATGGTGCATGAGCTGGGGCTTTGCCAGTTCGAAGCCGTGGTTGGCATGAATCCGCCGCAGGGGCGCGAGACCAAGGCAGATTCGGTTCGCGATGCGCTGGCGGTGCTCGGTGCGACGGCCGACGAGGCCGTGATGATCGGCGACCGCTTTAACGATGTGGAGGGCGCGCACGCGATGGGTGTGCCGTGTATCGGCATCTATTCGGGCGCGGCGGCGCTGGGGGAGCACGAGGCCGCGGGTGCCGATGCGGTGGTGCACTCGGTGGCCGAGCTTGCTAAACTTTTCGCTATATAAGTATGTGATGTGAGGGGCGGGCACGCTCGCCCCTCATTGGTAAGGAGGTCGTCCATGAATCAGGTGGAGCAGAGCGTCGCTGAGTATATCGACGAGGTCTGGGAAGATGTCGTCGCCGATATCGAGCAGCTGGTGAGTTATCCGTCCGTAGCCGTTGCTGCCGACGCAGAGCCCGGTGCGCCGTTTGGCCGCCCGGTCCGTGATGCGCTCGATTGCGCGCTCGGCATTGCGCAGAAGCTCGGCTACCAGACGAGCGACGACGAGGGCTATGTGGGCATTGCCGATATCCCTGGCCGCGGCGACAAGCAGCTCGCGACCATCTGCCACGTGGACGTGGTTCCCGCCGGTCCCGGTTGGAACACCGACCCGTTTGCGATGGAGCGCCGAGAGGGCTGGCTGCTCGGTCGCGGCGTAATCGACGACAAGGGCCCGGCGGTGCTGTCGCTCTACGCCGGCGCCTATCTGCTCAAGCACGGCATTACCCCGCGCTATACCTTCCGCGCGCTGCTGGGATGCGATGAGGAAGTGGGCATGTCCGACGTTCACCATTATCTGGAGAACCACGCGAACCCCGACTTTCTGTTTACGCCCGATGCCGAGTTCCCGGTTTGTAATGCCGAGAAGGGCCAGTTTGGGGCGACGTTTGCGAGTCCCAAGATCGACGGCGGGCGCATTGTGTCCTGGAGCGGCGCCGAAGCGAGCAACGCCATTCCGTCGCAGTCTATCTGCGAGCTTGCGATTGCCGCCGATGAGCTGCCGGCGCCTGTTGAGAACGCCGACCGCCTGGAGATTACGGCGCTCGAGAACGGCCATGCCCAGATTTTTGCGCACGGTATTGGTGGCCATGCTTCGATGCCCGAGGGGACGATCAACGCCGTCGGCCTGATCGTGACGTACCTGCGCGAGGCCGAGGACGCGTTTGGTGCGCGCGACGAGCGCCTGCTGACGCCTGCCGAGCACGAGTTCGTCAAGTTCTTGGCCTTTGTGCATGCGGACGCCTATGGTCGCGGCTTGGGCATCGATGCGACGAGCGCGGCGTTTGGCCCGCTCACGTGCAACCCCGGCGTCATCCGCGTGGTGGATGGCCACATTGAGCAGGTCATCGACGTGCGTTTCCCCGACAGCACGAGCGCCGATACCATCTGCGAGCAGCTCGAGCCGCTCGTGGGCCGCTTTGGTGTGACGTATCTCGTGGGTCGTACCAAGGTGCCGTTCTCGGTCTCTGCCGACGATCCGGCCGTGAAAGCGCTGATTGATACCTATAACGAGTTTACGGGCAAGCATGCCGAGCCCTTCGCCATGGGCGGTGGCACGTACGCGCGCAACTTTGCCCGCGCCGTATCGTTTGGCCCCGAGGAGACCGGCCTTGAGCTGCCCGCGTGGGGCGGCCAGATGCACGGCCCCAACGAGTGTGCCAACGAGGAACAGCTCAAGCAAGCGCTCAAGATTTATATCGTGGCGATCCTGCGTCTCAACGAGCTCGAGCTTTAAGGTTACGCGGTTTTACCAATCTAAGTTGCGGTGGAATAGTTCCTAGAATCGGCTGCCTGACAGCCAAACAGGAACTATTTCACCGCAACTGCTTTTTATCGGTGTAAAAGGCGGGTCATGCTTGGCGGCGGGTTTGTTATTCGTTTGTAAAGCCGAGCCGCGTTTGCGGTAAGGGTCTATCAGATGCCCGTAAGAAACCGCAGCTGACGCGGGCGCTGACCGGTTGGGGCCGTATCTTTCCAAACAGCAAAGCGGGCAGGGTGCCCGCGAGACGCATGTATGAAAGGAAGATCATGCTCGATCAGGCTTATTCTCGTCGTCAGTTCCTCGGCCTCGCTGGTGGTCTTGCCAGCTTCGTGGGCCTCGGCCTCGTTGGCTGTGGCGGCGCAGGCGCTTCCAATGCCGCCGACAAGGGCAGCACCGCTGCCGCTGCCGAGTCCGTCTCCGGCGAGGTGACCTACGACGGTGCCTCCTCGTTCCAGGCTCTCGTCGAGGCCGCTGCCGAGAAGTTCATGGATGCCAACCCCGACGTCTCCGTCTCCGGCTCGGGCAACGGTTCGGGCAAAGGTCTGACCGCTGTTGCCGCCGGCACCGTCACCATCGGTAACTCCGACGTCTTCGCCGAGACCAAGCTCGAGGCCGACCAGGTCAAGAACCTCGTCGACCACGAGGTCGCCGTCGTGGGCATGGGTCCCGTCGTCTCTAAGAACGTGAAGGTCGACGACCTGTCCCTCGAGCAGCTCAAGGGCATCTTCTCCGGCCAGATCACCAACTGGAAGGAGGTCGGCGGCGACGACGCCAAGATCGTCGTTCTCAACCGCAAGGCCGGTTCCGGTACCCGCGCCACCTTCGAGGCTGCCGTCTTTGGCGACGAGGCAGTCGACTTTAAGGGCGACGCCGAGCTCGACAAGTCCGGCGATGTCCAGACTCAGATGGGCAGCACCGACAACGCCATCTCCTACCTGGACTTCTCGCACTTCGATGACTCCAAGTTCAACGCCATCAAGGTCGAGGGCGTCGAGCCCAAGAGCAAGAACGTCACCGACGACTCCTTTAAGATCTGGGCGACCGAGCACATGTACTGCGCTAAGGACGCCGACGAGGCCACCAAGGCCTTCTTGGAGTTCATGCTTTCCGACGATGTCCAGGGCAAGCTCGTCGAGGAGCAGGGCTTTATCCCCGTCTCTGCCATGAAGGTCGTCAAGGACGCCAGCGGCAAGGTCTCTGCTAAATAAGTAATCGCCCCCGGAAAGGTTTGCAATGGCAAAACAGCTGCCAAAGCGCGACCTTGAGAACGTGGGCCTGGGCGTCACGGGCGCGTGCGTAGCGCTCGTGACGCTTGTCGTTGCCGCGCTTATCTTCATGGTCGCCCAAAAGGGCCTCTCGGCTTTTCTCAAGGATGGCGTTTCGGTTGTCGAGTTCTTCACCGGCACCAAGTGGGACCTGGCCAACACAGCCGAAAACGGTCTGCCCTATACCGGCGCCCTGCCCCTGATCGTCACCTCGTTTGCGGTCATGGTGCTCTCCACGCTCATCGCGCTGCCCATCGCCATCGGCTCCGCCATCTTTGCGGTCGAGATCCAACCCAAATTTGGTTCCAAGGTCTTTCAGCCGCTTATTGAGCTTTTGACCGGCATTCCCTCGGTCGTCTTTGGACTGATTGGCTTTCACGTGGTCGTCGGACTTATGAAGTCCGTTTTCCACGTGAGCACGGGTCTGGGCATCCTGCCCGGCGCCATCGTGCTGGCTGTCATGATCCTGCCGACGATGACCACCCTTTCGGTCGATGGCCTGCGCGCCGTGCCCGACGGCTACCGTCAGGGCTCGCTCGCGCTGGGCTACACCCGCTGGCAGACCATCTGGCACGTGGTGCTCAAGTCCGCCATGCCGTCGCTCATGACTGCGGTCATCCTTGGCATGACGCGCGCCTTTGGCGAGACGCTCGCCGTACGCATGGTCATCGGCGGTATTGAGGCCATGCCGACGTCGCTGCTGTCGCCGGCCTCGACCATCACCACCACGCTCACCACGTCCATGGCGGTCTATGCCGAGGGTTCGGCCCAGGACGATGTTCTGTGGGCGCTCGGTCTGCTGCTGATGGGTATGAGCCTCATCTTCATCCTGATCATCCACATTATCGGCCGCAAGGGGGCGAAGGCTCGTGGCTAGCACGCGCATCCATATCGACGAGGCGAGACTCGGGCGCGTCCAAAAGCAGGATCGCATCGCCACGGGCGTGCTGACGGCAATCATCGCCATCGTCATGCTCATCGTCGTCTCCATGGTGGCCTATATCCTGTTCGAGGGCATCTCGACGCTGTTCCAGCCGGGTTTTCTCACGCAGCCGTCGCGCGCCAACGGAACTCAGGGCGGCGTACTCTACCAGCTGTTCGACTCGTTCTATCTGCTGCTGATCACCCTGATCATCTCGGTGCCCATCAGCCTGGGCGGCGCGGTCTTTTTGGTTGAGTACGCGCCGGACGGTCCCATCCGCGACATCGCTTCCACCGCCATCGAGACGCTGTCCTCGCTGCCTTCCATCGTTGTCGGCATGTTCGGTTTCCTGGTGTTCTCGGTGCAGCTGGGCTGGAAGTACTCCATCATCTCCGGCGCCGTCGCGCTCACCATGTTCAACATTCCCATCCTGGTGCGCGTGATCCAGCAGGCGCTCGAGGACGTGCCGCAGGCCCAGCGCGATGCGTGCCTGGCCATGGGCCTTACCCGCTGGGAGGCCACGCTGCACATCCTGATCCCCGAGGCCATGCCTGCCATCGTGACCGGCATCGTGCTTTCGGCCGGCCGCGTGTTTGGCGAGGCCGCGGCACTGCTCTTTACCTCGGGCATGAGCTCGCCGGTGCGTTTGAACTTCTTGAGCTTTAACCTGTCGAGCCCCACCTGCGCTTGGAACGTGTTCCGCCCCGGTGAGTCGCTCGCCGTGCACATCTACAAGATTTACGGCGAGGGCAGCCCCGAGGCCCAGCAGATCGTTTGGGGCACCGCTGCACTGCTGATGATCTGCGTGCTGCTGTTTAACATAGTTGCCCGTATCGTGGGCAAGCAACTGGCAAGGAAGATGACGGCCGAATGAGCGAGATGAATGCAACGCCCGCAACCGAGGCGGCCACGTCCGAGACCCAGGACTTTCTGTCGAGTGTGGGGGAGAGCGAAAAACGCGTGCGCGTGAGCGGCAGGGCCGTGAGCGACGAGGTCGTGCTCTCCACCAAGGACGTCAACGTGTACTATGGCGACCACCATGCGCTGCACGATACGTCGCTCGACTTTCACAAGGGCGAGATCACGGCGCTCATCGGGCCTTCGGGCTGCGGCAAGTCGACCTTCTTGCGTAGCCTCAACCTGATGAATCGCGAGATTCGCGGCTGCCGCGTGGAGGGCGAGATCAATTACCGCGGGCGCAACGTGAATACCAAGACCGAGAACACCTACGAGCTGCGTCGCTCCATTGGCATGGTGTTCCAACAGCCCAACCCGTTCCGCAAGTCCATTCGCGACAACATCACGTTTGCGCCTAAGCGCCACGGCATCACCGACCGTGACGAGCTCGACCGCATGGTCGAGGAGAGTCTGCGCGGCGCGGCGCTGTGGGACGAGGTCAAGGACAAGCTCGACAAGAGTGCCTACGCGCTTTCGGGCGGCCAGCAGCAGCGTCTGTGCATCGCGCGCACGCTGGCGCTCAACCCCGACGTGATCCTGTTTGACGAGCCCTGCTCGGCGCTCGACCCCATCTCGACGCTGGCGATCGAGGACCTTATGTCGTCAATCGTTGCCGACCGTGCCATCGTCATCGTGACGCACAACATGGAGCAGGCGTCGCGTGTGTCCAACCGCACGGCGTTCTTCTACATGGGCGATATGGTCGAGTACGACGAGACCGACGAGATTTTCCAACGGCCCAAGGATAAGCGGCTGAATGATTACCTCACCGGCATGTTCTCCTAGTCCGGGACATGCTTGAGGCCCGTGGCGGCCACGGTCGCCACGGGACTGATTGGAGAGGCGGGTCATCTCTTGCGGGAGATGGCCCGCCTTTTTGCTCCGCGACCGAAGCGACCACCACAAAGGGGACAGGCACCTTCGTGGTGGTTTGGGGTGGGGCTCGCTGCTATCATGGACAACGTTGACTTTCTAAGAAGGAGCAGGGCATATGGCGATTCTTTTGGGATGCGATTCCGTCAGCCTAGAGTTTCCCACCAAGCATATTTTCGATAGCGTGACGCTCGGCGTGGGTGAGGGCGACCGCATTGGTATTGTCGGTAAAAACGGTGACGGCAAGTCGACGCTGCTGAGCGTACTCGCCGGCACGTTGGAGCCCGACGACGGCCGCGTGACGCATCGCCGCGACACGACGATCGGATTGCTCGGCCAAAAGGACAACCTCGTCGATACCGACACCGTGCATCATGCCGTCGTCGGCGACACGCCCGAGTACGAGTGGGCGTCGAGCCCCCGCACGCGCCAGATCCTCGCTGGCCTCATTAGCGATGTGCCCTGGGAGGGCACGGTGGGCGAGCTTTCGGGCGGCCAGCGCCGCCGCGTGGACCTCGCGCGCCTGCTGATCGGCGACTACGACGTGCTCATGCTCGACGAGCCCACCAATCACCTGGACATGCGTACCATCAACTGGCTCGCACGCCACTTAAAGGCCCGCTGGCAGCACGGTCAGGGCGCGATGCTCGTGGTCACGCACGACCGCTGGTTCTTGGACGAGGTCTGCACCAGTATGTGGGAAGTCCACGACGGCCAGGTCGATCCCTTCGAGGGCGGCTACTCGGCCTACATCCTGCAGCGCGTGGAGCGCGACCGCATGGCCGCCGTCACCGAGGAGCGTCGTCGCAACATGGCACGCAAGGAGCTCGCGTGGCTGAGCCGTGGCGCTCAGGCGCGCTCCACCAAGCCCAAGTTTCGCGTGGATGCCGCTCGCGAACTCATCGCCGACGTGCCGCCCGTGCGCGACGAGCTGGAGCTCAAGCGCCTGGCGGTGAGCCGCCTGGGCAAGCAGGTCATCGACGTGATCGACGTGGACGCCGGCTATGCGGATACCGACGGCGCGCCCAAGCAGGTGCTCTCCGACGTGACCTGGCTTATCGGCGCGGGCGACCGCTATGGTCTTTTGGGTGAGAACGGTGCCGGCAAGTCCACGCTGCTCGACGTGATCCAGGGCAAGATCGCGCCCCTGCGCGGCCGCGTGAAGATCGGCCAGACGGTGCGCTTTGGCGTGCTGTCGCAGCAGCTCGAGGAGCTCGAGCCCTACATGGGCGACACGATCCGCGAGGTGCTCAGCAACTATAAGAAGTACTACGTCATCGACGGCAAGGAGACTTCGCCCGAGAAGCTCTGCGAGCGCCTGGGCTTTACGACCCAACAGCTCTGGAGTCGTATCGGCGACCTTTCGGGCGGCCAACGCCGTCGCCTGTCGCTGCTGCTGACGATCCTGGACGAGCCCAACGTGCTTATCCTGGACGAGCCGGGCAACGACCTGGATACCGATATGCTCGCGATTGTCGAGGATCTGCTGGACGGCTGGCCCGGCACGCTGATCCTGGTGACGCACGACCGTTTCCTCATGGAGCGCGTGACCGACCAACAGTGGGCACTGCTCGATGGCCATCTGACGCATATGCCCGGCGGCGTCGATCAGTACCTGCGCCTGTGCAACGCCACCGCCGAGGGCGAGCCCGTGGGCGCGCCGAGTGCCAAGACCGGCACGTTCGACACCGGCGCCGCAGCGGTTGCGGCCGAAAAGCCCAAGACGAGCGGCCAGCCCAACGGTCTTTCCAACGCCGAGCGCCAGAAGCTCCGCCGCGAGGTGAGCTCGCTCGAGCGCAAGATGGAGACGCAGCGCGCTCGCGTGGAGGAGGCCGAGGCCGCGATGGCTCAGGTCGATCCCACCAACTACACGGCGCTCGGCGAGCAGCAGGCAAAGATCGACGAGGCCCATGCCGCCATGGACGAGCTGGAGATGGCGTGGCTCGAGGCGAGCGAAAAGCTCGAGGGCGAGGAGTAGGCGAGGATGATCAAAGCCGCGTTTTTCGATATCGACGGTACGCTGCTGAGTTTTAAGACCCACCGGATTCCGGCGTCGGCGCAGCAGGTGCTCGACAGCTTTCACGAGCAGGGGATCGCGTGCGTGATTGCTACGGGTCGCCCGACCTACCAGATGCCGGACTGGCTGTTCGACCTGGGCTGGGATGCGTACATTACGCTCTCGGGTCAGCACTGTTTTGATGCTGAGGGCGTCTACCGCAGCTGCCCGATTGATCCGGACGACGTTGCGGTGATTGTGGACCAGGTGGCGCGGGGGCGCTACGACTCGCTGTGCATGCAGGGCGAGAACTCGTTTGTGAACCGCCTGTCCGAGCGCGTGGTGACGGCTGGCAGCAACGCGGGAATCGTCTACCACGAGGAGCCGTTTGAGCACGCCTTTGACGCGCCGGTCTACCAGTTCTGCGCCTTTGTGGACCCCGACGACGAGCATATCGTGACCGATGCCGTGTCGCATTCGCTCACCACGCGCTGGTGCGACCTGTTCTGTGACATTATTCCCGCTAACGGCGGCAAGGACCTGGGCGTGGCGGCGACGCTGGAGCGCCTGGGCATCGACGCGAGCGAGGCGATTGCCTTTGGCGACGGCGAGAACGACCTGTCGATGTTCTCGGCCGTGGGCACAAGTGTGGCCATGGGCAACGCGCAGGATACCGTGAAGGCCGCAGCGACCTACGTAACGACCGCCGTGGACGACGACGGCATCTACAACGCCGCGAAGCACTTTGGATTGATGTAACTGCGGGCCGGCACCCGGCGCCTGGGGACACTCCTTGCGGGGCGTCCCCATTTTGTTTTCGTCCCGCACGTTTTGTGAAACACGGCTAACTTTTAGACAAAGTAGTAAGACATGGGCAACTTTTGCGGTAAAGTTAGCCGTGGAAAGTATCCAAAGGCTAACTAGCAATCATCGCGAAAGGCGGCCCATGGCCCTACGTGAATCCGGAGAAGACTATCTCGAATCGATCTACGTTCTGTCGGAACGTCAGGGCATCGTGCGCTCGATCGACGTTGCGGAGTACCTCGGCGTAACCAAGGCGAGCGTTTCCAAGGCCATGGCGACGCTGGAAAGCAACGGCTATGTCGAAATGGGCAAGCGCGACGTTCATCTGACGGAGCGTGGTCTGGAGGTCGCTCGCCAAATGTGGGAGCGTCACTGCTTTTTCGTGGGGCTGCTAGAGGATGCGGGTGTTTCGGCTGAGGTCGCGTCGCAAGAGGGCTGCCACATGGAGCACTGCCTGAGCGAGGAAAGCTTCGAGAAGCTACGGGCGATGTTGGGCCGGGTAGATGTAGCGGGTCCAACAACAGAAGCCTAACTGACCCACAGTAGCGCGGAGTTCACGCAAAGCGCGAACCAGCGACTGGGACCAGCGGCCCTTTCGGCCAAGTCCATTTCAGCAAAGGAACCCTGTCAGCAAGCGATGCCCAAGAACCGCCAGCAACGTTATTGCAGGCCGGGACCGGGCCTGGTTTTGAAAACACTCCGCAGCGCGAGGCCCGCCTTTCCGTTGCTCCGCAGGAGCAGGAAAGACGGGCCTCATGCGCGAGGACGTTTTCAAAACCAAGCCCGGTCCCGGCCGGACAGCCCACGAACGCTACAGGTTCTTGACACCCATCGCGCGCATGGCGTTCAGGATGGCGATGATCGCCACGCCTACGTCGCCGAACACGGCGAGCCACATGTTGGCAATGCCCAGCGCCGCAAGCACCAGGATCAGCAGCTTAACGCCCAGCGCAAAGATGATGTTCTGCCAGACAATCGTCATGGTCTTGCGCGCCACGCGAATCGCGCGGGCGATGTTGGACGGCTTGTCGTCCATGAGCACGACGTCGGCGGCCTCAATCGCGGCATCGGATCCCATGGCGCCCATGGCGATACCGACGTCGGCGCGGGTGAGCACGGGTGCGTCGTTGATGCCGTCGCCGACAAAGGCGAGCTTGCCCTTGCCGTTCTCGGCCGAAAGCAGCGCCTCGACGCGCTCGACCTTGTCGCCCGGCAGCAGTTGCGCATGGAACTCATCGAGACCGAGCTGCTTGGCCACCGCAGCCGCCACTTCTTCGCGGTCGCCCGTGAGCATAACGGTGTGCTTGACGCCGGCGGCGTGCAGGTCGCGGATCGTCTGTTCGGCATCGGCCTTAACGGTGTCTGCAATCACGATGTGGCCGGCGTACACGCCGTCAACGAGCACGTGGAGGATTGTGCCGACAACCTCACAGTCCGGTGCTTCGACTCCGGTCGCGGCGAGCATCTTTGCGTTGCCAACGACGACGTGCTTGCCGTCGATGGTTGCCGTCACGCCATGGCCCGCGTCGTTGGTGGAGTCGCTTACGCGCTTGGGGTCGAGTTCGCCCTGGAAGGCGGCGCGCACCGACTGCGCGATGGGATGGTCGGAGAACGACTCGGCAAGGGCGGCGACCTCGAGCAACGACTGCTCGGTATAGCCGGCTTCGGGGTGCACCGCGACTACCGAGAACGTGCCGTTGGTGAGCGTGCCGGTTTTGTCGAAAACGACGGTGTCCACATCGGCGAGCGTCTCGAGGTAGTTGGAGCCCTTGATGAGAACGCCCAGCTTGGACGCGCCTCCGATGCCGCCAAAGAAGCTGAGCGGTACGCTGATCACCAGCGCGCACGGGCAGCTGACGACCAGGAAGGTCAGGCCGCGCAGGATCCAGTCGGACCAGGCGCCGGTGACCAGACCGCCGCCGAGCGCGAGCACCGCAGCGGCGCCGGTGACGGCGGGCGTGTAGACGCGGGCGAAGCGCGTGATGAAGTTCTCGGTGCGCGCCTTCTTTTCGCTGGCGTTTTCTACGAGCTCCAGGACGCGCGCGACGGTGGACTCGCCAAATGGCTTGGTGGTGCGCACGTGGATGAGACCCGTCATGTTGATGCAGCCGCTGATGATATCGTCGCCGGACTTGGCGGGGCGGGGGACTGACTCGCCCGTGAGCGCGGCGGTATCGAGCTGTGTCTCGCCTTCGACGATGACGCCGTCGATAGGCACGCGCTCGCCGGGCTTGACCGCAATCACGGTGCCGACGGCGATGTCATCGGGAAAGACCTGTTCGAGCGTGCCGTCGGCTTGCTCGACGTTAGCGTAGTCGGGCGCGATGTCCATCATGGCGCTGATCGACTTGCGGCTTTTGCCCACGGCATATGCCTGGAACAGCTCGCCGACTTGGTAGAACAGCATGACGGCGGCGCCTTCGGCCATGTGCGGGTCGGTATCGGGGAAGAGCACCATGGCAAACGCGCCGATGGTCGCGACGGCCATAAGGAAACTCTCGTCGAAGGCCTTGCCGCGGCGGATGTTATTGAATGCCTTTTGCAGCACGTCGTAGCCGGCAATCAAAAACGGCACGAGGAACAGCACAAAGCTGGCGTAGATGTCGCCCGGGGTGCCGAATGCGGCGGTGAGGGTGCCGAGCTCATCGAGGGCGTACACCACGGCAAAAATGCCCAGCGCTACCAGGATGCGGTTGCGCTTATGCTCGAGTGACTCTTTTTTCTTGCGCTTCTTCTTTTTCTTCTTGGGGTCGGCGGTGGCCATGACTCGTATCCTCCCATTTGAATGTATGAACACTCGCTCATATAATTTCGCGAGCAAAGGCCGCGGCAAGCGCGGCCTTGCAGGTTGGCGTAAATCTGGGCTAGAGAATGATCTCGCAGTCCGGCTCGGCGTCGGCCGTAAACTCTACAACGCGGTTGAGCACCTCGGCGAACTCGGCGTCATCGGCTTCGAGCGTCAATTTTTGGGTCATAAAGTTGACGGACACGGATTTGACGCCCTCGAGCTTGGCCAGCTCGTCCTGAAGCTCGCGCGCACAGTTGGCGCAGTCGATTTCGTCGAGCTTAAACTGCTTTTTCATGGTGGGTTCCTTTCCCTGTTTTTGCGGCTTGGGTGCAGGCCGCGCTGGTACCGTGGTTGGTCGCTATTCGCAGATGTGGCTCATGCCTTGGTTGAGCATGGTGTAGACATGGTCGTCGGCAAGCGAGTAGAGGATATTGCGCCCGTCGCGCCGGAATTTAACCAGGTGCGACTGCTTGAGCGTTCGCAACTGGTGCGACACCGCGGACTGCGAGGTCTCGGTCGCCTCGGCGATGTCTGCCACGCAGAGCTCGCGGCCCATGAGGGCGTAGAGGATCTTGATACGCGTGGTGTCGCTGAAGACCTTGAACAGGTCGGCGAGGTCGTAGAGAAGCTCCTCGTCGGGAAGGTCCTCGGGCGAGCAGGTGGTGGGGATCACTGGCTCGGTGGCCTCGGTGTCGGGTTTCGTTTCATCAACGCGGATGCTCATTGCAATATCCTTTCATATGAACATGCGCTCATATAATTTACTTCCGATTATATGAGTGTATGTTCATATGTCAATGACGTTCAGGTAATTCGTTGCACAAAATGATGGGGAATAGTGGACGAGATCCCGGAGTGAGCGGTTTTGATAGCCGATGCCGGGGTGGGTGCCCCTGAGCCGTGCAAAAATTGGAGTATTCTGCAACGATAGGGGGTCCGTTAATTTATTGCAGGCCATATAATGCAGTTCAAGAGTTATCTTAGGGTGTTAATCCGATGAGTTCTTCCTCTAATGTTGCCTAACGCTCTCACGCAAGAGTGATTTCGCTTCGCATTTGGATCCACTCGAGGGTGATAGACACCCGGCTCTGCTGAATACTCGCAATTTTGCACGTCGCTAAGGTGCCCACCTTGTTAGCCGGTCTAGCTTCCGGCCCCGAAGATCCTGCCCTCGGGCGCGAGGCTGCTTGTTTGGTTGAGTGATGGGCTGTCGGGTTCGACAGTCTGCATGTCATCGATTGCCGGAGCCTCGTTAATCGTCGGATCGTCCAATGTGATGCCTTCGAGCATTGCTTTTTCGAGGTCGATTCGTTGACACTCTTCGGAATCCTGGCGAAGCTGCTTCTGAATTCGCTTTTTCTCTTCTATAAACCTCCTGAGCACAAACTGTCTCAGGTCCTCTTGCATGATATGAAAGTCTTTTGGCAGACGCGAGGGGCGTACGCCCTCTTTCCGCTGGATTGCTTCCATGACCCTAACAAAAGAGCTGGCATGCATAAAGGAATAACGACTGACGGTGATGATTCCGTATCCCATGGACGCAAGCGCATTCTTGCGTTCCTCATCGATGGCGCGGTCTTCTTCCGCGTCATGATAAAAACCGTTGTATTCAATGTCTGTGCGAGATTTCTTTAGATACGCATCCATAAAGAACTTTTTGCGTCTCGTGAGATTCTTCGCGGCAGCGGTGACCTGCACCTCGTAATCGGTCTCAATTCCCTTAATACCAAGCCCTCCTTCGCTTTTGGGCAGCGTTAGCATCATGACAAATGCCGTTTCCATGGGAGACCGGCATCCGTCGCGCACACATTGGATCGCCTTTCGGGCAAGGGCCAGACCGTCGCATCTGGTAATGGAATTAAAGAACTGTTTTAGCCTCTCGGTCGAGGTAAGTGGGAAACGCTCGGTATAAGAGGTAGAAGAACCGTTTCCAAGGGAATAAGCGCCGCACAGCTCAAAGTGGTACTCCACTAGTTCGCGAAAAGGGAGATAGGTGGCGGCCTGAAGTGCGCAAAGCTCAACGCCAACAACGAAGATGCCATCTTTGAGCTCGATAAAGCGTGAGCTCGAGAATCGTTTTGAAGACACGTGGCATTGACAGTTCATTGCATAGCGCGCATTCCTTCGATCAAACACCATCACCTCGAGGGAATCATTTGCGTCGAGGGAAACATCATTTTTGGTGAGCCATTCTGCGGCTGCGTCAAGGAGCGTTCCGGTGGGACATGATCCGTAAACCGCGGCAGGACTACAGGACTCGATGCCTTTCGCAGACACCGAATGCGCGGCCTGGTAGACCGCTTTTGCAGTGGTATGTGACAATACGATACTCATGATATATATCGTGTCAGCTAATGCCGTGTTGATGGCGCTGAGTGGAAAAGTCGTTTTAGAGGTCTAACCAAATGCTGTCCAAAAGCTTGACGCAATTATGGGTTGGCATGCCCTAAATAAAAGTTTTCGAAGCTTAGCTATAGCATATAAATACTCAATTGCTGCACATTTGATATCGATGTATCACCATCCGACAACGAATTGCGTGTTGGGAATTGGCCGAAATCGTTCAAAATGAGGGTTCAGAATTTGTGATGGCTGATCTATCTGTGGAACGTAGGGCGGCCCCGCTGCGGGGTTTCCCGCTGCGGGGCCGCTCGTGAACGGTGCCATGCTTGTCGCAGGCGTTTCTACTTGGCAAACAGGTTCTTGAGGTTGAACTCGGCTTGGACGGTGCGGAGCATGAGGTCGGTGTCGTCGAGGCCCAGGTGCTGCTCGTTGGCGTCGGCGGCGAGGGTGCCGCGGCGGCGGGCCCAGTTCTCGAGCGCGGCGGGCGCGGATTCGCGGGGGAGCGAGCGGACGTCGGCATCCAAGCTGCGGCAGATCTGGCGCGAGTCGATGACGATGATCTTGCCGGCGCGGCGTGCCTCGGCGTAACCGTCCAGGTGGATCTTGAACCAACTGTCTTCGAACGCGGCGTTATGCGCCATGTACGGGTACTTCTTCATAAGCTTGAGCAGCTGCTTCTGCAGTTCCTTGTTCTCGCGGAACGGCTTTTTGCCGTCGATGTCGTCCCAGGTGATGTGGTGGATATTCGACAACGGCACATCCTCGCCGCGGTAGATGTCGGGCAGGCCGCAGTAGTGTGCCTCGGCGTCGTGCGGGACGGCGTCGCTGGTGAGCTCCATGATCTCCCAGCCTACGTTGATGATGTAGCCGCGCTCGGGTGCATGGCCGGTGGTCTCGATGTCGATACCGAGCACGGTGCCCTGGATGGGCTTGCGGGCGTAGGCCACGCCGAGCGCGTCGCGGTCGCCGCGGATCTCGCGCATGACCGACGCGGCGGTGCGCTTTTGCATCTTACCGATGGCCGCGCAGGTGTCGGCATCGGACAGGCCGCGCGAAAGCGTCGCGGGCGTCACGTTGCGCAGGCGTGCCTCGCCAATCTGGTCGCACAGGTCGCGGTTGCGGTCAGCCAGGTCGCGCACGGTGGCAAAGTCGAAGCTGGGGTCGCCCTCGGCGGTAAAGTACTCGGTCTCGAGCACCTTGAGGGCCTCCTCGCCCTTCTGGCGCTCGGACTCCATGGCGCCGTGGTCGCCGTAGATAAACATGGGGATAAACGGCTGGCGCTCGTATTCGAGTGCTTGCGATACGTTCATATGCTACTCCTTGGACGGGCCGCGTTGTGCGGCTCGAGGTTACTGAGTTATGGCGAGATGATAGTTTACCATGGGCAACTATTGGCATCGCGCCTAGGACAACTACAATACCCTAGTTGACCGCTAGGACTTTTACAATGCTGCCGAAAGACACGAAAGGTTCCATCCGTCATGGATTTGCTGATTGATATTCTGCTCGACGCCGGCAAGGACACGCTCTCGCTGGTGCCGTTCTTGTTGGTGACATATCTGGTTCTCGAGACGCTCGAGCATGTGGCGGGCGATCGCGTTAACGGCGCCATCAAGCGCGCCGGCGCCGCTGGTCCCGTGGTTGGCTCGTTGCTGGGCATGGTGCCGCAGTGCGGCTTTTCGGCAATGGCGGCCACGCTGTACGCCGGTCGTGTCGTGACCTTGGGTACGTTGGTGGCGGTGTTCCTTTCGACCTCCGATGAAATGCTGCCGCTGTTGCTCGCCGAGCAGGTGCCCGTGCAGACCATGGCGATGCTTTTGGTTTCGAAGGCACTGATCGCGCTGGTCACGGGCTTTATCGTGGACGCGGCTATCCGCGGCCTTCGTCGTAATGCCCGCGCGCATGCGGCGATTCGCCGTACCGTGCTGGGGACCGCTGCCAATCCGGCTCATGTGAACTGCGCGCACGACGACCATACCGGGGGCGACATCATTGATGAAGTGGCCGAGGCGGGCGTGAGCGCCGACCACATCCACGAGTTATGCGAGCGCGACCATTGCGGTTGCGATGATGATGAAGATGAACACGAGCGCGACCACGGACACAGCCATGACCACGGTCACACGGGCGAGCACGAGCACCACCACGGCCATGGGCACGACCACGGTCACTCCCACGAAGGTGCGCCCGTCCTGTCGATCATCCGCAGCGCGATCTCGCACACCGTGCAGGTCTCGGTATTCATTTTCCTGGTGACGCTGGTCCTGGTCGCCGTGCTCGAGACGTTCGGCGAGTCCGCGATCGAGCAGTTCCTGCGCGGCAACGAGACACTCGCTGTCCTGGGTTCGGCGCTTGTCGGGCTGATTCCCAATTGCTCGGCCAGCGTGGTCATTACGCAACTATATCTGGAAGGTGCGCTGCAATTGGCGCCGATGCTCGCTGGCACGCTTATCTCCGCTGGCGTGGGCTACCTGGTGCTGTTCCGCACCAACCGCAGCGCCCGCGAAAACGCTGTGTTTCTGATCATGATGTATGTCATCGGCGCGGGCTGGGGCCTTATCCTTTCCGCCTTTGGGTTCTAAGTGGATGTTTGGGGCATGCCGTAAAACTAGGACATGCCATAAATTCCACCGCCATGACCTGGGCGTTGGATGCGCGTCAATCGGCAAAACAAAAAGGTAGATTTTTAGGCATGTCCCAAAAATCTACCTTGGTTAGCGCAACAGCTCGGTGAGGTTGCGTTTAAAGCGGGCGCGATCTTCGCTGGTAAATGCCGCCGGTCCGCGAGTGCGTCCGCCGGCGCGGCGCACCTTCTTTTC
This sequence comes from uncultured Collinsella sp., assembly GCA_902462065.1. Lineage (GTDB taxonomy): Bacteria > Actinomycetota > Coriobacteriia > Coriobacteriales > Coriobacteriaceae > Collinsella. The sequence continues at coordinate 17,606 of CABQAK010000014.1, forward strand.
CTCGTGGCGAATAAACAGCTGCATGTCGATGGTCGCTTTGTCGTAGACGCGCCCGCGCACGCCGATAGCGGCGGCATCGCGCCCGAGCACCATGCTCGCCAAGCCAATGTCCTGCGTCACGACCACGTCGCCCGTCTGCAGGCGTTCGATAATGGCAAAGTCGGCGCTGTCGGCGCCCACACTCACGTCGAGCGTCGTGACCCAAAAGCCGCGTCGCGCGTGCTCGGCATCGCGCGGGTCGTCGCGGCGAATATGCCGTTCCAGGTTTTGCGTGCTGTTGCCGGCGATAACAACGGCGACGCCTGCCCGCCGCGCGCAGTCAATCGACTCGCGCGTGACCGGGCAAGCGTCTGCATCAATAAAGAGCGTTCGTGGCATCTAGTGCACCAGTTTGCCAAATTGAATAGCACGAACAATCAGCGTTACGCCAAACACCAGCAGCGCGGCGCCGCTAAAGATGACGAGCATCTTGGCCGACCACAGCGGATAGATAAACACGAACATGCCGGCGATGATGGAGAGCGCGCCGCTCAGGATGGCGAGGGCGCGGTTGGACGAAAGCTCGGACTCCAGAATGGACATGACACCTTCGACAATCCAGCCAAAGCCGGCCACGATAACCACCATCGTGGTGAGCGTCGCGGTCGAGAAGGCCTGGTTGCGCAGGATTATGACGCCGCCCAGGATAATGAGTAGGTTGGAGATGATGCTCGTCACGCGCCAGCCGGTGGGCAGCAGCGGCTCAAAAATGGCAGTGAACAGCCTGATGGCAGCAGTGATTACAAAGTAAAAACCCAGGACAGTCGTCAAAAAGACGAGGGACTTGGCGGGTGCAAAAAGCAGCGCGATACCAGCAATGAGCGCTAAGACGCCCGTGATGGCGTAGATCCAGCGTACGGCCTTGACGGCTTTGCCCGCCATGCTTTTCTCGTCAAATCCAAACTGGCTCGATTTTTGGTCATCGTTCTTAAAGATGCCCATAATGTCTCCTTTCCGTGTGGTGCACGTCGCGTTCATTGCTCTCCGTGCGGCGTACGCCAAAAGTGCTGCAACAAGTATCGCCCAAGGGCGCCGATGCATGGGGTGGGAAGGACGAATTGCCGCCCCACATTCCCGAATTGTTATTTTTGTTCCCGCTCCAGTGAGGATTAATCAACAATTGTAGAACATTACGCCGCTGTATGTAATTGCCTAGGTTTTAGGTTAGATTCTCCTAAGAACAATTGCCCGAAATTGGGGGTCCCTATGAACGAAACAGTTCCCGCGGCGCCGTCGAGCGCGGAGTCGATGGCAAAGCAAGGTTGCGAAAAGCTCGGCCTGGACACGTTTGACGCGCTGGTCCGCCGCGCCCGCACGTGCCGTCGCTTTGACGAGTCCATGCGCGTGCCGCGCGAGTTTTTGCTCGAGCTGGCGGAACTGGCGCACCTGGTTCCCTGCGGCGCCAATGCTCAGCGTCTGCGTTTTCATGTGGTAAGCGGTGCAGAGGACTGCACTCGCGTGTTTGACGAGCTTGCATGGGCAGGCGCGCTTAAGGACTGGCCGGGTCCTGCCGAGGGCGAGCGCCCGACCGGCTACATCGCGATTCTGGCCGAGCGCGCCGTTCCGGGCAAGTCCGCCGCTCCCATTACTGAGGTCGACACGGGCATTGCCGCACAGACGATGATGCTCGCCGCCCGCAGCGCCACGCCCGAGGTGGCAGCCTGCATGTTCAAGGCCTTTACGCCCCACGCGATCGATGCCATGGGGCTCGATAACGACAAGTATGAGCTCAAGCTGATCATGGCGTTTGGCGTTCCGGCCGAGACACAGGTGATCGATGCGATCGATTCCAACCCCGACGGCTCCATCAATTATTGGCGCGACGAGGCGCGGGTGCACCACGTACCCAAGCGTCCGCTTGCCGACGTGCTGCTGTAGTTGTGCGTCGTTGCGGTGCAATCCGGCGGCAAAATCACCACAAAGGCTCCTGTCCCCTTTGTGGTGGTACGAGGGGAGGGTGTGTGGCAGATCTGTATTTGGTGCGGCATGGGCAGACTGAGCTCAATGTGCAGAGCATTTTGCAGGGCTGGCACGATTCGCCGCTTACGGCGCGCGGGCGCGAGCAGGCGCTGACGGCGTGTACGGCGTTTGCGGCGCGTGGCGTGGCCTTTGATCATGTGTATTCCTCGCCGTTGGGCCGGGCGCGGCATACGGCCGAGCTTATCGTTGGCGAGGGCCGTTCCATTGAGCTGGTCGATGACCTGCGTGAGTGGCATTTTGGCTCGCTGGAGGGCACATCAAATCGCGAGATGCCGCCGCAGCCCTGGGGCGATTATCCGGTGGCCTTTGGTGGCGAGTCGGAAGGCGAGTTACGGGCGCGCATGGTCGCGGCGCTGTCCCGCATCATGGGCAGGCCGCAGCACGACTGCGTGCTGGCGGTTTCCCACGGCTCAGCCTGCCAGGAGTTTCTTGAGTATGTGACTGGCGGGGGAGAGCTGCCCGACAACGGTGCCGTGCTTCATTTTGGCTATTGCGACGGGGCGTTTTCGCTCTTGGGTTGGTAACGAACGAAAGGACCCCTATGAATAAAGATCTGTATCTGGTCCGTCATGGACAGACGATATTCAACCTTAAGCGTATCATTCAAGGGTGGAGTGACTCGCCGCTTACGCAGTTGGGTTGCGACCAGGCGGCGCGCGCCGGCATGTTTTTACGTGCGCGCGGCATTGAGCCCGATCATGCCTACACCTCCACGCTTCATCGCACCGAGCAGACTATCGCCAACTTGTGGCCGGGCTTGTCGTACGAGCGCCTGGACGGCCTGCGTGAGTGGTTCTTTGGCGACTTTGAGGCCGAGCGCGTGATGCTCATGCCCGAGCGCCCGTGGCGCGACTTCTATCGCCAGTTTGGCGGCGAGGGCCAGATGCAGGTGCGCGAGCGCATGGTGGCGACGCTGACCGAGCTTATGCAGCGTCCGGACCATACGTGCGTGCTCGCGGTAAGCCATGGCTCGGCCATCAAGGAGTTTTTGGGTCACGTGAGGGGAGCGGCGGCCGACGAGCACGAGCGCGTGCCGGGCAACTGCTCGGTGCTGCATTTCGTGTTTGACGACGAGGCCGGTACGTTTGAGCTGATTGAGATTATTACGCAGGAAGATTATGCGCGCGAGCTGGGGCTTGAACCGCTTGTGGCTACTGCAGGCCCGCAGCGCGGATAACGCGAGCGCGGCGGCACGGGTCGCTGGCATAACTTCTCGTCGCAAAAGGGGCGGAGATGCATGTACCTGCTGCATCTCCGCCCCCTGTTTGTTGAGCTGCCGATTTTTGTGCTGGGTGGTCTGGTCTTGCTAGAACCGCGCGACCTGGTGCGTGAGCAGACCTGTCGGAACCTGCGGCGCAGCGCCGCTGACCTGCGCGGCGGGGAAGAGCACGGCAACGGTAAAGTTGAACGGCTCCTTGCCGGTGTACGTTCCGGCGGCACGGGCCTCATCGGCCAGCAGCTGCGACGCCCCGGTCAGAGCGGCGGCGTAGGCGAGGTCATCGGCCAGTGCCGGCTCCGGTGCTTGGTCGAGCATAGCGCGGATTGCCCCGACGGCGTCCTCGCGCTTGACCTCCCACGCGCGGTGCGTAATGCCCGCGGGGTCGGTGACGGCGTAGAGCGACGCGCCCTCTTTGGCAGCGCCCAAGATGATGTCCATGACGGGCGACGCCTCGTATGAGAGCGACACAGGGCGCGGCTGCACCTTGAGCTCGGCGATCGCGCGCGCGGCGGCGGCCACGTCAGCGCTGGCATCGCCCTTGTCGCCCGCAAGTACACTCGTCGGGCAGATCGCCACGACACCCGTCACACGTCCCGGCTCGCCCGAACATTCGTACACGTAATACGCCGCACCCGGGTCCTTGAGCATCAGACCATCGGCAATGGCTTCGCGCAGGGCTTCGTTGTCACTCAGAATACTGCCCATTGCAGGCAGCGCCTCGAGCACGCGGTCCTGAGCCGGGCGGATGCAGGGAAACGGAAGTGCTTTCATGGGCGGTCCTAACGCGCGAGTCGGTTTGTTCGCGGCTTATTATGCCCCAACTTGGCCGCTCGCGTCCCAGAGCACGTTATCGGCGAGCGCGATTAGCACCTGCTGACAACGAACGATATCGGCGTGGGGCACATATTCGTTGGGCTTGTGCGCGAGCGCGAGCGACCCGGGACCGTAGCTCATGCAATTGCGGTTACCTGTCTTGCCGGCAATGACGGCGGTGTCGGTGTAGCCGGTAAAGAAGCCGACGGTCGTGTCCGCGTCCGTCACGTCATCGGCGGCACGCTTGAGCGCTGCTAGAAGGGGAGAGTTCGGGTCGCGCTCGATGGCGGGGCGGTCGCCCGTCACGGTGTAGCTGCCATGGCAACCGGGAACGGCGGCTTCGGCGCCGGCGATGGCCTGCTCTACCATGCGCGTTGCGGCGGCCGTATCGGTCGGCGGGGTCAGACGCATATCGACCCAGACCTTGGCGTGGTCGGGCACGACATAGGGACGATAGCCACCCTCGATCTGTCCAAACGTGATGGTCGATGGCCCCAGCTCATCATGCACGGGCAGCGCCGCGAACGCACGGCGAAGCGAGCACACGGCCTCGGCCATGGCGGCGACGGCATCCGCGCCCTTCCAGGGTTGGCTCGCATGCGCCGTCTCGCCAGCCATTTCAATCTCGAACCACGTACGCCCCTTGTGCGCCACCTGAATCTGTCCGTCGGTGGGCTCGGTATCCAACACCCATTCGCGCGAACCGACCCAGCCGGCATCGATCGCGGCCTCTGAGCCACGCATAAGGTCTTCCTCGTCGACCGAGCAGATGAGTGAAAAGCCGCGGCGGGGCAGCGCGCCATCCGCCGCCACGCGCTCGAGCGTATGGACCAGTGCGGCAATGGCGCAGGCCAGACCGCCCTTCATGTCGCAGGCACCGCGACCATAGAGCTTATCGTCCCGCATGGTCGCCCCGAGCGGCGGCGTGTCCGCGTCCCAGCCATCTCCCAGGGTGACGGTATCCATGTGGCAGATGTAGACGAGTCGCGCCTCGTCGCTCACGCCCGGCACGGTAATCATAAGGTTGCGGCGTCCGGTCAGCACCTCGAGCTCTGCAATCTGCACGGCATCGAGTGCCGGATGGCTCAGCTGCGCCAGCCGTTCCTCAACCAACGCTTTGATATAGCGTTCAATCTCGCCCTCATACGCACCTGGGTCGGAACTGTCGATCCGCACGAGTCCTTGCGTAAGCCGCCAAGCAAAATCTGTATCAACCATAGGCACCTCACAGATAGTTAGGTCAACATACAGATTGTATGCCAAGAAGCGGCTCAGTGCATTTAATAGAGTGCTCACAAAAACGGGGGCGCCTCTCGTGCGAAAGGCGCCCCCGCGGGCATTCAATGTCAGTGACGGGCAGGCCACATGGGGAACTGCCCGTCAGATCAGCCGGCGCTACTTGATTACGCGCACGCGATACATCGACGGAATCTGCTTGAGCGCCTCGATGGTGCTGCTGTCCAGGTGCTCGTCGGTGTCGAACATGGTGTAGGCGTTCTCGCCGGCGGACTCGTTGGTCATACGCTGCACGTTGGCGTTGTCTTTGGCCAGGATTGCCGTGATCTGGCCGATCATGTTGGGCACGTTGGCGTGCAGGCAGGCGATGCGGCTTGCGGCGCGCGCCTTGCCCATGCTGCAGGCAGGATAGTTGACGCTGTGCGCGATATTGCCGTTCTCCAGGTAATCCTTGAGCTCGCTGATGGCCATGTCGGCGCAGTTGGCCTCGGCTTCGCCGGTGCCGGCGCCCGAGTGCGTGGTGATAAACGTATTGGGCATCTTGACCGTCTTGGGCGTGGCGAAGTCGCAGCTAAACCAGCTGAGCTTGCCCTCGCGCAGGGCGGCGTCGACGGCGTCCTCGTCAATGATGGTTTCGCGTGCGTAGTTGATGAGCACGGCGTCGGGTGCCAGCAGGTTAATCTGCTCGGTGCTGATCATGCCGATGGTGTCGGCCTTGCTGGGCACGTGCACCGTGAGGTAATCGCAGCCGCGGCAGAGATCCTCGAGCGTGCCCACGCGCTGCACCTCGCGGCTCAGCACCCACGCGTGCTCGACGGAAATGAACGGATCGTAGCCGTAGACGTCCATGCCCAGGTCGACGCAGGCGTTGGCGACCTTGGAGCCTACGTTGCCCAGACCGATGACGCCGATGCGCTTGCCCTTGAGCTCGCGGCCCACAAAGGCCTTCTTGGCCTTTTCGGCATCGACCTGAATCTCGGGATCATCGGCGTTGTCGCGCACCCAGTTCATCGACTGCACCACGCCGCGGCTCGAAAGCACCAGCATGCCCAGGACGAGCTCCTTGACGGCGTTGCTGTTGGCGCCGGGGGAGTTAAAGACGACGACGCCCTTCTTGGCGTACTCCTCGACGGGAATGTTGTTGACGCCGGCGCCGCAGCGGGCGATAGCGCGGATGCCCTCGGGCAGCTTGTAGCCGTGCAGGTCGGTGGAGCGCATCAGAATGGCGTCGGCCTCCTCGGTGGTGCTTACAAACTCGTAGCCCTCGCCAAACTCGACTTTGCCGTCCTTGGTGATGTCGTCGATGGTTTTGATCTTGCGCATGAAAAACTCCTTAGCAGGTTTGGTTTAAACAGGTGGTTTGAAGTGGCTGGTCGGCCCGCGGGTTGCGGGCTAGTTAGATCGCGGGCTCAAACTATGCTGCGCTTCGAAGTCCTTCATGTACGAGGCCAGTGCCTGCACGTCTTCCATGGTCACGGCGTTGTAGACGCTTGCGCGCATGCCGCCCACCAGGCGATGGCCCTTGACGTTTTGAATCTGGTGCTCGGCCGCGCCTGCGACAAAGGCCGCGTCGAGTTCGGTGTCGCCGGAGCGGAAGGTGACGTTGGCGATGGAGCGGCTGTCGGCCTGCGCGGTGCCATGGAACAGCTCGCTGTGCTCGAGCAGGTCGTAGAGCAGGTTGGCCTTGGCCCAGTTGCGCTCGGCCATGGCGGCAAGTCCGCCGGTCTGCTCCACCCAACGGAACACCTTGCCGCACACGTAGATGCCAAAGGTGTTGGGCGTGTTGAGCATGGAGCCCTTGGCGGCCTGGGTCTTAAGGTCCAGGTACTGCGGCGTCTGCGCAAAAGCGGGGCCATCTGCGATGAGGTCGTCGCGCACGATGACCACGGTCACGCCCGCGGCGCCGGCGTTTTTCTGCGCGCCGGCGTAAATGAGCCCGTAGCGCTCAATGTCGAGCGGCTGCGACAGGAAGCAGCTCGAGACATCGGCGACCAGCGGCACATCGCCACAGTTGGGCAGCTCGTGGTACATGGTGCCAAAGATGGTGTTGTTCTGGCAGATGTAGACGTAGTCGAGCCCGTCGCCCGCAGCCTCGTCGGCAATGCACGCGTTGATGTCGGCCACGGTGGGAATGCGGTCGAAGTTGGTGTCCTCGGAGCTCGCGAGCAGCACGGCCTCGCCGTACTTGGCGGCCTCCTTGTACGCCTTGTTGGCAAAGTTGCCGGTCACGATGTAGCCGGCGCGCCCGCGGCTCATAAGGTTCATGGGGATGCCCGCAAACTGCAGCGTGGCGCCGCCCTGCAAAAACAGGACGTGGTAGTTGTCCGGGATGCTCAGCAGACGGCGCAGGGTTGCCTCGGCGTCGTCGATGATCTGCTGGTACATGCTAGATCGATGGCTCATCTCGAGCACGGACATGCCGCAACCGCGGTAGTCCATCATCTCGTCGGCGATCTCGGCGAGCACGCTGGTAGGCAGCGCGGCCGGGCCAGCTGAGAAGTTGTGCACACGTGCCATCTTCTAGTTCCCCCTCGTAGTCGTTTGAACGTTCGGGATACTTTAGCACAGTGGAGCGCCAGACGCGACCGCATCACGGTAAAACTCGAGTGCGTCGCTATGATTTACAGGGTTGTTACATGGGAAAGGCGGTCGCTAGGTCTATATCACCGGGATATACCGTGACAGGTACTCCTTGAGCGCCGGATCGCACACATAGAGGAACGTTCCCAGCATGCCGCGCGTCATGAGGACGTAGTAGGCGTTGACGATGATCTTTCGCAGCTCGTCGTCGCTTGCTTTTTTCTTCGCGACGGCATCTTTGAAGTTCGCTTTGTTAACGCAGACAGCTCCTTTATCGGTGTCGTAGTAAATGTCTGGCCCCAGAATTACGAAGCCGTAGTTGAGGTCGTAGCCCTGTACCGTGTGGATGCATCCGACCTCGTTGATGGCGTTGGGGGAGTTAACCCAATCCTTTTGACTCGAGTTCCAACGTTTAGGGATGCCCTCAATGACGATGTCGAACGCGTCTTTGTGTTTCTTCGTTTCCCACTTCCACGCAAAACCTGCCGTCATGCGGGATAGACCAACTTCCTCTTCCTTGGCTTGCTGTAGGGAACAGAAATCCTCAAATTGGTTGACGATTCCAAACTGGTATCTGGGGGTATCGCTGTTCGGATCCCCGGCGCGCGAATCGTAGGGCTCTGATGAAAAGAGATCCTTGAATTTCATGCCGGCATGCATATACGCTTTGTTGTCGAGTAGATCATATACAAAGTCGAGATACTCATCGCCGCCACGTACTCGCATTTGGGTGCTCAAGTTGAATTCTTCGGTCTCGATTCCTGCTTCTTCGAGTTGGTTGAGTCGCTGCTCAAGGCCATCTCGGTTGAGTCCCGATGCGCGGACTTGCTGTTTGGGGTCATAGAACAGATATGCCTTGTCGCAGCATTTGAATATCCAGTCAACTTGGTTGCTCGTATGTGGAAGGCCGAGGCGATCGCAGGTGTTATAGAAGGCCTTGATGCCGGAGCCCATGCTTAGATAATTGCCCAGTCGATGTGCTTCGTCGACAAGCAGGATGTCATAACGATCATTTTTGGTTACGTCACTGGGGCTCAAGATATCGCCAGGCTTTAACCTTGGAAGGAAGTGCGTGAGTTTCCTGAGGGTCTTCTTCAGGGAATCCATGGGGGTGACAAAACCGACTCGCAGGCCGGAAAGGTTGGGCTCATTTTTGATTTTGAACATGAGACTGATGGCGAGGATTGTTTTACCTGTTCCCGGCGCGCCATTCACGACGGTTATACGTTCTCTTTTTGAGCCGCCATGTTTTGCATCTTCATACTCCTGTTCGAGACGTTTATAAATCGTCTCGATCGTTTCGTATTGGTCGGGCGTAAGCGTCTTGAAAGGTGAGAACTTGAATAGATCGGAGTTCTCGAGCTCTTCAATCGGATGAATCGCGTAGTTTTCTTCTCGAAGCTTTGTCCAGAGGTCTCGGAACTTCTGCCGATACTGAGGCCGCTCAAAATAATCGAATTGGGCATAGCCATTGTTGGCGTTGGTTACCTGGTATTTTTCGTCAGCACAGAACAGCTCAATAAGTCGATTCTCGAACTCGAACGTTGCGGATTGGTTGAAGGTGGGATTGTCGATCAGAAGGGTCCGGTCGAAGTCCTTGTCCACGTTTGCAGCGTGTTGTTTCATGCGGCGCTGGTAGTTGGTTGTTTGACCGATGTATGCCGTCTTGTTTCTACTGTTGGTAAGAATGTAAAGGACGGGCCAACTCTCGTCATGATGGGCTCCAGGCTTTGGCGTGCCAAAGTCCTGAAGCGATTCGCTTGTCTCAAAGGGCTGGGGCAGGGGAAGCGTGTATTGCCGAAGGGCGAACTCATTACTCACGGTGGCCCGCCTTTCTGTATTCGATAGATGATGCGTCGACGGGGTAGCGCTCGCCATTGCGTTTGAGCTTGGACGAAAGCGCCGCTGGCAGGTCGATTTCATTTAAATCTGCGAAACGCAGAAGGAAAAGGAGCGTGTCGGCGACTTCGTCTTCGATGGCTTGGCGTTGATCGGTGTCTTCGAACATTTCTGCAATGCGCTCGTCGCTCAAAAAACGAAAGAGCTGAAGGAGCTCGGAGGACTCAGTTGCCATGCCGATGGCAAGCTCTTTTGGCGTGTGATATTTGCGCCAGTCACGTGCATCACAAAAGTCCCTGACTTGTTCCGTCATGGCATCGAGCTTGTCCATCGTCCGCAACCTCCCAGATGTTCATTGTTTTATTATGGCCGTATCTGGGATTTATTGCACATCATTTGGGGCGTGCGGTTTGTTCGGTCGCGATTGGCCGGTAGGAAGTTTCACCATGAAGATCTAAGTTGAAGTAGATTGGCTGCGCGAGAGCCTGCTTGACCGTGCGGGGAGTGCAGCAGGCGTGGGCTTTCCCGCTGCCATGCTCGACGTAGCGGATATCGAGGACGAGTCGCCTCAATAGCTCCTAGCCCGAGCCGAACGCGAAGGCCTCGACCTCCGCGACTTTGCCGTCGACGACGACTGAAAATGCGACAGGGGTAGCTAAAATAGCCCCGTCCCAAATTAGCTACCTCCTGGCCGCTACGATGCCAGTGTGGCGATGACGGCTTCGTCGCCGGCGTATATTAGGGTGTTGCCATCGGGGATGATCGTCTGGCCTTCGCGCTTTAGCATCACCACAATAAACGGATGCTTGCCTTGCGGCACATCGCGCAGGCGCTGGCCGGCCAGGCGACCGTGGGGTGTCACGGTGACTTCGCGCAGCGTAACCTCGGCACGCTCTTCAAACGTCGGCGCGGCCATCACCAGCAGGTCACCTTCCTCGATGACGGTATCGCCATTGGGCAGTACCGGGTGCGCACCGTCGCGCAGCACCAAGATCACCAGCATGTTCGTTGCGCTGCCAATGTCCGCGAGCGAGCGTCCGGCAAACGGATGCCCAGCGCCCACCTTGAGCTTTACAAACGACATGCCATCCTCGTCGCGGTAGTCGTTAAAGGTGCGGCGCACGTCGCCGGTCGCATCGATCATATCGAGCTTCTTCGCCACCGCCGGCAGCAGCGAACCCTGTACCACAATGCTCGACACGGCAATCACAAAGACCAGGTCAAATAGGTCGTGCCCACCGGGAACGCCGGCAACCACGGCAAAGAGACTAAAGACGACCGAAGCTGCTCCGCGCAGGCCCGCCCAGCTTACGAGCGCAACCTGGCGAGGGTTGGTCTTAAAGGGCGCCAACAGCATGCCCACGGCGATGGGGCGGCTCACGAAGAGCATAAACGCCATGAGCGCCAGGCCCGGCAGCAGCATCTGCGGCAGGCGTGCGGGCGTTACGAGCAGGCCGAGCAAGAAGAAGATCGTCATCTCGGCCATCTCGGTGAGGGTGTCAAAGAAGTGCGCCAGCTCGACCTTGCCGGTGATGTCGCTCGCACCCAGCACAATGCCGGCCAGGTATACAGCCAAAAAGCCGTTGCCGCCCAGGTAGCTCGGCAGCGCGTAGGCGACGATGGCCACGGCGAACAAAAAGATAGTCTGCGCGCCCTCGGCCGTTGCGTGTGCGCGTTCAATCAGGCGGCCCGCCGCCCAGCCGATGGCGAGGCCCAGGCCCACGCCCAGGATAATCTGCTTGGCCAGCAGCACGGGAATGTTGATGCCGCCGCCGGCCGCGAGGGTCGCGAGCACGGCGGTGAGCATATAGGCGACGGGGTCGTTGGAGCCCGATTCGACCTCGAGCAGCGAGTCGGTGCCGCCCTTCAGCGAAAGGTTGTGCTCGCGCAGCACGCTAAAGACGCTGGCTGCGTCGGTGGATGCCACGACCGATCCCAGCAGCAGGCCGCCGATCCAGTCGAAGCCCAGCACAAAGTGGGCGAACACGCCGGTGATGCCTGCGGTGATGACGACGCCGAGCGTGCTCAGCAACACCGCGGGCGCGGCGACGGGCTTGGCGCGGTCGATGTTGGTGTTAAAGCCGCCGTAGAACATGATGAACAGCAGCGCCGTGCTGCAGACGGTTTCGGTGAGCGCATAGTCGCTAAAGTCGATGTGCGCCGGACCGTTGACGCCAAGCAGCATGCCGAGTGCGATAAAGATGAGCAGGGTGGGGAAGGGGAGCTTTTTGCCGACGGGTTTGATGGTCAGGCACAAAATGATGACGAGGCCGATAAAGAGAAGAATCTGGTTCATAGGGAGTGTCCGCTCCTGGGTGGTTGGCGTGGCACGGTCAGTTGTCTGCGGTTATTTGTACCCAAAGATGGTGGGTTTATGGGGTTGGATTGCGGGCGTGCGCGATATTGTCATAGACGGCTGCCGTTTTTGCCTCTGCTCGGAAACCCTTTCCAGCTTTATTGCAACGGAGTACAATGGGTAACGTTTAAGTTCAACTTGAAGTTTTAGTTGCGGCACCGGGCTTCGGCCGCAATGCAAGGAGAGGCGTACCATGGCGATCTATGTGACATCTGATGCTCACGGGCACGTGCGTGCGCTTGACGAGGCCCTTTCCAAGATCTCGCTGACGTCCGACGACACGCTGTACGTGCTGGGCGACATGATCGATCGCGGGCCCGATCCGGTCGGCGTTATTAAGCTCGTGCGCTCGCTGCCCAACGCACACGTGCTCAAGGGTAATCACGAGCAGATCATGCTCGATGCCATCATTGGTCAGGATCCGCTCGATGCCGAGACCTGGGATATCAACGGTGGCTGGACGACGCGCGAGCAGCTCAACGACATGGAATTTGAGGCATACGAGGAGCTCGTGCGATGGATGGCCGCGCTGCCGCTCTACGCGGTGGTCGAGACCGAGGAGCGCCCGTATCTGCTGGTACATGCTGGAATCGAGATGAAGGCAGCGCGCGCGTTTTTGCTTGAGCATGGCGTCGATTGTGCCGATGGCGTCGGAGCGGTGGGTGCCGATCGCGAGCTGCTGCAGCAAATGCTCGCCGTACAGTCGTCCGATGACTTGCTCTGGATTCGCCATGGCTATTGGGATGCCCCGACGGGGCTGCTTTCTGCCGAGGGCAAGGGTCCGGTCGTGGTGAGTGGCCACACGCCCACGGTGTCGCTGGGGCGCTATTGCGAGGTCGGTGGTCTGGCGGGGCTCGATGAGGAATCGGGACGCGGGCAGATCGTGCGCTTGGGCGGCGAGGACACTGCCGGTGTGCCCGATCGCATCGACATCGACTGCGCCGCCGCCACCGGCTCCGAGTTCGGCCGCGTGGGCATCCTGCGCCTGGACGACGGGGCGGAGTTCTACGCTAATATTCGCCCCGGGGAATAACGGCGCAAGAGGTTGGTGCCAAAACATCGACGTTTCTTTTCTTCAAATTGATTCGAATTAGGCGCCGTACGGATTCCGGTCCCTCTCTATGCGTTGGCGGATGTGGGCGTACTCGATAACCAACAGTACCAGCAGTAAGGCCATGATGGCCAGGTAGCTCACCACGGCGCCCATCAGGCCGAGCAGATTGATCAGAATCACCGGGAGCACCACGCTCACGGCAAAGCAGATCAGGTAGACCTTGGTGACGTCGCCGGCGTGGCGCAGCACCGTGATGATGGCGTAGATAAAGTCGATGGCCGCGGTGACGCCGCCGGCGACAACCATCAACAGCGCCAGCGTGCGGTAGCGCTCAAAGTTAAGGCCGTACATAAAGCTCATGATGGGGATTCCGGGGCCTGCCATAAATGCGGCACACATGCCGGTGATGACCACGATCAGCGCCATAACGGCAACAATAATCAAGTCAAAGCGGCGACGCTTGCGCGGATTCGCCCAAATGCTCGACAGACGTAGGAGCTGCGGTTTATAGATAAATCCAATGCTCAACAAAATAGCCTGCGCCGGAAAGAACAGTGCATTAAAGTACAGCTGATACTTGTAGGCCAGCGTGCCTTCCATCACGAACTTGGGCATGCTCTCGATTAGGTTGAACAGGAACAGCGCGCCAAAGAGCGGGGCGCACTGGATAAACAGGTGGCCAGCCTCGCGCAGACTCATGCGGCGTGATTTTTCGGTTTCGAGCAGGGCGAGCGGGGCGGTGACCAGCACGAGCGAGGCGATTGCGGCGATGCCCATGGCCATGGCCGCGATGGGCATGCTGCGCGTAAGGAACAGCGCCACGCTGAAGATCACGATGACGCCGGCGGAACGCAGCGTTTGGCTCATGCCGCCCAGGTAGAGCTTATCGGCCTGCTGCAGGCGGCCCTCGTACACGTCGGCGATGCCGTCGATCACCTTATAGAGGTAGACGCCCAGACCGATCGTGGCCATCTGCGCATCGTAGCCGCGGGCGCTGCTGTATACCAGGCCGCATGCCAGCGCGAGCGCTCCGCAGAGCCAGCGGTTGAGCTGGTAGGAGGCGAAGGAGGTTTTTTCGTCGATGTCCGAGACCTGAAAGTTTCGCACTCCGTAGTTGCATGCGATCATGATGAGCGTGCCGGTGACAAAGGCGATGGAGAACTTGCCGGCCTCCTCGGCGCCCACGAGCTGCGTCGACACAATGGTGAGCAGCGGAAACGCCATGCCCCATACGGCGGTGCCCAGGGTATTCCAAAGGTAGTCGCGACGGGTGGCGTGATCTTCGTACTCGGCTTCTTGCGTGGAGAAGCCGCCGCCGTAGACGGCGCCGAGCAGGCGGTTCCACCAGGCGTTGACCATGCGGCGGACGGGACCGGGTTGGCGATCGCGCTCGCGGCGACGGCGTGTGGCCTGGCTGCTGTCGGGACCGCCGGCGTTACGCTGGCTTAACTCTTGGATGCGTGCGAGCTCTTCGGCCGTGTGGGAGGCAGGGAACAGGCCGTTCTCGATGCGCCCGCCCTGTCCGTGCGCCCCGCTCGCTACGGCGGGGTCGCTGACGCCGTTGCGGCGGGCGATGGCGCGGCGGATGCTATCGAGGGGCGTGATACTCAAGGCGGTTCCTTTCTCTTACTGCGCTCTAGTATAGTCGCGGTGGTGTCCATTCGTGTTTTTGAACAGGTTGTTCAATTATTTCGGCGGGCGGCTGTAATTTGTCGGTAAACGTGCGGTATCCTGTTGAAGTTTTGTGACCCCCCCCCGATGCCGCTTGCGCGGTACCAAGGAGTTTTCACCCATGGACGTCGCCGCATTTTTGCTGGCTCTTGTGCCGATTATCTGGCTCGTTGTGATGCTGCTGTGCTTTAAATGGCCGGCTTGGAAGGCCGCCATTGGCTCGTTCGCCCTTTCGTGCGTGCTCGCCTTCGCATGGTGGCATCTGCCGGCGGCGCAGATAGCCACGGCCTCGCTCGAGGGCTTTTTGATGGCCATATGGCCCATCGTGCTCGTAATTATCGCCGCGGTGTTCACGTATAACCTGTGCGTGCGCACGGGCGCCATGGACGTGATTGGCAGTATGATCACCTCCATCAGCAGCGATCGTCGTCTGCTGGCGCTGCTCGTGGCCTGGTGCTTCGGCGGTTTTATGGAGGGCATGGCCGGCTTTGGTACCGCCGTTGCCATTCCCGCCGGCATGCTCGCGGGCCTTGGTTTTGAGGCCGTGCCTGCCGTTCTGATCTGCCTGTTGGCCAACGGCGTGCCCACGCCCTACGGCTCCATTGGCATCCCCACGGTGTCCGTTGCCGACCTGGTGGGCCTGGATTCCCTGCACCTGGCGACCGTTCAGCTGGTGCAGCTCGCGCCCTTCTTTGTGGCGATGCCGCTGCTTATTGTGCTGGTTGCGGGCCGTGTCGCCGATGACCAGGGCAATGTTGCAAGCGTTGCCGAGCGCCTGCACGGCGTCGCCGGCGTGGCGTTGCTCTCCGGTGTGTCCTTTGTTGGTGCGGCCCTGGTCGTCGCCATGTTTGTGGGCCCCGAGCTTGCCGTGGTCGTGGGCTCCATCGTGTCGCTCGCACTGACCGCCGCGCTTGCCATGCGCGCCGAGAAGTCCGGTCACCTGGACGCGCACTTCCATATGAATATCGAGGCCGGCGAACAGCTCACCGTTAAGTCGGCGCTTTCTGCCTGGTCGTGCTTCATCCTGATTTTTGTACTGTTGCTGGGTACGTCCAACTTGGTGCCCGCCGTGCATGCCGCGCTTGCGCCCTTTGCAAGCCACGTGCAGGTTTATTGCGGCGAGAACCCTGGTACGCTTACGTTTTCGTGGATTAACACGCCGGGTGTTTGGATCTTCCTGGCCGCGTTTGTCGGCGGTGCCATTCAGGGTGCTTCGCCACACATGATGGGCGAGGTGCTGGCCGCGACTGTGAAGCAGATGATGCCGACGGTGATCACGATGCTTTCGGTGCTGGGTTGCGCCAAGGTGATGGGCTATGCGGGTATGATATCGTCGATCAGCGCGTTCTGCATCGCGGTCGCCGGTGGTCTGTACCCGATTCTGGCCCCGTGGATCGGTGCCGTCGGTGCGTTCGTGACCGGTTCGGGCACGTCCTCGGGCATGCTGTTTGGTCCCATTCAGAGCCAGGCCGCTTCGGCGCTGGGCGTGAGTGACTACTGGATGGTTGCGTTGAACGCCCTGGGCGTCGCCGCCGGTAAGATGATCTCGCCGCAGACCCTCGCCATTGGTCTTGCCGCCGTGCTCGTGCGCGGCAAGGATGCCGAGCTCCTGGGCGCCGTCCTGCCCTACGCCGCCGGCATGCTGGTCCTGATGAGCGCCATAGCCATGCTCGGCCAAGGCCTGCCGCTGTAGTCGGCACTTAGGGACGTTCCTTATGTGCCGGCACTTTGGGAACGTCCCTAAGTGCCGGCATCCGGGGACATTCCTTGACTGTTGCCTGTTCAAGAGTGTCCCCAATGACTAGGCGTTTAAAAACGTCCCCAATGACTAGGCCGCTTGCCTGCGATTTTTGACCGTTGGGCGGGCGCTTCGCCGTTGCCGCAAAAACGTTTTTGCATATCGGGTACAACGGGCTTTACGTGAGTAAAGTGCGCGCCGCGTCCATGTGTCGCGTTTTTAAAGGAGGCCCCATGCCTGGTGTTACCCCTGCAGAAGTTTTGTCCAACTTTGGTATTACGCTCGTTGAAGATCCCGCCGAGAGTCAGCCCCGTCTGCTGGTCGATCTACCCGCCGCGGAGCTCGTCGAACACGCTATCCGCCGCGAAGAAGGCCGCATGGCATCCAACGGCGCGCTGGTGATCGAGACGGGGGAGCGTACCGGCCGTTCACCCAACGATCGCTTTATCGTTGACACTCCCGATGTTCACGACAAGATTGCCTGGGGCGCGGTCAACCGCCCGCTGTCCGTCGAGAGCTATGAGGCCATCAAGGCCGGCATCGTCGACTATCTCAACGAGCGCGACGTGTTCGTCACCCGCGGCATGGCAGGTGCCGACCGCAACCACACGCGTCGACTGCTCGTCGCCTGCGAGCGTGCCAGCCAGGCGCTCTTCATTAAGCAGATGCTCGCCCGTCCGCTCGCCCGCGAAATCGCGCGCACCGGCGAGCCGGACTTTTGCGTGCTCGCCGCACCTGGCTACCAGTGCGACCCCGCCATCAAGGGCCTCAACTCCAGCGCTGCCGTGGTCATCAACTTCCAGGAGCGCGTGATTCTGGTCGCTGGCACCGGCTACTCCGGCGAGATCAAAAAGTCGATCTTTAGCGTCATGAACTACCTACTGCCCGTCGAGGACGACGTGCTGCCCATGCATTGCTCGGCCAGCATGGATCCCGTCACGCACGAGACTGCCGTGTTCTTTGGCCTGTCCGGCACCGGCAAGACCACGCTTTCTGCCAACCCCACGCGCCTGCTGATCGGCGACGACGAGCACGGCTGGTCCGACATGGGCATCTTTAACATCGAGGGCGGCTGCTACGCCAAATGCGAGGGCCTGGACGCCTTCCACGAGCCCGAGATCTTCAACGCTGTCCGCTTTGGCGCGATCTGCGAAAACGTGGTGCTCGACGAGAACCGCAAGCCCAACTACGATGACATCTCGATCACGCACAACACGCGCGTGGCCTATCCCGTGGAGCACATTCCTAATGCGTGGACTAAGGGCATGGGCACCACTCCGAGTGTCGTGCTGTTCCTGACTTGCGACGCTTTTGGTGTGTTGCCGCCCATCTCGCGCCTGACGGCCGATGCCGCCATGTATCACTTTGTGACGGGCTTCACCGCCAAGATCCCCGGCACCGAGGTCGGCGTCACCGAGCCCACGCCCACGTTCTCTTCGCTGTTCGGCGAGCCGTTTATGCCACTCGACCCCATGGTTTACGCCAAGATGCTCGGCGAGCGCATCGCCGACGGTCGCACCCGCGTCTATCTGGTCAACACCGGCTGGATCGGCGGCGGCTACGGCGTGGGTCATCGCATCGAGCTGGCCTACACGCGCGCCCTGGTGGCCCGCGCCCTCGACGGCACCATCGAGGACAGCGAGTTCGTGCACGATGACATCTTTAACGTCGACATTCCCACGACGTGCCACGGCGTGCCCGATGGCATCCTGGTGCCGCGCCAATACTGGCAGAGCACCGCGCGCTACGACGAGGCCGCGCACAACCTGGCGGTGATGTTCGAGGAGAACTTCGAGAAGAAGTACTCGCACCTGCCCGAGTCCGTCAAAGCCGCCGGCCCGCACGCCCAGGTGTCCGCCGAGGCCCGTCATCGCGGCCGCGGCCTGCTGGGGCTCCGCCACTAGCGTCGCCTCAGACTCAAAACCATCATAAAGGGGGCACCTTTGTGGTGGTTTTGCTCGTGTGGATGACTCGGGTTACAATACGCCTGACATATCGTCCCCTTCTCCGGATGGGGACAGCGTAAGCGCTCTTGTGGCGGCACCGTAGGACTTTGAAGGTGGCCGCTGTGAGAGCGCTTTTTGTTTGGGTGTCCGGGCTCGGGCGCACGCTATGAAGGGAGAGCACATGAAGAGTTTCGTTGCCGAGGATTCGTTTTGGGAGCTGTTTCCGCAGGCGGCTATCGGCGTTGTGGTCGTAAAGGGCATGAAGCCCGCGGCCCGGATACCCCAGGAGGACGTGGACGCGATCGCCGCGTTGCTCGATCGCGCCAACATCGATGCGGAGCGTCATCTGACCAGCGATACTATCAGCGAGAACGCACCGGTCGAGGCATGGCGCGACGCGTACCGGCTTTTCAAGACTAAAAAGGGCGCCCGCTGCTCGATCGAGAACTTGCTCAAGCGCGTGCTTAAGGGCAAGCCGGTGGGCCACATCACGCCGGCGGTGGATATCTACAATACGATTTCGCTGACCTATGCGCTGCCCGTCGGCGGTGAGGATCTGCACGCTATTGAGGGCAATCTGCGCTTGACGGTGACCGACGGCGGCGACGCGTTCCTGCCGCTCGGCGAGGAGGCGGACGACCCGACGCTGCCCGGCGAGCTTGCCTACATCGATGATGCGGGCGCCGTGTGCCGCTGCTGGAACTGGCGCGACGGCGTTCGAACGGCCCTTTCCGACGATTCGGCCGACGCGTTTCTGGCGATTGAGTGCGTGGAGCCCGAGCGGATGGGGGATTGTCAGGCTGCGATCGATCGCTTAGCCGAGCTGCTTGAGCGCTATCTGGGAGCGACGGTTGTCGTTAAGACGCTTGTGACCCGCGACAACCCGCGCGTGGAACTGTAACTTGGCCCAAACCACCACAAAGGCTCCTGTCCCCTTTGTGGTGGTTTTTATGTTGATGGGTTAACAAATAGGGCGTGCGGGGCTGGCGGCCGTTAAGTACGGCTAAGATGTTTACCCGTTAGCATTATGCAAGCGAAAGGCGGTCGTCCCCATGCAGCAGAGCGACGAGACACGTTTCGAGGACTTTGTCGGACTGATCAGCGGACTCTACAAGGAGATCCAGCGCATTAAGACGTCTGAGGGCGCAAGGCTGGGTCTCAAGGGCTCCGACGTTATGTGCCTGTACTATCTTGAGCGCAGCAAGGACGGCCTGACTGGCGCCGACCTGGCTCGCATGGCAGGCGTGACCCGCGCCGCCGTCTCGCGTACGCTCGCGCATCTGGAGGAGGGCGGCTACGTCGAGGTCGATGATTCGGGCGATGCCGCCGTTAAGTATCGTGCTCCGGTGCGCCTGACCGCTCTGGGCGGCGAGAGCATGAGCGAGGCGGACCGCATCATTCGCGAGGTGCTCGATACCACCGGTAAGGCTATGGGTGTGGAGCAGCGCGAGCAGATGTATGCGTCTCTGCGCACGATTCTCAACACCCTGCGCGAGATCTAAGGCCGCCAAGGCATTTGCTTCCAATTAACAACTTAACAACTGCATAGTCCCGTTTGAGCGCGTATGCCGTGCCGGGGCATTGCTGTCAAAATTCCCTGCGCGGGACCTGCGCAAGAAAGGATTCGCTATGTCCATTCGTATTATTACCGATTCCGCGAGCGATATGTCGCCGGCTGAGCACCCCGCTCTGCGTGTTCTGCCGCTGTCCGTCACCTTTGGCACCGATGTGTACATGGATGGCGTCGACATCGATCACCAGCGCTTTTACGAGATGCTCGTGGAGCGCGATGAGCTGCCCAAGACCGGCCAGGTCAACCCGTACGCGTTTTCGCAGGCTATTGCCGAGGCGCGTGAGGCCGGCGATGAGGCTGTGATTATTACCGTGGGCGCTAAGCTTTCGGGCACCAATCAGAGTGCCCGTACCGCACTTGCCGAGGCGCCGGGCGGCGACGTGTACGTGGTGGATAGCAATAACGTCACTCTGGGCGAGCGTGTCCTGGTCGAGTATGCGCTGCGCTTGGTGGACGAGGGCCGCAGTGCGGCTCAGATCGCGGCGGCCGTCGAGGCCGTCCGTGACCGCGTGGTCGTCATCGGCCTGCTCGAGACGCTGGAGTACCTGGTGCGCGGCGGTCGTCTGTCTGCTGCGGCCGGCGCCGTGGGTACGCTGCTCAACGTAAAGCCCGTGGTGGCTGTCGAGGACGGTCTGATCGTGCAGCTGGGTAAGGCGCGCGGTTCCAAGAACGGCCGCAATCTGCTGAACCAAAAGGTCGAAAAAGCGGGCGGCATCGACTTTTCCATGCCGCTGGCGCTCGGCTATACGGGCCTTTCGGATGCGGTGCTCAAGAAGTATATCGAGGACAGCGCGGCACTGTGGGCTGGTCATACCGAGGGCGAACTGCCCGTTCACACCATTGGCGCCACCATCGGCACCCACGTAGGCCCTGGCGCCGTAGCCGTAGCCTTCTTCCAGCCCGCCAACTAACCGACCTGCCATAAACCACCACAAAGGGGACAGGCACCTTTGTGGTGGTTTATGCTTTTCCGGGTGGAGGGGAGCGAGCAATGGCGTCTGAGGGCTTTTTTGAACGGGTGTACGAGGTGGTCGAGCAGATCCCCGAGGGGATGGTCGCCACGTATGGTCAGGTAGCGCTGCTTGCCGGTCGTCCGCGGAGCGCGCGGTACGTGGGCTACGCGCTGCACAGCAATCCGCGCCCCGGCGAGATTCCCTGCCATCGCGTGGTGTTTGCCGGCGGCCGTATCTGTGAGGGCTTTGCCTTTGGTGGCCCCGATGCTCAGCGCGAGCTCTTAATGGGGGAGGGCGTGACGTTTGCCGACCCCATGCATGTTGATCTGGCCGCCTGTCGTTGGCCTGCCGGGCTGTAGTGGCGGGCTTCGTCAAAACCACCACAAAGGTGCCTGTCCCCTTCGTCGTGGTTTTAGTTTACCGGAGCTAACTTATGGAGAAGGTGTGGCGGCGCATATTGACGCTACAAAGTAAACCACGGTGAACTATATTGTATTCAGCAACGGAGCAGGCAATAGGCGATGAAAAAGCCTGCCCTGTTGAGTTTGATTCGCATCCCTCCCCTCTGTGCGATTCAACGGTGTACTTCGGGAACAGGCCCGCTGGCAACTATCTGCCAGCGGGCCTGTTCCTGTTTGTCGGGCGAGTGTGATGGACGCAGCCGAAGCGGTCCGGCTCCAAAAAAGGCGGACGCCGTAGCGCCCGCCCTATAGCAATCGAAAGCTCAAGCCAGCAGATCGGTCTAGTACACCATACCCATGGCGTCCTGAACCTCGGCCAGGGTCTGCTCGGCGATCTCGTTGGCGCGACGGTTGCCCTCGTACAGCACGTCCTTCACGTAATCCAGATCGTTCTCGTAGCGCTGGCGACGCTCGCGGATAGGTGCGAAGTACTCGTTGACGGCCTCGGTCACGTACTTCTTGAGCTGGCCGGAGCCGCCCATGCCAATCTCCTCGGCAATTTCGACCTCGGAGCGACCGGTGCAGATGGCGGCCGTCGAAAGCAAACCAGACACGCCGGGGCGGTTCTCGGGATCGAACGTGATCATGCGCTCGGAGTCGGTCTGGCTCTTCTTGATGCGCTTGGCCGTTTCCTCGGCGGTCATCGAGATGTTGATGGCGTTGCCGTAGCTCTTGCTCATCTTGCGACCGTCCAGGCCCGGCAGCAGCGGGGTCTCGGACAGCAGCGCGTCGACCTCGGGGAACACCTTGCCGTAGCGGTTGTTAAAGCGGCGAGCGATGGTGCGGGTAAGCTCGATGTGCGGCAGCTGGTCGCGACCGACGGGCACCACGTTGCCCTTGCAGAACAGGATGTCGCAGGCCTGATGTACCGGGTAGGTGAGCAGAAGACCGGTGAGCTCGTGGCCCGAGGCCTCCATCTCGGCCTTTACCGTGGGGTTGCGCGCCAGCTCGGCCTCGGACACCAGCGACAGGAACGGCAGCATGAGCTGGTTGGCGGCGGGCACGGCAGAGTGAGCGTAGATCATGGTCTTGTCGGGGTCGATGCCGCAGGCAAGGTAGTCCATGACCATGTTGTAGACGTTGTCCTGGATGTGCTCGGTCGTGTCGCGGTCAGTGATGACCTGGTAGTCGGCGATGAGCACGTTGGTCTTGGCGCCCATGTTCTGCAGCTCAACACGGCCCTTGAGGGTACCGAAGTAGTGGCCCAGGTGCAGACGGCCGGTGGGGCGATCACCGGTGAGCATGGTGAACTTCTCGGGCGTATTGGCCAGGCCCTCGCGAATGGCGTTGCTCTTTTGCAGCGCGACTTCGTAGCTGTTCTCGTTTGGCATGATTGCTCCTAACGTATGTTCATGGGTCAAGATGATAACGCGTTTATTGGAGGGGCGGTGCGTAAGTAGGCGAGGGGCGGGAGAGGGACGCGCGTGGTGCGGTATGTGCGATGGGTGCGGCGCGGCCGCGCTTGGCTAACGGTGCCTTGGCACATCCTCGGCAGCTTGCCCTAGAGCTTGTGGTGGCGCTCTTCTTTGCGCTCCTCGGCTGCCTGCTCCTCCTGCTTAAAGGCGGGGTCGTCGGGGGTGACGAGCTCGTCCTCGTGCGTGCGCTTGTTGTAATGGTGGCGCAGCACGGGCTCAAACAGGTGCAGGTGCTTGGCGAAGGCCGCCGAGCCAATGGCGAGCACGGTAAAGATGAGCACACGCATGGGCACTTCGACCTGGTTAATCGCGGCGGCGCCGGCCGAAAGCATGATGCACCAGGCATAGATGAGCAGTACGGCCTGCTTTTGGTTGTAGCCCTCTTGAATGAGGCGGTGGTGGATGTGGCCCTTGTCGGCCTGCCCGATACTAATGTGGGCGCGCTTGCGGCGCACGATGGCGCTGAACGTGTCGATGATGGGCACGCCGGCAACGATGAGCGGAATGATAAGCGAGGTGAGTGCGGCGGTGCGGCTCACGTTGAGCAGTGAGATGGAGCCCAGTGCAAAGCCCAGAAGCAGCGACCCCGAGTCGCCCAAGAAGATGCTTGCGGGGTTGAAGTTGTAGCGCAAAAAGGCCAGACAGGCGCCAAAGAGCGCAATGGAGAGCGCGGCGGCGTCGATGCGGCCCGAGAGAACGGCCATCGAAAACATGGTGAACGACGCGATGCCGCAGATACCCGTGGCCAAGCCATCGAGGCCGTCGATGAGGTTAATGATGTTGGTGAATGCCACCAGATAGATCACGGTAATGGGGTAGGCGAGCCATCCGAGCATGATCTCGCCGGGGGCAAACGGGTTGACGATGACGCCGATCCGCAGGCCGCCCATGCAGGCGATAAGCGCGGCGAGGACCTGTCCGGCCAGTTTTTGCTTGGGCGTGAGCTGGAAGACGTCGTCGATCGCGCCGGTCGCAAAGATGACGGTAAAGGAGAGCGCCAGCATGGGATAGCTAATGTGAAGGCGCGGGTGCGGCACCAGGACGGGTGGCCAGCCTAAGTGCCAGGTGCCTAGGATTTGCACAATGCAGGCAACGACCAGGCCCAAAAACACCGCCGTTCCGCCCAAACGCGGGATGGGCTTGGTGTTGATGCGGCGCTTAGAAGGATAGTCGACGGCATCGAGCTTAATTGCCAAGCGCTTGACCAGGGGCACCGTGAGGAAGGTCGTGATAAAGGCCGCCGCTGCCACGCATAGGTACGGTATGTAGCTCGGGGATGAAGCCATGAATCTAAAAACCGCCAAGCGTCGAAGGAAAAGGTCAGAAGAACGCCATGCGCAAAGGGCATAGCCGAACCATAATACTCGACCAAGGGGGGTGCATGTAATTGCACGCAGCGATAATCACGCGCTTACCAGATATTGGGATGTTGTCGATGGCTTGTCGGGATGCCGACGGGGATCCATATGGACTGTAATGGTGTTTTTCGGCAAAAGAAAACCACCCCCCACGTTACGAAAATGAACCCACCTAAAACAGGTGGGTGCCCTCATCGACTGTTCCAGCGTCCTTAACAACGAAGGATACCTGTACTAGGCACGACTGTGTGGGCTCCCTAAATAAACGCGACGGTTCACCCAGTTGCTCCGCGGGGGGCGGAATATCTACATCATAAAGCGGCACTTTGTGGATTCCAGTCTTGACATTACAAAAATCGTGTCGGACGATTACGGCGCCTTAGGACGGAGCCGTCTACGCGGCCTGGCCCTTTACGTTTGAGCTGCTGAATCGTTGTTTTGGAGCATGTTTTTATGCCGACGTCGTTGACCGAACTTTTTTCGCCCGCCTGCCATTTGTGTCCGCGCCGTTGCGGTGCGGCGCGCGATGAGGGCGCGCACGGCGTATGCGGTGCTAACGACACGCTCAAGGTGGCCCGCGCGGCGCTTCATATGTGGGAGGAACCGCCCATCTCGGGCGAGGCCGGTTCGGGCACGATCTTCTTTAGCGGTTGCTCGCTTAAATGTATCTACTGCCAGAACCACGAGATCTCGACCGGCAATTTTGGCCTTGAGATTTCACCTGAGCGCCTGGTCGAGATTATGCTGGAACTGCAGGACCAGGGTGCTAACAACATCAATTTGGTGACGGCGACGCACTATGCTCACCTGCTGCCTGCCGCGATTGCCGCGGCGCGGTCGCGCGGGCTGGTCGTCCCGATCGTCTACAACACGAGTGGTTACGAGCGCGCGAGTGCCGTGGCGGCGCTGGGCGATCTGGTCGATGTGTGGCTCACCGACTTTAAATATGCCGATGCCGGGCTTGCGCAGTCGCTCTCTCATATAAAGGATTACCCGCGTGTGGCCGTGTCGGGCCTGGCCCAGATGGCGCGCGAGATCGAGCGCCGCGGGGGAGAGTTGGTGGACGACGAGGGGCTCATGAAGCGCGGCATCATCGTGCGCCACTTGGTACTGCCGGGGCATGCGGATGACTCGTGCCGCGTGTTAGACCTGGTGTGGCAGACGATGGGCGACGTGCCGATCTCGGTCATGAACCAGTACACGCCCAATGCGCTTATGCGCGAGCAGGGCGGCGATCTGGCGCGTGCCGTGACGCGCGAGGAGTACGAGCGGGTGCTCGACCATGCCGACGACCTGGGCTTTACGACGATGTTCTGGCAAGAGGGCGGCGCGGTGGACGAGAGCTTCACCCCGGCCTTCGACACCACCGGTGTTCTTACCAGCGCAAAGTAGTGCGTTCGTCGATGATTTTTCTGGGACGGGGATTAAATAATCCTCGAGAGGATCGCCTGTTCGAAAAGTTGTCAAAATAGCCGCGCTCCAAAAAGACTGCTTATTGGGCGTTGACAGTTGGCGAGCCGTAGGTAAAATATCGACTTGTCCTGGGGACGTAGCTCAGTTGGGAGAGCGCTGCCGTCGCATGGCAGAGGCCGAGGGTTCGACTCCCTTCGTCTCCACCCTTGGATTTGATAAGCCGCTGACATTGTGTCGGCGGCTTTTTTTAAAAGAAAGGGCTATACCATGGCCGAGCTTGAGTCCCAACCATTGTCCGATGAGGAGCGCGCCGAGTTGGAAGAGCTCCGCGCTGAGAAGGCCCGCCGCGAGGCTCGGGAAGAGGCGCGTCGCGAGCGTGAGGAGCTGGCTGCCCTGCGTGCCGAGCGTGCGAAGGCCGAGGAGGTCGCCTCGAACGCTGCATCCGAGCGCAAGCCCGCGCCCGCACCCAAACCCGCTGCCGCGAAGCCTGCACCTGCCGCGCCCAAACCTCAGCCTAAAAAGGCCGCCCGTCCCAAGTCCGTCGAGCCCAAGCCGCGCCGTGACGAGATGACCTTTGCCCAGCGCATGGTTACCTCCAAGGAGCCTACGGGCGAGAACGAGATCCCTGGCATGGCACCGGCTCAAAAAATCATCATTGTCCTTGCCCTCATCGCGTTTGTCATCTTTATGGGCTACACGATCCTGACCAGCATGGGCCTGCTCTAACCGACTCGCATCGGGCGTCATGTCCGCATGCTCTGCTCTCGTCCAACCCTCAAATTCTGCACCACACATCCGAAAGGTCGCCCCATGGCTTTGACCGACATCTCGCATCCCACCGACATTGCAATGCTCACCGATCTGTACGAGCTCACTATGGCCCAGGGCCTGTGGGAGAGCGGCAAGGCCAATGAGCAGGGTTGTTTTACCGCGTTTTACCGCGACCATCCCTTTGGCAGCGCCTATGCCGTCATGTGTGGCACCGCCGAGCTGCCCGAGCTCGTCGAGAACCTGCGCTTTACGCCCGAGGATATCGACTACCTCGCCTCGCTTGAGGCCCCTGCCGGCGGCGCGATGTTCAAGTCCGCATTCCTCGACTACCTGCGCGATTTTCGTGCGCATGTAAATATCGACGCCGTCCCCGAGGGCGAGCTCGTCTTTCCGCGCGAGCCCATGGTGCGCGTCACCGGTCCTGCGCTCGAGTGCCAGCTGCTTGAGACGGCGCTGCTCAACATCGTCGGGTTCCAGACGCTTGTCGCCACCAAGACGGCGCGCGTGGTGCTCGCCGC